>NZ_JBICTU010000036.1:0-66433 GCF_043197795.1 Sphaerisporangium sp. NPDC049003
GTGTGGATCAACAAACCACTCACGTCTCAAGACGACGGCGCTTCACCACAAACCACACAAGTAGCCTGATGTCTCAACACGTTTGACAGGTTCCGGGACGAGCACACCGTCGACTTCTTCCTGGAGTACGACACCGGCAGCGAGTCACTGGACCGGGTCGTGCGCAAACTCGACGGCTACGCCATCCTCACCCAGGCCACGCAGGTCGTCACCCCCGTCCTGTTCTGGGTCCAAGGCGAGCGGCGTGAGGCCAATCTCCGACGCAAGCTGATCCACCACCCGGGCCACCTGTTCGTCCCAATCGCGACCGGCAACCCATCGGCCGTCGTAGGCCCTGTGGACGATGGTCCGGCGGGAGAGAAATGGCTGCCCTCGGACACCGACGGCCCGCGCCTCCGCCTTGCCGAACTCGCTTTGTATTGGCCCGGACTCGGATCGCGTGAGCCCGCCGCCCGGCGAGCCATCCTGCCCCCGGAGGACGAGGAGTGATCGTCGAGGCCGGGCTGGGCGTCAAAGCTCTGATCGCCGGGGGAGGCATCGTCTCGGGCATCGCCCTTCTCGCGGGGACGATTGGCGGGGCAAGGCTCGCCGAGACCTCCGCCGATCCCGCCCAGCTCACCACCGCGGTGTGCTCGTACATCGGCCAACCTGTCTCGGAGAGGACGCCCCGTTCTCATCGGCGCACCGCGCGTTCGGCCAGAGCCACTGCCGTCGTGCCGCCCCTCGACCGCGAGCAGTCTGCCCACGCCCGCATCATTGTGAAAACGGCCAGAGCCTCAGGCCTGCCTCAGCGTGCCGCCGTGATCGCCATCGCCACGGCACTTCAAGAATCCGATTTGAAGAACAATGCGGTAGGCGGCCGCGGCACGTCTTTCGGCATCTTCCAGCAGACCCCCGTGAACGGCTGGGGGACCAAGGCGCAGGTGACCAACCCACACTACGCCGCCCGTAAGTTCTTCTCGGCGCTGGTGAAGGTCAAGGGTTGGCAGAGCAGCCCGCTGACCGTGGCGGCGCAGAAGGTTCAGAAATCCGCGTACCCGAATGCCTACGCCCGCCACGAAGGCCGAGCGGTGAAGATAGTCGCGGCGCTCTGGCCTTCCAATGGCCATACGCAACCCGTTCCCGGTCCGCCGACCAAGGAGTCCCTCACCGAGGAACTCGGGATCACTCCGGCAGACCTTTCAGCCGTACGGTTCAGCGTCAAGGTCGCGGGATCTCTCGGCATCGACCGCGATTCAGTGGTGGCCGAGGTCTCCCGCGTTCTGCAGGATCGCGAAAGGGCCGAGCTGCCGGCCGTCAATCCGGAGAGGGCACGTAAACGGGCAGAGGAGATGGTCACCAGCGTCGCAGCCCAGCTCTGCCGAGAACTGCGAGATGGCGCCACCACAGCCGTCGGCCAGGCGGACGGCATCGCCCCAGGCGTGACAAGTCCTTCCGTACGCGCCATGACCGCCGTCCGCGCCGCCCTGACGACGCTCGGCATGCCGTACTCCTGGGGCGGAGGAGGAGCGGCCGGCCCCAGCTTCGGCACGGGCAGAGGAGCGAGCACCAAAGGCTTCGACTGCTCAGGCCTGACCCAGTACGCCTGGGCCAGGGCCGGCGTCTCCATTCCTCGTGTCACCTACGCCCAGTGGACATACGGCTCTCACGTCCGCGGCCCCATCCAGCCTGGTGATCTGCTGTTCTATGAGACTAATCCCCGGATCCCCGGCCCGGACCACGTCGGAATCGCGATCTCCGCTACAAAGATGGTGCACGCGCCCCGCACCGGAACCGTCATCCAGATCGCTCCCATACAGCGACCCGGTTATGTCGGAGCCATCCGTCCCGACCAGCATTAACCAGCTGACTCAAGACAAAGCTGGCGACGCCGCAGCAGCTCTGACGACGATTGAGAAGCACCGCTGGCACGCAGAACTCACACCCCAATTCGAGGTCATGTGCCAGGCGACGACGGACAGCGGGCTGTTCACCGCCCCACCCTGCGGACTCCCCCACGTCATCACCCGATCCAACATCGCGGCGATCAGGCAGATGCTCGCGGCGTGGAGCGTAAACTCCGGATCAAGGCGCGTGGCTAGCGTCGTCGGCCTGGCTGGCGTCGTGAGGCGTGGGCTCCTCCTGCGGAGTGACACCCGGACCCGATATCAGCTTCTTCACCCGCTCGAGGGATTCGCGGGCTCTCAGGTCCGGCTCCCAGTCCCGAGGCGACCTCATCCATTCCAGTGTGGTGTGCTCAATAACTCTCAGATCCGTCGAGATTTCTGAGATCTTCCCCTGGATTTGCCGTATGCTCTCGACAACGTTTTCGGGTTTATCGCGCCCAAGGCTTCCCGAGCGGTTCATTTCGGCTACTTGCCCTTCAAGGTCGTTGATGGCCCACCTGAGCGGCTCGAACCTGGTACCGATAGGACTGCCCTTGAGCATGACCCAGATGGCGAAGTCGCTGTGGCCTACATGCCTATGGAATCGGGCCATGATCCAGCGGATAGGTCGGAGGAAGCCTGAGCGCTTGGAGTAGAGTCGCACGATTCGACCGGTAAGTAGCTCAAAGCTCTCTAGAGCGTCTTCAAAACCCTCTTGAATAGGTAGGCCCAGCTGCTTTGAGAGCCGCCGTGCTGCGTTAGCGTAGTCCAGTGCCAGGGTTCGACGGATCTCTTCCTTCCGCGATCCACGTTCGGCTCTGATAACCAGCCAGGCAGCGAGAAGCCCTCCAAGAACGCCGAGCACACCGCCGCCGAAGTCGCCCCAAACGACGTCCTTCCACCAGTCGATCCCCTCCGAAGGGGGCGCGATGGTAATGACGGGTGTCGGCACGGAGGTCGGGACGGTCACCGTCTGCGTGATGGTCACGGTGGGCACGGGTGACGGCGTAGGAGCCTGGAGGAGCATGGCGGCAACCTACCTGTCAGCACTGACATTTAGGACTTAAGTGAGTGTTTGAGTCGAATCAGGTCAGTTCGGCACCGCGCAGGTCCACCTTCTCCAATTCGATGCCGTTCCAGGTAGCACCATGGTGCGACGGGCCAGGACCGCGATGGCACCGGCCACATCGTCACGGAACTCGCCATGATGGGCAGCCTGACCGGCATCCGCCCGCCTGGGCCGGGGCGGTGCCCATGGCACCTGCTTCCGGATGAAGGAGGCCAACAGCGCCGCACGTGTCCAAGGTAGTGCGGCGCGGCCTCGGCGATCTGCTCCATCGCATAGCCCCCGCCAAGCCGCACCGGCAGCTTGTCGCCGGCCAACTGCTTGATGGCTTTGGTAAACAAGTCGATGAATTGCCCTTCTCTGCTGATGTGGACCTGCCGCAGCGTCACCACCGCACCCAGCGCGATGCCGCCGAGCGCCAGCAGCCCTCCAAGCCCCAGCAACAGCGTCGAGCGCGCATCGTTCACCGCCCCGAGCCAATCAGCCGCGGTGAGAGCCGATGCGGTGCGCTCCCCAAGGGCGTGCTCGACAAGCCAGGTGGGCAGGAACACAAGACAGCCCAGGAACACCACGAGGATGACCCCAACCGTCACGCTGACAAGCACGGGTAGGCGAGTTGATCAACGACTCGCCAGACCGAATAGAGGCTGCGCGGCCGGGTAGCAAGACGAGCAGCCGCCGCCTGGCCAGACGCGTAGGCTGATTGCTGACCGCTCTTACCGTTTTCTTGGTCGATTTCGATGGAGTAGGTCAGAGGGTCGGTTCGTCCGCGAGCCGACCCTCGTCGTATCGGTTCAACCGTTTGGCTCTTCTGCCAGATAAGCCTGGAGCAGGGTGAACCCCGGCATGCTCTCGCGCGGGCGGACGCCCACGGTGAACACTTCCGGTTCCTCGAAAACGGGCTCACCGCTGGGACGCCGAGCGTACGCGACGCGACCGTAGTCGACTCCGTCGTCGCGGTCGCAGGTCATCCAGGTGATCGCCTCCTGCTCCCCTTCGCGTAGAGGATGATTCGACACGGCACGCAGGGCGACCGTATCCGGTGGCCTGAAGACCCATACCTGCGGCACGGCCAAGGCCCACCGCACGGCACCGATCTCGCGTGCCTTGACGGCGGCCCGCGCCTCGAACGTGACGGCGGCCGATTCGTCGCGCAGGTAGTCGTAGTCGCTCAGCACTAGCCTGCGCTCTCCGTCCAGGACCACCACGGCCGGGCAGTCGCGGGCGACGATGCTCTTCTCCAGCCGCGCGACCGCGTCGAAGAGCAAGGCCGCTGTCACGTCGTTCATGCCGTCACTCCGCCCTCGAAAACGCACCGCCCTGATATCGAACCACCATTCGGTGGGCTCAGGGCCGTAGCACCAGGCACCTCGAATGGCAGCCTCATCAGATTGCGATCTCCCGAAGGCATCTTCCGAGCAACGCCCTACGGCGTCACCTCATGCGGCAGAGGCCAGGACTGGCCGGTTGAGGGCCTTCTCCAGCATGCGGAGCGTCTCTCGGTCCAGGTCGTCCACACCGCCGGTCACGGCGCGGAGCAGGTTGCGCTCGGCGCGACAGGCGCCGCGTACGGACTGCCCGTGGTGGGTGTAAGTGTTCGCTGCCTGGAGGACTCCCCAGCCGGAGCCCGCCCACGGCGCGACCCGATTGTCGTGGCGCCAGAGCTGGTTGAGGGTCTGGCGCTTGTTCTCCGCCAGTGTCCGGGAGCGGCCTCGGTCTTCGGGCAGGGGTGCGTACGCGTCCAAGAAAGCCCGCCACTGCTGATCGCTGACGTCGGTTTCGCAGAGCCGTCGGACCTGCTCGGCGAAGTCGCCGGCCACCTGGTGGACGATGCTCAGCGCGTCACGGGCCTTGGCGAGCCGGAGCTTCGAGTGCCGTGAGTGCTTGATCTTCACCTGCTGGCCGAGCTCGGCCAAGCCGGCCGCCATCGTGTTGTCGCAGACCACGTTGGTGACGGCCCGCTTGAAGGTGGTCGCCAGCGATCCGTCGAACGAGGTCGCGCCGAACAGGTGCGGCCGGAACTCGACGCCCTCCGGGGTCCGGATGTTCTCGGGGACCTCGACGGAGACCCAGGCGACCGCGCCGCCGCGCAGAAGGCCCGCCGAGCCGATCGACAGGTCATCGTCGAGCAGGCGGCCGATGGTGTCGATGAGCCACTCGACGTACGGATGCGGCTGGTAGCCATCGGAGAAGATGCCCATGACGTGACCGTTGTCGCTGCGCAGGATCGCCTGCCGCTCAGGGATCTCGGTGAGGCCGCCGGTGACGGGGTTCTCCACGTAGATCGGCTGGGCCAGGGCCTCCCAGCCGAAGAGGCGCCGCTTGACGTCCTCCACCGGTATCGGTCCGGGTAGTGGTTCTGCTGCTCACCTTGCAGACCGGCCCGATAGTGCCAGGCCGTCCCCCGCTTGTCGGTGAAGCCGATCAAGGTGTTGGCGTTCAGCCAGGCCAAAGTTTCCTTCGACATGCGTCTGTCCTCCAGACATGAAGAAGGGGCACCGGTCCGCCCGGTGCCCCACATCGGTTGAGTACAGCTGTCGCCATGAGGCGTCAGCGAGCAGGCAGGCCGTCGGGTCCCGGGGATTCGCCCTTCCACAGAGCGAGTGCCTCCTGAATCTCGTCGCGGCCGGGCGTGTCAGTGGCGCCCAGGTCGGCGATCGTCCACGCCACCCGCAGCACCTGGGCGTAGGACCGGACGGTCAGCGCCCCGGTGTTCAGCGCGCGGTCCAGCGGGTCCAGCGCGCCCGCAACGGTCCGGAAGACGGTCCGCAGTTCCAGAAGCGGAACTTCGGCGTTGGTCCGCCAGGGCGTACCGGTCAGGCGGGCGGAGGCGCGTTCTCGCGCTGCCGCGACACGTTCGGCGACGGCCGCACTGGACTCCCCCGGCGAGTCACCGAGCAGCCCCGGCCTGTTCAGCCGGACCACACGGGTACGGATTTCGACCCGGTCCAGCAATCCGGCCAGCCGGGCGAGATGGCGGCGCCTGGCCAAGGGGGTACACACGCACGCGACCGCCCCGCACGGGCACGGCGGTGAGGCGAGAACGAGAGTGAACCGGGCCGGGTAACGGATCGTCCAATCGCCCCGGGCGACGACCACTTCGCCGGCCTCCAGAGGACGACGCAGGCCGTGCAGGATCACGGCGGGGAACTCGGCGGCGTCGTCCAGGTACAACACCCCGCGGTGCGCCAGCGAGACGGCCCCCGGACGACGTGCACCGAAAATGGCCGCCTGGGTGCTGGTGTGGTGCGGGCTGACCAGTGGCGGGCGGCCGGGGACAAACCGGTCGGCGTACAGGTCCCCCGCTGCGGAGTAGATCTCGCTGACCTCGCGGGACGCCTCGTCGTTCAGCGGCGGCAGAATCGTGGGCAATCGCTCGGCGAGCATCGTGGCCGGGCTTCCGGACGGCCCCTGCAGGAACAGATGATGCCCACCGGCCGCGGCGACCTCCAGCGCCCGCCGCGCCGCCGCATTGCCGATCACATCAGCGAGATCGACCGGGCTGGCCGGCGAACACCGCCCGACCAGAGGGGACGAACGGCCCCGCTCCTCCAGCTCTCCATTACGGAGCCATCCGGCCAGCTGGGCCAGGTCCCGGACCGGAACCACCATGGCACCGGGGATCTGGGACGCCTCACCGGCGTTGGCCGCCGGGATCACGGCGCGGGGAATGCCAGCGGCCACCGCTGCGTGGATCATCGGCAGCACGCCCTGGACCGGCCGAACCGCACCGTCCAACCCCAGTTCCCCGAGGAAGACCCAGCGGCCGAGGCCAGAGTCAGGGATGGCGCCGGCCGCAGCGAGCAGCGCCACAGCGATCGCGAGGTCAGCGGCGGTGCCCCCCTTGGGAAGTTCGGCCGGAAGCACGTTCACCGTGGCGCGCGACTCCGGCCAGGCCAGCCCGCTGTTGAGGAACGCCGCCCGTACGCGGTCGCGGGTCTCCCAGGTACCCCTCTCTGGCAGGCCCGCCAGGAGAAGCGCCGGCAGGCCGTCTGTCACATCCGCCTCGACCTGGATCAAGTGGCCGGTCACGCCGATCACGATGGCGGCGTGGACACGGGCGTCCGCCATGCCCCTCACCGGCCCTCGGGTGCGATGTCGCGAAGGATCGGGCGGACGACATCGGGATTGTCGGTCACGGTGGCCGCGATGTTCCTCGCCATCTCCGGGGTCCGGAATTCGGTGACGATACTCGGCGGGAGGCCGATGCTCAGCGCCTGGAGAAGCAGCAGAGCGAACCGGTATTCCGGATCCGCCGAGAGTGCACGTTCGGCGGCGATGCGCGCGAGGACACCGTCACCCGTGGTCAGCGCCGTCACCGCGACCAGGCAGGCGGGCGCGGGGACGTACGCCTGCTCCACCCGGCGGGTGATCTCCGACCACAGCCTCAGCTGCGTCTCGTCCGAGTAGTCCGGGAAGATCTGCGCCCCGTCCCGAACCGGGATGATCGTCAGCAGAATGCCGAGCCACGCCACCTGCTCGTCGGAAAGCTCCCCATCCTGGTCCACCTGCTTGAGGGCCTCCCTGACGCGCGAAAGGCCCTCGGCGTACCAGAAGGCGCCGGTCGACGTCGTGGACGCGAGCAGCGCCCTCGCCCGGTCGTGGGCCTCCAGCGTCGCCTTGCGCATCGCGGCGCGGCGAGCACCGCCGACGGGGGCGAGCGCGGCCTCTACGGTCGCACGGTCCGGGAGGGCGACCAGCCCGGCCACGACCGCGTTGGCGGCGACCCTGCTGGTGGTGTCGACCGGCAGTCCCTCGGGCGGGCAGCAGGCCGGATCAGTGCACACGTACGACCAGCAGCGACCGTCCTCCACCCGCAGTGCCTCAAGCACCTCGATTCCGTGGCCGGGAAGGGTCTGCCGAACGATGTCCATGACCGGCGTCACCCGGGAGCCTGGACCGTAACCGGAAAGCATGACGTGGGTGACGTCGTTGCGGGTGAGCATGCAGGCCAGCTGCTGGGCCATTGATGGGACGCCCTGCTCGGGCAGGTCGAATCGGATCGCGCCCAGCACCGTCTTGGAGTTGGGCTGCAACATGAGCACGACCATGGACAGGGCGGGGTGGAAGCCCAGCATGTAGGGAACCACTGCGACCACGTCGGTGGGGCTGGACAGGCGAATGGGTTCGGTCATGAAACACCTCCAGGAACGCGAAAGCCCCCGGCGATGCCGGGGGCGGGGACAGAGAGACCGCGCAGAACAGGACGGTCGAATATCGCGTGGCTCGATTCACCTCGAAGCGACGCCCGCCGTAGGAATCAGGAAAGTGAGCACCTCACGGCCTCACCCGGCTCAGCTCTCGGAAGACCACGGCGATCAACGGGCGGGGCAGCCAGGCGAGAGATGATTTACGTCGCCGCAGTAGCCACAGACGTACTCCAGTGCGTAGATCGACAGCTCCTCGGCATACGCGTCGCGCCAGGCCAACTGGGTTTTGGTGTAGCCGTCGAAGTACTCCGCATCGGTGCCGCCAGGCTGAAGCGTGAGAAACGCCAGTACCGTACGAGCGGCACGGACAAGTTCGTCGGCGGTCAGGCGTGCGCCAACGGCAGAGTTGATGTCGGAGGCGGCGAAGATGGTTCGGCTGCGCCTGGACAGCCGGTAGTACCACTGCAACCGGTTATCATGCGTGCGACCGGACGGCCAGAGTTCCAGTTTGTGGGCGTCGTCGATCGGCCAGTACGCAAGCAGCCTGGAGGAGATCCCCCAACCTGGGGGTAGAACGACGTGATCGAGAACTACCATTGGCGTCCTCCTGAACATCTGTAGGAATACGCAGCGGCTTCCGTCGGCCAGAGATGGTTTATTGGAAAACCGCACGGATTCCACGCCCCGCCCAATCCGGCGCTGCACGCGGTTAATGGGCCCGGACAGGAGTCGCGGATCGTGGACACGGCTGCCGTCCAGCGGGCGCGCCGGGAGACACGCGAGATCCCGGCGCGCCGCGTGGATCAGACCAACCGGACCGCCTGAATGCTGGACTGGAAGAGCTGTCCCCGCACCTCCACTTTCGCGGCGGCCCGATACCCCGTCCGACCGCTCTTGAAGGTGCGCGGCTTGAGAGCCCCCAGTACGCCCGCGAGCGCGGCACCCATCTCCTCAGCTGTGGCATCCACCACGGCGGTCGCGTCGTTCTTGGAGCCGACCAGCACCGCCTGAGCCTGGCACTGGTAACGGACCCCACCGGCGGTGATCTTCGCCGACGCGTAGAAGCCCTTGGACCCCGTAGAGAAGTCTTTGGGCAGCAGCTCCGACGTGATCATGTGCACTAGCTTTTGGCCGATGTCCATGAGCACTCCCGTGTACGGCATGGCCTGTGCCCCATGCCCAGGCCACAGCGAGGCGGCGTGTCCAGTTGCCGTCCACGGGTCCAGCCGGCGAGCCTTCCGGCCACGGATATGAAGCCATCCCGTCGCGTCGTTCCGGATACGGAGACCGGGACAGAGAATCTCCGCCGACGATTCACTCACGGCGTGAAGAACCGTGGGACAGCGGTTAAGGCGTAAACCGCGCGGTTTCTTGCCCTCACTTAAATACGGGAGCCGATACGGCCCAACCCGTCCGTGCGTGGCAAGGTTTTTCCCTCACCGTTCACGCGCGTCGATCGCTCCGCTTCGATTTCCCGTGGCTCGCTCGTTGGCGTAGATGCCGAGCGCGAGTTGCCACACCGTGCAATCCGGCAGGACCGAGCGAGCCGTACGGCAATGACCGCGCGGCGACTTCGCTCTCACATAAATACGGGAGCCGGAACGGCCCAACCGTCCGCGACCGGCACGATTCTCGCTAGCCGTTCACGCGTGACGACCGCTCCACCCCGATCTCCCGTCGCTCACTCACCTATGCTCTCGTGCGAGCGTGCGTTGCTGCGCGATACCGCGCGGCAGAGCTAGCCGTGCGGCGCGTGCCGTACAGCGATTTCGCTCTCACATAAATACGGGAGCGTAGACCTTGGGCTGGCACTTCAAGATTCTTTCCCGCCGACCTGCGACAAATAACGAAGCGCCTCAGAGCTGAGTAGCTCTGAGGCGCTCTCTGGGAGGTCCGTCAGTCGGTTTCGGCGCTGAGAGTACCCCCGTAGACCATCGCGTCCCTCGCTTCATCTAGACGCTCTGAGAGCTCTCGCCATTCGGCGCGCGCGGCGTCACGTGTGCGGATGACGGCACGTCGGGAGCCGTACGCCCCTCCGTGCTGCGCCTGAGCCGTACGGGCCAGGATGCCCGCCCGCCCGAGGTCCTCAGCCTGGGTGGCGATGGTGAGAGCGTCCCGCAGAACCGGGAAGTCCTGACCGTCCGCGAACGCGGTGCGGAAGATTTCGGCGCTGTGCTGTGAAGCGCAGAACGCGAGAGCTGCGCGTGTGGCGTTCTCCACATGCGGCAGTCCACGCATGAGCTGCGCCCCCGGAATGACGTCGATCTCATCGGGCGGGACGTCGAGCCGGTAGCCGTTGCGCGCCGCAGCGTCGCGCACCGCCCATCTCTGGAGAGTCACGCGCGTGATGGTCATCTCCGTGCCGTCCCGACGAACGTAGACCCACGCTTGGTCGTCGCGGGTGGAACCGCTCTCGGGGGCCGAAGCACAGGAGGCGAGGACATCGCGCAGACGCTGCGCGAAGAGGAGGACGGCATCTTGAGTGACGTCGTCTGAGACGTCATCGGTGCCGTAGGGGGCGTGCCCCTCTTTGACAATGGTGGCGCTCCCGTCCATCCGCTTGCGGGAACGGGTGGAATCGACCGTGCGGCAGTAACCGCGTGCCAGTTTGCGGATGTCCTCCCAGTCATCCGCCGTGACGCGTGCCATGTCCTCAGGGGTGAGGTTCGCGCCGGGGACGTTCGAAGGAACGTATTTTCCGAAGATCCAGCCCGTCATGAGCTTTCTCCGATCGCTCGCGACACGCTACCGATTTGCGTGTCCCCGTTTTCCTGGTCAATTCAATTGAACCGCGAAACAGAGATCCAATCAATAGGCTTGCACGTATTCACGGAGAGTTTTACCAGGTCAGAGGCGGCACACAAAGAGGATCAGGGTACCCACACGAGGCAACAGCACATATCCAGAAATGAAGAATCGTCAATTATTGGCGAGAATGCTAGCCATTGGACGTGAGCGACAAAACAACAGCGGCGAGCATATATATTGCTTAGAGTCACACACAAACGGACTCCATAAATCCCGACCCTTCTTAGTGAGCGGTTACTCCACTAGCGAGTCGGGGTACGCTCCGGTCCCGCCTTTTCCCTCCTGCCTGCGGGTCCGCTCCGCCATGAGGGCCTGATTAAACGGGAGGGGTAGTCGCGAGGACAGCAGGGGAGCCAACAGGAAGGGTGGTGGCAGGTGTGATCATCAAAGGCATCGACCACACCATCCCATGTGATGCATCATCGTGCTATGAGAGTCCTAGTGCTCGGCGGCACGCGGTTCGTAGGCAGGACCCTAGTGGAACAAGCCCTCGCAGTCGGCCATCAGGTAACGACAATCAACCGTGGCCTTACCGGTCACGACGTGCCCGGGGCAGAAGTTTTGCGAGCCGACAGGGAAAATGAGACCGAACTTCACACTGTAACGGCTGGCCGCGAATGGGACTGGGTCATCGACACCAGCGGCTACGTACCCAAAGTGGTGGGAAACTCAGCTCGCCTCCTGTCCGGCAAGGCGAACGCCTATGTCTTCCTTTCCACGGTCTCGGTTTATCCAAGCTGGCCGGCAGAACCGGTCAGCGAGGACAGCGCCATCTACGATTGCTCACCCGATATGCCGGGCACGGCCGCGGACGAGGCGCACTGGACCGCCGCGCAGTACGGCACGTACAAGGCCGGCTGCGAGCGCGCGGTACTGGAGGCATTCAACGGCCACGTCACGATCCTGCGCCCTGGCGTGATCCTAGGCCCACAGGAGAACGTCGGCCGACTGACCTGGTGGCTCAAACGCATCAAACGAGGCGGCAAGGTCCTCGCCCCCGGCGACCCAGCAAAGTCAATCCAACCCATCGACGTCCGCGACCTGGCCGCCTTTACGCTCGCCTGCCTGGAAACCGAGACCAAAGGCACCTTCAACGTCACGGCCCCCGAAGGGCACACCACCTTTGGTCAGATGCTTGCAGCATGCCTGACCGTAACAAGCTCCGATGCCGAACTCGTGTGGATCGACGCCGACTTCCTGGTATCACACAACGTACGGCAGTGGACGGAGCTCCCCCTCTGGCGGACCGCGCTCGGCACGTGGTCGGTAGATACGACCAGAACATTGGCGGCGGGACTCACTTCGAGACCAACCAGGGAGACCGTACAGGACACCTATCAATGGCTATCCAAGAGCGGAAATACCGTTGCGCATGAACGGCAGTCGCATCATGGGATTTCCCCAGATAGAGAGAAGGAACTCATAAAGGAATGGCAACATAACAGTCAGCGACATTGAGTCCTTTTCACCCTGAGCCGGCAGGTCACGGACTAGTTGCGGGTGGATGGTTTGGCTGTGCATAGAAGAAGCTTCTAGTAAATGCAGGTCTGCCAGATCATGGAGCCTTTTTCATCATGAGTAGGGGTCAGCTTCTAGGGCGTGCAGGACGGGATGGCCTGCACGATCGTGGTGGCCAGGCGAGGGCAGCAGCGGAGCTGGTTAAAACCTTCCACGCCTTCAAGGTCGCGATGGCGCGTTCGCCTAGAGCGCGGATGCTCGCGTGCGCTCGGTTGACGTCCTTCTGAGCGCGTGACAGCCGCGGCCGATGCCGGTGGCGTTTGAACGGGGTCCGAATGGTGCCAGCCGCCCTTGTCCGCGAACGTCATCACGATCCCGTTTGCCAAGGCGTCGATAAGGAGAGGAGTTCGGGCAGCGGTCAGATCGTGTGCCGTGTAGGAAGGTCAGCCAGCTGGCGCCGTCCTCGGCCGAGGACGCCTCCAGCCCGAGGATCTCCCGGTTGCCATTGTGTTACCGCAGTGGCGACCTGCACGTGCACATTAACGATCCGGCCGTCTTCTCGCACCTTCCGGGGGCACGCCGTCATCAGCTTCGGCGTTCGGTCCGGTGCGCGCGGATGAGGTCGCCAGGCGGACCAGGGTGCGGTTCGACAGCGGGATCACGACAGGGTAGGACAGCAACGAGACTCCTGGTTGGGGCATCGGATCTTGGTAACTGCTGTCTTACGGGAGTTTCACCTTCTCGCAGCCATCCTGCCCTGCACCATCAGCATGATAATGCCTCATTGATTTCGTTCACTGATATCGTTGGCCACTGTCGCTCGATCCGAGTGCCGCCTGACTGGTGGTAGGTCGGCACGTCGGGAGCGCGGCCGAGCACAGCTTTCGCCGGAAACGGTACGAATTACTTTCACATCGTGAGGCGTGAATGCCGGGTAGCCCGGCCGCGGCTTCGGCGCGGCAGTTCCATGGTCTTTTCGTAGGTATCAACCGGTACCGCTCCAAGTCGGTGCGGCGGCTCGCATCGGCGTCACGTGACGCGAAGGCGCTGCACGCCCTTTTCTCCGACAATCTTGGCGACACCGACACCGCGTTGCTGGTGGACCGGGACGCCACCCGCGACGCTGTCGTGGCTGCTCTCGTGGAGCTCCAGACCCGCAGCACGTCCGAGGATGTCGTGGTCATCTCGTTCTCCGGGCATGGCAGCACGACTCACGAGTTGGTCACCTACGACGCCGACCCGAACGACCTGCCCTCGACGTCGTTGCCGCTTGACCAGTTCACGGAGTTGGTGAGCGCGATTCCGGCCCGGCAACTGGTCGTGGTCTTGGATTGCTGCTTCGCCGGAGGTGCGGGCGCGAAGGTTCTGAACGCCCCGCTGGTGCCCCGCGGTGGCCTGCACGGCTTGCCGGAGTCCACGGACGCACGGTTGGAGCGGATGGCGGGGACCGGGCGGCTAATCCTGGCCGCGGCGACCGGCGAGCAGGAGGCGTGGGAGGACCCTCACTTGGGGCACGGGCTGCTTACCTATCACCTTTTGCGGGCCTTGCTGGGCGCGGCGGCCGGGGACGGCGGGCAGGTTCGCCTCTACGACCTGCTGGCGTTCGTGACCCGTGAGGTCAAGGCGAAGGCATCCGGCACGGTGGCCGCCGAGCAGGATCCGAGCCTGCGCGGTCAGATGGACGGGGAGTTGCTGTGGCCGGCGTTTACCGATAGCGGCCCGCTCTATTCGGCGCAGTTCCCTTCGCCCGTGCTCGCTCCGGTCACCCGTGACCTCGCGAGCCTGCGCAGTCACGGCATCCCGCAGGTAGTTCTGGACATCTGGGCGGCGCGCATCGAGAAGCTCAATGATCTTCAGGTCGACACGATCAACCAGGGGCGGGTGCTCGCCGGAGCGAACGTCCTGGTGGCGGCTCCTACGTCCTCCGGCAAGACCATGATCGGGGAGCTCGCCGCTATCCGCACTGCCCAGGTGGGCGGGCGATCGGTGTTCCTGCTGCCGACCCGCGCGTTGGTCAACGAGCAGTACGCGAGGTTCTCGCGCACGTACGAGCCGATCGGGTTGCAGACCATCCGGGCCACGGGGGAAACCGCCGACGATGTGCCAGCGCTGCTGCAGGGGCAGTTCGACCTGGCTGTGCTGACCTACGAGAAGTTCACTGGTCTGGCCCTGGGTAACCCGCACCTGCTCAAGCTGCTCTCCGTCATCGTCATCGACGAGGTTCAGACGATCGTCGACTCTGGCCGTGGCGCCTATCTTGAGTTCCTCCTCACTGTGCTCAAGGCGCGCCGTCCTGAAGGTGTCGCACCGCAGGTCGTCGCGCTGTCCGCGGTGCTCGGCGACCTCGGTGGTCTCGAGAGCTGGCTCGACGCGAACGTCATCGCCCGGACCGAGCGGCCGGTGCCGCTGCTCGAAGGGGTACTCGGTCCCGATGGGATCTACCGGTACGTCGATGCCGATGGCGAGGAGGCATCCGAGCAGCTCATCGCGCCGACCGGGTGGACGCAGCGCAACCAGGAATTGATCATCCCGCTGGTGCGCAAACTGGTGGGCGCGGGTCAGCAGGTCATCGTCTTTCGGAGCACTCGGGGGGCGGCCCGCGGCTGCGCTCGCTATCTTGCGCAGAGTCTGAGCCTGCCGGAAGCGAAGGCGGCGCTGGAGGGCCTGGCGGGCGGCGACCCCAGTGCCGTGTTGGCTGACCTGCGCCAGTGCCTGACCGGTGGGGTCGCCTTCCACATCTCCGACTTGGCTCGGGATGAGAAGATCGCCATCGAGGACCAGTTCCGTGCCCCGGACAGCGGCATCCGGGTGCTGGTGTCCACCACGACGCTGGCCCAGGGCGTCAATCTTCCCGCCGAGACCGTGATCATCGTAGAGCTGGATCACCCGACCGGGCCGACCCAGACAGCTCCGTATTCGGTTGCCGAGTACAAGAACATCGCCGGGCGGGCCGGCCGGCTGGGGCTGACCGATGGGGGCCGCGCCGTATTGATCGTTGGCGGCGGCATCGACGGCGACCGCCGATGGCGCGACTATGTGCTGGGCAAGCCGGAGGATCTGCGGTCTCAGCTGCTGGACCCCGAGCAGGATGTCGCGACGTTGTTGTTGCGCGTCGTAGCGGTCGCCTCGCGACGCGAAGGCGTGGCGGGCCTGAGCGAAGCCGACGTCATCGCGTTCTTGTCCAACAGCTTCGCCGCGCACCAGCAGCGGCTTGCGGGCGCACCGGATCCGTTCCCCACGGCAACCGTCTCCGCTGTTCTTGACGAACTTGTCGAGGCCGGACTGCTGTCAACCGGTCCGTCCGGGATCGAGCTGACCGAACTTGGGACCTACGTGTCCCAGAGCGGTCTGCGTGTCGTGTCCGCCGCGCGGGTCGCCCGTACCCTGCGTGCTGTGCACCCGAGCGCACTGAATCGCGTCACCATCATCGCTGCGGCCCAGCTGACCGACGAGGTAACTACTGCTCGGCCTCCGGTCAATACAAAGGGATGGCAGAAGGAGCAGACGACCTATCTCGGCGAGTTGCAGCGCCACGGTATCGCCGGACCCGTGCTCGCAGCTATGCCCGGCCAGGAGCGCAAGACGGCCGCCGAACGGGCCAAACGGGCTGTGGCCTGCATGATGTGGATGGGCGGCGTCCCGATCGGCCACATTGAGCGGCAGCTCATGGTGCACATGCCGAGGAAGGACGCCGCCGGCGTGACCCGGGCGTCTGCCGACCGCACGCAAAGCGTCGTCGGCACCGTCATCGACATCGCCCGTTGCCTGCATCCCGAGGCCTGCCTCGACGACCTCGCTCGCCTCCTGCCCGTCCAGCTCGAATTCGGCATCCCGGCCGAATTGGTACCGCTGGCTCAGCGTGCCGGTGCCGCGCTCGACCGGACGGACTACCTACGGCTCGCGTCCGAGTCGCTCACCGACCCTGCCGCGATCCTCGATGCCGACGACGACGTCCTGCTGCCGTGCCTCAACGGCAATCGCAGCAAGCTCCGCGTGCTGCGGGAGGCCGCGCGGACTGCCCGTGACGGCGACGACAGCACCGACTTCGTCGACCTGCTGCCCGCCTCCACCGACTAACTCCTCACCGAAAGCGAGCACCTCACCATGAGCGACGATTCCCCGACCGCGACTGCCGCAGCGGACGAGGAAGATCATTGGCCATCGTTCGACATCACGCCGAAGGCATACGAGGAAGCGGTCGCCGCGATCGCCAAGTCGATGAACCTCGACCTTATCGGCTGGGAGGTCAAACACCTCGATCCGATCGAAGGCCTGGACGGGACCTACGTCATGGATGTCACGGCGCGCTTCCAGTTGGCGGGCATGGACTTCCTCATCCTGTTCGAGTGCAAGCGCCACAAAGACCCCGTCAAACGCTCCGACGTCCAGGTGCTGCACACCAAGCTCCAGTCCACGGGCGCCCAGAAGGGCGTCGTGGTGGCCGCCACCGGCTTCCAGAGCGGTGCCCTCGAATTCGCTGGAGCCCACGGCATCGCTTGCGTCCGCTTGGTCGACAACGCCTGGACATACATGACGCGCCACACCACAGCGACCACCCCGCCCGTCCTCACCGGCGCGTACTCCGGCTACGCGATGACGCCCGACGGCGACGAGGACTACGACTTCACACTGCTCACCGGCAGCGTCGACAACTCGCGGGCGGCGTTGATCATCCCGGCCTAGGCAGGGGCTTCAGAGGCTATGCCGTGCCCGACGACGTCATCGACACTGCGCATAGCCGATCACCATCTGCTGGTGAGCGATCCGAGACAACAACTCGGCGGAACCTTCGCGGGGCCAGCGTGAGGTTCCTGGAGGATCTCCTCCAGCCTATCCGCGACCCAGATCTGGCGAGTCGACCCGTCGTGCGTGTAGTCAATGTCTACATCGCTGAAGAACTCGGTGAGGAACGAGCTGCTGCGGTAGAGGAAAACGTCGACTTCTGAGGGAAGTTCCCGCAGATCATGTCAGCGATCTGCATCACGGTCTGTCGTTTGAATCGCAACTTCCGGCTCCTGCTCACTACCAAGTGCTGTTGGCTTACCTGTTGCTGCATCGGGCCACTGGAGATTGGGTGCGCAGGGACCGGGACGCCTCGTTCGAACACCAGATCGTGCGTTCTTAGACGAGCCGCAGGGTGGGCCGGGTGTCGGCCTCACCGAGTAGCAGCCTCAATCGAGGGATCCGCCATCTGAGTTCGCGAGCTAGCAGGCTATAGCTGAGCCCGTGGGTCTCAGCCAGCGCAAAGGCTTTGGAGAGCAGGCAGGGGGTCTCGCCCGGATAGTTGGCGACTGGTTCGGGAACTATGAGACCGAGCTTTTCCATCTGATTGATGCGCTGGTAGGCGCGGCGTGCGGTGGCGTCGGACAGCAGACCCAGTTCTCTGGAGCGGTAGATCAGCGACATGACCGATACCCCCCAGGTCCTGCTGACTTCACTGAGCGCGATGAAGTCGAGTTTCGTCGGCAAGAGCGGGCGGATGATATGGCGGGGGGTCAAAAGCTCGGCGGCGAACAGATCGGCTTCTCGCTCCTGCTGATGGTCACCGGGTGCAGTGTCGCCGTGCATCAGCAGGTGGCCGAGTTCGTGGGCGGCTGTGAATCGGTGCCGGTAGACGTCGTCAGCCCTGTCAGGAGTGAGTACCACCAGGGGCCTGGGGAGTCTCGAGGTGGAGAAGGCATCGATACGCGGGGTGTCGGCGCCAGCGAAGGGTACGAGGGTGACGATCAGGCCGTGATTCTCCAGGGCCCGTACCAGGTGCGGAATGGGATCTTCGCCAAGGCCCCAGTGAGAGCGA
This sequence comes from Sphaerisporangium sp. NPDC049003, assembly GCF_043197795.1. Lineage (NCBI taxonomy): Bacteria > Bacillati > Actinomycetota > Actinomycetes > Streptosporangiales > Streptosporangiaceae > Sphaerisporangium > Sphaerisporangium sp. NPDC049003. The sequence continues at coordinate 18,145 of NZ_JBICTU010000036.1, forward strand.
AGCGCTCGGGCAGCTTCGATGGGATCGCTCGGAAAGCCGTCGTGTTGAATCTCGCCTCCACTGAACCCGGGGAGGTCTACCGGAGGGAACTGGACTCGTTTCTCCAAGGCGTAGGCCAGTTCCCACGTCTGCTCAACGAACGCTATAGCCTTCGCGCGCTGAGCCACGCGAGTGGATCGCAGACTTCGGAAGTGTGCAGCTGAAGCATCCACCTGAGCATACGGTCGTCCGAGGGCAAAGAAGTCGATCGGGACGTCCAGCACTTCCGCAGCGCGTTGCAAATGGTCTGGACGGGGGGGCGTGGTGCTCGCTTCCCACTGCCCTACAGCAGCGGCGCTGATCCCAATCTGCTGGGCCAGTGCCGACTTCGTGAGACCCGCCAGGTGTCGCGCCTGCGTTAGGCGTACCGGGTCGAACGCCGCCACAACGTCCGTCGATGTCGGGCTTGGACCCTCGCTAGCGAGCAGAAGTCGGAGCTGTTCAGTGCTCCTCATCGGTTCCAGTCTCTATGGTCGTTTCCTGCTGTTCGCTGTCCACGCCGGTCAGCGGGGACTTGGGCATCAGGACTGGCTCGGGCATAGGGGCATCGTCGAACCGGCGAGCGGACGAACTGCTTCCACCGGTCGGCGCGACAGGACGAAGTGGAGATGGCTGCCCACTGCCCGCGTCTCCCCCGGCCTCGCCGGGGGCCGCCATGGGGAGAGGTTCGTGGTGCGTCCACTTGAGATGGCCGTCCTCATCAGCCTGTGCAGCGTCGCCCCACTCAGCGCTCAGGATGCCTGAACGTGGGTTGCTCGCATAGGCGACAAAGACCACCCGTACGACCTCCGCGAGCCGGCGAAAGTCTTCCCTGGACTGCTCTTCGTCGGCTTCGAGTTCATCGTCGGCGGCAAAGAACGAGTCCAGTGTGAGCTGCTCCTCGTCCGGGGGCTCGGCGAGGGCGAGCAGGGCGCGCCGCACGTCGGACAACTCCATCCGCGCGTACTCCAGCGGGACTCGGGTTCCATCGGAGTACCGCCAGGGGTAGAGCACGACGTTGCCGATCATCGCCAGCTCGTAGCGGGCACCTTTCGGCTTGAAGACCCGTGCCCCATCGAGCCCTCGCAGACGAGCGACCAGTTCCTCGTGCTGAGCCAGCCAGATCAACCCGTATGCCTCGTTCGTCTTGAGCCCGAGCCCGAGATGACCCTCGAGTGCCCGCCTGTGCGCGCCCCATAAGGCTGCGGGGATCTCTCGCCGAAGGATGCCGGCGGCGTCACCAAACCGCTCCTGCGCCCATGCAGATGGCCCATCTGGTGCAGTCACGCCAGCTCCGTCCAGTCGCCCGCCGCTTAGGATTTGAGCGGCAATCAATAGATATCACTTTAGTTTTCTGCGCGTCTAGCTCATCGTCACGGCGAACCATGGGAGGGGCGGAGATCTTCGACGCGGCTGGCGGTGACGTCATCGGATGGGTTGGCCGGCTCCGAGCGGGGTCAGCGGTCAAGACCTGCTCGACGACGGCGACGTTCTCGGCGGCTCCAGAACGGAGGTACAGGGCAGCCGGCCGCGCTGTCCGGTCCACAAGCGGGCCGGTGTGGGTGCCGCGCTCATCGAGCCAGGCAGCGAGTTGCTCGCGGCGAGCGATGGCAGTGGGATGGTACGGACTTCGCCGCCTTTGCCGTGCAGGCGGATGTATCCGGTGCGGGCGGCAAGAGTGACGTCTTCGGCCTCGAGCGGTGCGCACTCCTCGACACGGGCGCCGATGTACAGCAGGACGGTCACGATGGCGCGGTCCCGCACACCGCGGCGGGCGGCGGCGCGTTCCACCCGGCCCTGCTCGGTGCGGGTGAGGGTGTCGGGCTCACCGGGCTTGGGCACCCGGGCGCGTTTGACGTCGATGTGCCGCCCGATCTGGGCGCACATGAGCGTGGCGGCCAGCGCCTGGTTGATGGAGGCGGGGCGGCCTTGGCGGTCATCAGGTGGCGCCGCCAGGCGGCGACAGCGGCCTCGGCGCCGACCACGTCGGCGTAGGCGTCGTCGTGCTCGGCGGCGCGGCCGGTCAGCCAAGTGATGTAGGCGGTGGCCTGCCGCTTGTAGGCCTTGACGGTGTTGGCGGACAGCTTCCACCGGTTGAGGTGGCGGTCGACGGCGGCCAGGGCGTTTCAGGCAGCAGCAGCCCTTGCTCTCAAAGAGATATGGGCAGACCGTACGCGGCGGTTTCGATGGTGAAGCCTTCGATCATGTCCATCAGTGCGGTCGTATCCTGGGCCGAGATGGTGGCGAGCGAATTGCGGATCGCTTTTACCCGCTTCAGGATGCCTTCCACACGCCTGTCCGGTGAGAGGGGGAACACTGGCGTCAGAGCCTCGGTCACTCCGTCGATGTCTCCGGCGAGTAGTCGGGCAGCAGCGAGATCGACTGACGTGCTCGCCTCGGCGGCGTACCAGCGGTGCTCGGCGGGGGCACTACGATATAGAGCTAGTGCTCGTTCGCACTCTGCCGCTGCTTCCATACCCAGTCCCACGCTCAAGTAGGAGGAACCGGCGCAGAAGGACTGTCGCGCCCCATCGAAGCCGAACTCCCCGCCCACGCCGTCGTGCAGTTCAGTTTGGGGTCCCCGGGCATCCTGAGCATCAAGGATTGCCTGGCGGGTGCCATCGACGTCTCCCAGCAGAGCGGAGGCCCGTGCGGCGATGCTGAGTAGTCGGACACGGGTCGTGCCTTCGGGGGCGATCGTGAGGCCGCGCTCGACCAGTTGCAGCGCCTGGGCGGGGCGGCCTGCCCAGAATTCCACGCAGGCCAGCAACCCGTCCGCCCATGCGGTGAGTTCGTTGTGGCCGATGACCTCGCCGTATACACGTGCTGCCCGGGCCTGCTCCGACGCCGCGTACGCATAGCCCAGGTCGAAGCTCGCGCTTCCCAATAGGCCGCATACCTGGCCGGCCACCAGGTACAGATCGCGTTGCTGTGCGGGGCGGCGTGTGCGGTCGATCAGGCGGTACACGCGGTTCCGGACCCGGGTGAGTTCTCCGAAGAGAGGTAGCGGCGGCGCGTGAACGTAGGCCCGAGCCAGCCGGGTGACGTCTTCGCTGAGCTGTTCCAGGGCGTTCGGGCCGATGGCGGCGGCTTCGGTTTCGGCGGCGTGGTCACTCGACTCGCTGGCAGCACTCATGATCAGCTCTCGTTCCAACGCGGGGGCTGTGGTCCGCAGGCCTGGCGTGTAGTCGGTGGCGAACCCCAGCTCCACTGGGCCGGTCCGGAAGAGTCGGCACAGCAGATCCAGGTAGTCCGCACCAGGGCGATGCCCGCTCTCCCAGTCGAGCCACGATCGCTTGGTCAGTCCTCGGGAGCCGAGCCCTTGCTCGTCGCACATTCGGCGCATCGCTTGGACGGCCTTTTCCGCGCTGCTCCACCCGCTGGCCAGCCGGAAGCACTTCAGCGAATGGTGACCACAGCACTGGCTGATCTCGGCCGCAATCGCGTGAAGCAGTGTGATCGGCGGAGGATTCGCTGCACGGGCCAGGCGGAGCATGCGGATGCGCTGTGCGCACTCGGCGTCGTGTCCAGGCTTGGCCATGTCGGGGCTCCAAACGGGATCGACTTCAACGCTACGTCACGCAAGGTAAGCCCGCAGCTATTCGTAAGGGCTCCACCGATCGTCACCGAACCCGCGTAGGTTGGCGATCCTGCGCCCGAACTCCCGCGCGATGGATGGCCGGCTCGCCAGCGCGGGCAGGACGCCGGTCAGCATTACCAATTCGCGAGCCTGGCGAAGCACCAGGAACGCCTCTGCGGCGGTCACGTCGAAGCCATAGGCCGCCAGGAATTCCTCGGTGGACGGGTGGCCGAAGCGCAGCGTGTTCACCGCGGTGGGGACCAGATCCCACTCGCGCGGTCCGTGGCACACCTGATCGAGGTCGGACAGGACGACCTCCTCACCGCGCCAGAGAAGGTTGCCGACCCAGGCGTCCCCGTGGATGAGCCCGTACGGCAAGGCGTACTGGTTCGACGGCAGTTCCTGCTCCAGCCGGTCACACCAGTCCAGCAGGAAGCGACGGTCCTCTCCGCGCAACACTGCGCTGGCCGCCTGCAGGCTGTTGCGGGCGTCGGCTACCGGATCCCAGGCCGGCAGGGGGAAGGGCGGCGCCTCACTGTGTAGGAGTCGCAGGAGAGGCACGAGTCGTATGGCTTCAGGCGATTGCGGCGGCTGAGGATAGTACTCCCAGAAGGTGGCGACCTGCCCCTCTGCGACGATCGCCTCCGGAACGTCGGGATGGAGTCGTACGGCGGGGAACCCGATGCTGTCGAGCCAGCGCGCCACTCGGACCGTCCGCCGAGCTCGGGCCTGGGTCTCCGCGGAGGAGACACGGGCCACCGCACCAGCGTGCGGAAGGTGGAAGACGACGTTCGCGCACACCCGGATCAACCGGGCGTCTCGGCCGTCAAGCCCGGCTGCCTGACAGAGGCGGTGCAAAGTGGATTCCCCGGCTAACACAACCTTCATCGTGGCAGCTCGCGAGGGAGTGAGGGTACGTGGAACTGCTCGATGCGCTCCACAAGAGCACGCGCTTGCGTGCAACCACGGAACCGCAACTGGCCGTTCACCTGGCGGCGCACGCCGTCGAGCCGCTGAGCGAGGCCGTCGATACGGTGGTGTTCGGGCAGTTCCAAGATGGTCGTCAACACGATCGCGGCGGCGTCCAGATCGCCGTTGAGCAGATGCCCCACGGCCAGGTCCGAGTACGCGATCGCCTCGTTTCCGTAGGCGCGCAGGTGCGGCGGTCCCGATTGGTAGAGCCTGATGGCCTGCTCCGCAAGCACGATCGCACGGGCAGGATCACCCAGGTGGATGTAGGCGCTGGCGGCGAGATAGGAATGCTTGGCCCGGCCAAAGCCGAACTCGCCGCCAACGTCGTCATGGATCTCGTCCCGGACATCTTTCTGGTCCCAGGCACGGCTGAGCGCCCGCAGCGCCTCCGGCTCCGCCCCGGCCGCCGCCGAAACGAGCGCTTCGATGCTGGCGAGGCGGGCGGACGCGGTGGCACCAGGCGCGTACCGCTGACCGTCCCGCACAAGATCCAGCGCCTCCCTGGTAGAGCCGACCCAATAAGCGATCATCGCCTGCAGGCCCCGCACCCACGCTCGCAACGCATGGTGGTCGATGATGGAGGCATAGGTCCATGCCGCTTTCGCCTGAGTCTTCGCCGCCGCCGGGTTACCCAGGTCAAGGCTCGCGTTGGCGAGCAGACCGCAGAGCTGGCCGGCGAAGAGCATGAGCTGAGCGGCCTCCCCAGGACGTGTCCGACCGTCCAGGAGCGCGAAGATCTGTCCACGTAGCTGGAGCATCCGGTGAAACAGCGGCAGTGGGTCGGCGTAGACGTACTCGGCCGCCAGGCGGCGGATCTCGTGGTGGGCGTGCTCCAGGGTCACCGCGCTCACGTCCGTGAGCTGGGTGGTGGCGGCGTGCGCCAAGGACTCGCGCGCCACATCCGTGACTAGGGCTCGCTGGTCGATCCGTGGCGAATCGGGCTCGCCAGGTGGGCAGTAAGAGCGCGCGAACCCGAGCCGCACCGGCCCGGTGAGGAACAGGCGGCACAGGAGGTCCTGGTAGTCAGCGCTGGGCGGGTGTGCCTGCTCCCACTCGATCCACGACCGGTCGGTCAGCCCGCGCGGGCCCAGCCCTTCGCGCGCGCACATCTCATGGAAGGACTCCACGGCTTTCTCAATGGTCCACCCTCTGGCCAGGCGGTACGCCTTGAGAGGTGAGTGACCGCAGCAGGAACGTATCGCCTCTGCGAGCACACTGACGGGCACGCCAGGCCGCTCCGCGCGGATCCTCCTGGCGCAACCCAGATCGTGACCAGGCATATACCGACGGTAAAACAGCGAACCCCGCCAAGGTGTGCCGTCACCAGTGTGGATTCGCCGCACCTGACATGTGAATCCGCCGCACCAGTAGGCGGAGAGCTCTCGCTACTACCGGTGCGTCGATTCGGCGATGGTTGAGGCCCCCGAGACAAGACCATCGAAGGAGGCGTCGTGGCAATCCTTCTCCGGCAGGAGTCGACGATCATCGCCGCCTGGCCCTTGTGCGATGACCCGCGCGCCGCGGCCCAGGCCAGACGGCTGATCAGTGGCACGCTTACCGGTCTTCGCATACTGCCGAATCTGGTGGAGGACGCGGTCCTCATGGTGAGCGAGCTGGCCGGAAACGCGGTGACGCACGGCCGCGGGCCCTTCGAGCTGGTCGTGCGTTCCGGGCAGGACGAGCTCTACATCGAGGTCGTCGACAGCAGCCTCGTCAGCCCGGTCATGCGTGCGCCCGACGCGGAAGCGGAACACGGACGCGGGCTGGCCATCGTCTCCGAGCTGACGAAAGGGCGGTGCGGTTTCCGCGTCACCGCCTTCACAACTCAGGAGGGCCTGGATGGCAAGGCCGTCTGGTTCGCGATCCCGATGTGTCACCCCTTCCCGAGCCCCCGCCGATCCAGTGAGGGGAATGTTGTGACGATCGACGGGGAAAAGCCCGGGGCCTGGCTGCAGGAGCTTGCCACCGAACTCGAAAGCCGCCGTTTCTCGGCGCAGTTGCGCGTCCGGGACGGCAGGCCGCCGTTCCTTACCGTGATCAACCTGGCCGCCACCGTCCTCTCGGAGACGGTCTACGTGGCGACCGACGCGGCCGGAGAGTGTTGCTTCTACTTTCCCTGGCCGGGACGGATCGCCCCTGTCAGCGACGTCATGGCCGCAGCCGACCGCATCGAGCGCGTTCTCGCCGAGATCGGCCGGTAGCCCATCGCCGCCCCGCCGATTCGCTCCATCAATCCGCACCCATCCCCGATCGGTTCCGATCCGAAGAGGAGGTCCGCATCATGATCAAAATCGCGCTGTACGGGCGACCGGGAGCCGGCAAATCCACGTTCAGCGAGCTGCTGTACCGGGAAATCGCGGCCACCGGCGTGCCTGTCGTCCCTATCAAGCTGGCCGCTCCGCTGTACGCACTACAGGGCCTCATCCACGTGCTCGCGGGATGTTCTCTCCCCGATCCCGGCGCACAGGACGGACTGCTGCTCAACGACCTGGGGCACCACATGCGCCGCATCAACCCGGGGGCGTTGACCGACCCGTTCGCCCGACGCGTCGCCCAGGTGGCCGAGCAACATCCCAACGGCATGGTGGTGTGCGACGACATGCGCGGTCCCGACGTCGACGCCCTGCTCGACATGGGTTTCACACTCGTCGAGGTGTGGGCACCGGAAGACGTCCGGCGTGCCCGCAAGCAGATCCGCGGAGATCTGTCGCCAGGCGCGGAGGACCACCCAACGGAGGTGGCGCCGACCTGCGATCCATCTCACCGGATCGTGAACGACGACAGCCTGGAGCACCTACGACTCCGCGCGGCCGAGTTCGCGCGGAAGGTCCTGGCATGATCCTGACAGGATCCGAGATCGTCCGGCAGCGCGAAGCGGGCCGCATCACCCTGGAGCCCTTCTCCGCCGAGCAGGTCAACCCCAACAGCTACAACTACCGTCTGGGGCCGACACTACGCACTCACCGCGGGCTGGTGATCGATGTACTTGGCGATCACTCGACGCGCGAGGTCGCGATTCCCGGCCACGGATTCGTTCTACGTCCAGGCCGTGTGTATCTGGGTACGACCGTCGAGCGCATCGGCAGTGAGCACTACGTACCGTCCCTCATAGGCCGGTCCTCTCTCGGACGGCTCGGCGTCTACTTGCAGGTCTCCGCCGACCTCGGCAACCTCGGCGCGATTCACCGGTGGACGCTGGAGCTCGTCGTCTGCCAGCCCATCCGTGTCTACGCCGGCATGGTGGTCGGCCAGGTGTCCTTCTGGGCGCCATCTGGCGAACGGCGCCCGTACGACGGCCACTTCGGGCGATTCTCCGAGGCCGTCACCCCTTACCCCGATCTGCTGACCATGGGCTCCCGGCCCTCTTTTCAAGGAGCTCGGCAATGATTCTGACCGGGCCGGAGATCGTCCGGCAGTGCGAGGCGGGCCGCATCACCCTGAAGCCGTTCTCCGCAGAGCAGGTCAACCCCAACAGCTACAACTTCCGGCTCGGCGCCACCCTGAAGGTCTACACCGAGTCGGTGCTCGATGTCCGCAGGCCCAACCCCGTTCGCGAGCTCACCATCCCCAGGAACGGGATGGTTCTGGAGCCTGGCCGCATCTACCTCGGGAACACGGCCGAGGTCATGGGCAGCGACCACTACGTCCCCATCATCAGGGCCCGCTCCGGTATCGCGCGTCTCGGCCTATTCGTGCACGTGACCGCCGACCTGATCGACATCGGCTCGGTCAACCAATGGACGCTCCAGCTCCACGCCGTCCAACCGGTCCGCATCTACCCGGGCCTGCTGATCGGCCAGGTCACCTTCTGGACACCCCAAGGTGACGTCGTCCTCTATTCCGGCAAGTATCAGGGGTCGCGAGGCCCGCAGGAGTCGCAGATCCACCGAGACTTTCTCGCTCCTGTGGACAGCCCGACGTGAACGCTGAGAAGCACTTCAACCCAAGCGCCCTGTGCCGGGACGAGAGCAGCCGCCGGCTGGTGGCCGCCGCCTACGAGATGATCGCCGAACGCTACGTCCTCGCCCGTCACCAGATCGGTGCCGCGCTCCTGGACGCGGACGGGGCCACCCATCTGGGCCTGCACCTGGACGCCATGGTCGGCCGGGCGGCCGTCTGCGCGGAGGCCGTCGCGCTGGGGGTCGCCCGCATGATCACCCGTGCTCCGCTGGTGGCGGTAGCCGCGGTGCGCTTCCCCAAGCCCACCGAGGACGAGCCGGCGCGCATCGTGCCTCCGTGCGGCCTATGCCGTGAGCTTCTGCTCGACCATGCACCGGACCTGGCAGCGGTCATCTCCATGGACGGCATCGCCCGACGCGTTCCTCTCTCCACGCTGCTGCCCCACAAGTACGTCGGCACCAAATGGTCGGCCGACGTCGCGCAATCTCCGCCCACGTCAGCCCCCTCTTGAAAGGAGAGTCATGGACTTCCGTACCCCCGAGGTGGACAGGCTTGCTGCCGAGGTCATTCCCGACGAGTTCTTCGAGCTGTCCGCGCAGGACGCCCGCGAGGTGTTCTTCGCCGACACGCGCATGCTCGACGGCAAGCAGCTCGCGCACAACCGCTTCCGTACGAACCCTCGCTCGCTGGTCGACCACCTCGCCGAGCAGTTGGAGTTGTCCGGCACGGAAGCGCTGCTCGACCTCGGCTGCGGCAACGGCTTCGTCCTCGAACACCTGCGGCCCCACCTCGCCGGGGGAAGCATCGTCGGCCTGGACATCGCGCCCGGCGTGCTGCGGGCCGCCGAAGCGCGTCTGAAGGGCGTTGCCACCCCCTGCCGGTGGGTCGAAGGCAGCGCCGACGACCTGTCCTGCTTCGCCGACGACTCCTTCGACCGAGTGATCGCGACGTACATGATGCACTACGTCCCGGACATCGATCGCTGCCTGGCGGAGGTGCGCCGTGTGCTGCGCCCGGACGGGAAGTTCGTGCTCACCACCGACCGCCCGGACTCGATGGTGGAGATGTACGACCTGCACTTCGCGATCCTGCGTGAGATGCGCGCGCCGGAGCGTCTGTTCAAGGCGACGCCGAAGGCGCGGATCTCGATCCTCAACGGCCACGAGTACGTGGACTCGCACTTCGCGGGCGTCGAACTGCGCACCTGGCAAGACCAACTGCGCTTCGCGGACGCGGACGCGTTCCTGGCCTTCTACTCCGCACACAACTACTGCTGCGCGGCCTCCCACCCGGGTGATCTCGGCGAGGACTTCTTCCGCGAGCTGCGCGAGCGGGCCCAAACCCGAGTGCAGGCCGTCATCGCACGCGAGGGCTACTTCGCGCTCACGAAGTTCACCGGGTCCTTCATCTGCTCCTGAGCTCGTCCTCGACGATCGGCGCGCGGCGTCCCTCGCGCGTCATGCCCTTCACTCACAACCAAGGAGGTCACCCATGGACGACCGGCTCTCCGCCCTTGCCGACCGGCATGTACTGATCACGGGCGGTGCCGGGCTGATCGGCACCGCGCTCCGGCGGACGCTCGACGCGGCCGGAGCGTACGTCACGGTCCTCGACGATCTCAGCGGCTACGACCGTGCCACGCGTGACGTGCTGGGGGTGGACGAGGCCGACCCATGTCTGCGCGTCGGCGACGTCTGCGACGAAGACCTCGTCCGCGATCTCGTGCGCGACAGCGACTACGTTATCCACGCCGCCGCGTACTCGACCGTGGCCGGATGCACGCGCGACCCGGGAACGGCCTTCCACTCCAACATCGCCGGTACCGAGACGGTCCTGCGGGCGGTGGCCGAGGGCGGTGACGCACGGCGTCTCGTGTTCATTTCCTCCGCTCAGGTCTATGGGCACGGGACGGCCGGGAGCGACGCGATCCAGACCTTCACCGAGGACCAGCCAATGAGCCCGCTCAATGTGTACGCGGCGGCGAAGGCCTGGGGCGAGTGGCAGACCCGCTTCCTGCTGGACGCGATCGGCGTCGATTTCACCGTGGTGCGGCCCTTCAGCGTCTACGGCGAACGTCAGATCCCCAAGCCGGGCGCCTACTCCTGGGTCATCGCCCAGTTCGCGATGTACGCCATGATCGGTGATCCGCTGCCCCTCAACAACGGCGGCCGCCAGGTGCGGGACTTCCTCCATGTGGACGACGCCGCAACCGGCATCTGCCTCGCACTGATCGCCAAGGCAGCGAGCAAGGCGGCGGTCAACCTCGGGACCGGCCGGACGACCTCCGTGCGCCGCGTCGCGGAGCTGGTCCGGACGCACTTCCCGGAGGTGAAACTGCTCGATGCCCCACGTCCCGCCCAGGATCCTCTCGGCGGGTGCGCGGACATCACCCGCATGTCCGAGTTGCTGGCGTGGAAGCCCGCGATCACGGCAGAGGGTGGAATCGCCCGCTACGTCGAGTGGCTGCGCGCCGATCCGGAGGTCATCCCCGGCTGGCTGCACGCCGAAGACGACCGGATCTCGAGCTGGAACGACGGCGCCGTCACGCGTCCCTGACGTGCCCCCCACCTCATCGGAAGTTTTTTCGTCACTCACACGGGCGGTGCAGCCATGTCAAAAGCTCTCAGGGCCGCGGTCATCGGTTTGGGCTGGGCCGGCGGCGTCCATGTCAAGGTCCTGAGTTCGCTCGACGGTGTGGACCTGGTCGCGGTCGCCGACACCGATCCGGAGCGCCGCGTCGCCTTCGACGGCCTCCGGACGGCCGCCGACGTCGGCGAACTGGTGCGGATCGGCGTCGACTACTGCGTTGTGGCGACGCCGACCACCGAGCACGAGCGCATTAGCCTGGAGCTCGCGGCGGCGGGCGTCCACGCCTTAATCGAGAAACCCCTTGCCTCGACCTCGGCCGAGGCGACACGACTCGCCGAAGCATTCGACCGCGCCGGCCTTGTCGCGGCGGTCGGCCACACAGAGCGGCGCAACGCGGCGGTACAAGAGCTCGGCGCACGCCTCCGCAACGGCGACTACGGGTCCGTCTACCAGGTGGCGACCCGGCGCAACAGCCCTTACCCGGCCCGCATCCGGGACGTCGGCGTGGTGACCGACGTGGCCATTCACGACGTCGACCTGGCGACCTGGCTCACCGGCCGCCACATCACCTCCGTCGCCGCCCAGGTCGTCCACGTCACGGGCGGCCCGCATGAGGACCTTGCCACAGCCGTCCTCCGTCTTGGCGACGACGTGATCGCCGACATCCAGGTCAGCCGCGTATCGCCGTCCAAAGAGCGGATCGTCATCGTCCACACGGCCATGGGCTGCGTAACGGCCGACGCACTGAGCCGCACGATCACTTACCACGCACACGGCGAAATCGACGGCGACGCGGCGGCAAGCGGCTCCCTTTCAGACGTCCCCGGCCGACGGACAACCTACGAAGTCCCGTATGCGGAGCCCTTTCGCGTCCAGCACGAAGCGTTCCGCGACGCGCTGCTCGGCCTGCCCAACGACATCGTCACCCTCCGCCAGGGCGTCGCCGCCGTGGAAGCCACAGAAGCGATCCTCACGGCAGCACGTACGGGCACCAGCGTGACCTTCGCACACGCCGTCACCAGTAGGTGACGGCCTACATACCTCAGGACACTTCATGCTCACTGTGGACACAGTCGTGCAGTTCTTCCCACGGGGCGGGTCGGCCCAGGTCATCCGCTACCTCAACCGAGAGCTCACTGATCGAGGACATACCACCCGCATCATGTGCGGGTCCCTCGGTGAGAGCGGGGGCTTCGGCCACGCCCCGACCTTCTACGCGGGCCTCGACGTCGCGGCCATGGACTACAACGCCGCAGCGGCCGCCTACGCGAGCGGCGCGAGCGGCATGGACGGGCAGGATTCGCCGTTCCACCCCTCGTACGAAGACCGTGGCCCCACAGCGCCGGATCGCATGTTCACCGCCGTGGCTCCCGAGACGATCCAGCACCTGATCCTTGCGTGGCACGAGCACCTGAGCCGGCACCGCAGCCCTCGGCCGGATGTGGTGCACGTTCACCACCTGAGTCACCTGCAATCCTCGGTCCGGCGCGCCTATCCAGGCCATCGTGTCATCACCACGCTCCATGGCACAGACCTCAAGCTGCTCGACCAAGCCCAGCACATCAGCCGCTTCGCGGCGCGCCTCGGCACACCGCTCACCACCCTCAGCGCGGCCTGCGCGGTCCCCGAGCACAAGCAGGCCATCCTCGACCGCTTCCTGCGCGACCTCGACGACCTCACCGATGAGGAGCGTGCACTCGCTCACGCGACCGACTGGCGGCTGTGGCCGTACGCCGACCTCTGGAGCGTTCAGATGAAGCGGTACGCCCGGCAGGCGGGCCACATCGTCGTGGTCTCGGAGAGCGACCGAACCGAGGTCGACCGTCTGCTGGGAATCGCGGGCGACGACGTAACCATGGTCCCCAACGGCGTCGACACCACCCGCTTCGTCCCCCTGAACCTCACCGACGAGCAGCGGATGGCTCACCTGCGCCGTTGGCTCGTCGAGAACCCTCGCGGGTGGGCTCCGGATCAGGATCCGGGCAGCATCAGCTACACCGAGGCCGACCTGGCGCGACTGACGGACGACAGCGGCCGACTCCGCCCCCTACTGCTCTGGGTCGGCCGCTTCCAGAAGGTGAAGCGTCTCGACATCTTGCTCCGGGCATTCGCCGCCGTCCTGAAGACGGCCAACCCCACGCCGGCCCTACTCCTCTGGGGCGGCTACCCGGGCGAGGCCGAAGGCGAGCACCCTCAGACCACCGCCCAACGCCTAGGCATCGACCGTCACGTCTACTTCATCGGCTGGCGCGGCCACGACGAACTACCTCAAGGCCTCAACTGCGCCGACATCATGGTGGCCCCAGCGGTCAACGAAAGCTTCGGCATGGTCTACATCGAGGCCCAAGCCTGCGGCACCCCGCCGATCGCCACCAACACCGGCGGCCCAGCTAGCATCATCACCAGCCAAGGCGAAAGCGCCAACGGATGGACGGTCAATCCCGACGACGAGCGAGACCTCGCAGCAACCCTTTCGACGATCCTGACCGATCCTGAAGAACAGGCACAACGAGCCGCCAATGCCGTCCGGCACGCTCATCGCTCGTACAGCTGGACTACCGCGGCGAACTGCTACCAAGAGCTATATGAGGAGCTGGCACAGGCAGAAGGCCCGACACCAAGGACTCAAGCCTGGTAACCAGGACGGGCGGCGCAAACCTACGCTGTTGCCACCTTTTCTCTTTCCATCCACACAGAGCGATGCAGCACGTATGTAGTGATGGAACAACTGAGGAGAGTCGTTCCGCAAGCGATGGGGAGGTTCGCTCCAAGAAATTCGGTGAGATTCGTCAGCAAAATGCCCAGCCCGAGAACAGGAAGGCCTCGCCCATCGATGCGCGCCGCATCTCTCTCATTGCGGGCTATGAGCTCGCGCAGATCACCTGCGGTCGCGGCAAGCGCCTCGTTCACCTTTCGGATGTCCTCGCGTCGCTTCGACTCTTCGTCCCGCAGCGCCTTCTTGAGATCACTATGGCCACGCTGAAGATCCGTAACGAACTCATGTAGCTTCTCGACCCGTTCGCTGACAGGTGCCGACGAGGACCAAGCGCTGCCTGCAGCAATGACCGATCCGCGTCCGCCCAGCATGAGGATGGCTGCGGCGCTGCTCTGACGGATAGTCGCGCTGGTCCCCTTGCGAGGAAATATCCACGCGGTAAGGCTTTTAATCTCACCAATGCGCTGCTTCGTCCATCGCTGTCCACGAATCCACATGACGATGGTCCCGGCTGGGGTAGCGATGAAGATGCCAGCGATCGAGACAAGAACACCGACGTACTTGATCAAGTTAGGTATAGACAGCAGATCAGCCATGGGATTTACGCTAATGCTATAGAGGGGTCCTTACAGGCATTTCTGCCTACTTGTATCCATCAGGTGCACGTACCACGAACCACAAGTGCTAGTACTGATCCGAGTCGGCAGTAGGCAGCTTGTTCGGACGCCAGGAGAGGCAAGAACGCCGATGCAGCTCTGCGCGACCCCTGACTGGGATAACGTCGGGCACCATCACAGGGCGCCGGGCAAGCGTCAGCAGGAGGTAAAGGTGGCCGGCCAGTCGAGCACTCATGGCATCGAGATGTACCCCGAGCGGGTCGTCAAGACCTACACATCGTGGAGCAGGGGGGAGCATCAGCGGGAGTGGCGCGCACTTACCCTGCTCGCGGAGTACGCGCCGGATCTGGCACCGTTGCCGCTCGAGGCCCATCTGGACGTGGAACCGCCCGTCGTGGTGATGTCGCGCCTGGATGGCGTTCCGCTTCGTGGGCACGCCATCACATCGGAACAGATAGCGGCGATGGCCGAGGCGATCACGACGCTGCACGAGGCGGTTCCATCGACGGTGCTGGCCGACGTGGCGCCTTCTCCGTGGAATCCGCGGGTGGCCGTCGCAAAGGCATTGCGGATGCGAGCTGAGCGGCCTGATCTCGGCTCCGATCCGGTAGTGGTCCAGGCCTACGCGGCGGGAGTGGAGTGGATTACGGCCTCTCGTTTGGAGGATCTGGCCGGAGCAACAGTGAGCCCCACCCTGGGGTTGTCCGACGGGAATTTGGCGAACTACCTGTGGGATGGAAAGCGTGTCCGGCTGGTCGACTGGGAGGACTCCGGGCGCAGCGACCGTGCCTTCGAGTTGGCGGAGGTCATTGAGCACCTCTCTCGGGTCGACGGGACATTCGACGGCCCGGCTTTGCTGTCCCATATCGATCTGACCACCGGCGAGGGCACCCGGGTGCTGGAATTCCGGCGACTGTTCGCCTTCTCATGGATGTGCATGCTCGGCCCTGACGGCCCCTTCTCCTCGCGTAACCCCCATGGCACATTGAAGCGCCAGGCAGAACGCCTGCTTGAGCTGCTCTGATCCAGCCGCATTGTCATCTTGAGGGGCGCGGGTTGGTGGATGCCGCGACTCAAAACTCGGACAGCAGCCTCTCCGTCTCACGGGTGGGGCTCACACCTATCTCCTGCAGGCGTTTCTGTAGCAACGCCGCCGTGTTACGGGCCTGGCCACGGCGGTCCAGGCGGAGCTGTAGACGGATGATGCGGCGCCACGTCTCCTCTGGATCCGGGTCGAGGATGAGAATGCGTTCGAGAATCTCTAGGGCCGCTTCAGGATCCTGTTCCTCGCGGAGCTCGGCGAGCCGGCTCAGTACGTCGACCTGGGTGCGGGTCTGGAAATTGCGCTTCTCGTCGATCCACTCGCAGGTGAGGCCTTCGGCCAGGACACCGTGGCAAAGGTTGGCGGCACGTGTGAGACCTGAGAGCCGAGAGGGAAGATCGCCGGCGGTGCGGGCTTCACTGACGGCGGCCTCGAAGTCCCATAGGTCGACGCTCACCATAGCGGGGTCGATGCGGTAGGTCCGTCCGTGTGCGCTGACGAACGGCGCGTCGCGGCGTCCCTTGTCCACGTATCCACTGGCCGATCTGAGAGTGTCGCGCAGGTGGCGGAGCGGGTTGTGGACGCCTACGTCCACGGCCTTGTCTGGCCATAGGGCCGCACAGATCTCGTCGCGGGTCGCACCCTCGGGGTGCAGGGTGAGAAAGACCAGTAGCTGGAGTTGTAGCCCGCTCATTGGCACCGTCCCTCGACGGCCCTTCGCTTGGATTAAAGGTCGCCCCAGGACCGATACCCGGATCAGCGTAGGTCCGTCCCAGGTGATCGGCCCGCGGTCGCTCGGTGAGTCATCAGTGGTCGGCTGACTGTCGGCACTGTCTTCCACGCCCGCGTCGGCGAGTTGGCGAAGGCAGTCGACTCCGTCCGCCAGGGGAAGGTGGAAGAAGCGTGCGCCGATGAGGTCGGACGCCATCGGACCTTCGGCCCTGAGAACGGTGCCGTCCTCGTCCACCTCGCAGGTGGTTCCCGAAGGCCAGTCGCCGAGGAGGAGAGCTCCGATGCCGCTACGGTCGGCGGACATCAGGATGGCGCCTACGCCGCGGTCGAAAAGCTCATCGGTCATCTCGGCGACGAGCAGGACGGCGGGGAGGACCTCGCCGGGATCGTTCTGGCGAGCGGTCTCGATGTCGTCCGCACCGCGCTCGATCAGCATGCGGCTCCGGGTGAAGTGGGTTTCGGTGAAGCGGTCGATGGCCATACCGACCGTTTCGATGATCGTCAGCCCTGGTACCGCCTTCGCTGCGGCCTCCAGTTCTGCTGCGGAGGCTGCGAAGAGTTCCTGGGCGTCATGGGCGCTAACGATGACCTCGCATCGGAATCGGTCAGCCTGGCGCAGCACGTCCAGGATGATCACGCGAGCTGCGTCCCTGGCCCCTGCGCCTGTGAGCCCCATGCTCAGGCCGGCCGGACGGATTTCGACGCCGGTCCGGTCCTCACGATGTCCGATGACCAACTTGTCCGGGACGTCGATGGAGAAAGCGGCTCGCATGAGGTCGGTGTCGGTCGGCGGTTCCTGGTCTTTGTCTGCGTACGTGCACAGGTGGGCACGGCGTAGAGCTTTGACTGTCGGGGCGGGTTCGAGACCTGCTTCTGGCTCGACGGGCGTCTCGGCCGATGCGGGAGGTGAAATCCTTCGACGGCGACGATGGAAGCGCGAGGCCGCGTAGGCGGTGCTGATTCCCGCAGCGAACGCCATGGACACCAGTCCTCCGGAGGGGAGTTCCACGGTGACCACCACCTGCGAGGCCGCCTCTGGCGCGGAGGTCTGTGCGTTCGATGAGGTGTCGGACGTCGGCGCGCTAACAGTGGCAGGAGTGGCAGGCGTCGACGGTGGGCCAGGCGATGGCCGTTCCTGTGGGGGCGGCGTGTCGCCGGGTGACCGTTTGCTAGTCGTCGGCTCGTCACTACGGGGCGAGGTAGTCGGCAGGCGGAGGCGCCAGCCGGGGATGATGCGGTTGGGATCGGTGAAGACCTGCCCATCGGACTGCACCTTGTGAGCGTTGAGCCTCCAGATCCGGCCCCATCTGCGCGAGCTTCCAAGCTTGTGCGCTGCGATCTTCGACAGGGTGTCACCCCGCTGGACGATGTGAACAAGCTCTGTGGTCGCGGACTGACGCGACGCCTCCGGCAACGCCTCCCTGAGCGGAAATACCTGCGCCATCTCCTCGACGGCGAGGGCTACCGGAGCCGTAGAGGGCCGTGTCTGGCTGGACAGAACTCCTCCCCCGATCGGCAGGACCGCGATAGCAAGCGAGCCAATCAGCCCTGCCGCCATGGCCTGCATCGGACCGAGCATCGGAACGTGGATTTCCACGCCTCGAACGGCGGCCACGATCTCGACCAGCAATGCGACCGTGAACGCCGCCCAGAGCAGCCACAGCGGGCAGGCGAGGATCTTGAGCAGCGCACCGTCCGGTATCGGATTCACCAGCATGTGCTCGATGCCGTCCCACGAGGGAACATGCTCCGGAAGCGGCCAGCCAGCGAACCGCACCAGCATCGCGGGGAGGCCGAACTCGGTCAGCACGAGCACGGCCACCACGGCAAGCATTCTGATCGCTCGGCCGAAGGCATCCAGCACGTTCTTCATCTCAACACCCCCGTCACACCACGCTGCGCCGCCGCGGTGGCTCGCCCGGACACCCGAAAGGCGCCCACTCCGGCAAGGCGGAGAATCTGAGCAGGCTGGACAGCGTGGACAACGACCGTCACCGTGTCGCCAGAGACCTCCACTGTGGCGGTGTCAGAGGTCGCGGCGATGTATCGAAGCGCCGCGGTACGGGCGCGTCCCCGGTCCAACCGCACCGTGCCGTTGCGCCGGTACGCCGCGAGGTCGAGTTGCTGCGCTCCCGACCGCGCCGCCTCCTGCGCTTCATTGAGAGCACGTACCCGCGCTCCGAGCGCCAGGCCGCCATCCACGACGATGCCGGCGAGCAAGAGGAGCGCGCCGACGATGCCAGCCACGAATCCGCTCACCGAGACCTCCAGTAGTCGATCGGCACGACGAACCTCGATGTGAGAGCAGTGCCGCCGGGGACACAGACCATCGCCACGTCGGCCAGCCGTACCCGGCACGTGACGGCCACCGTGACCTTGCCGCCCGGGCGGAAGGAGCCGAGTTCCACGTTCACGCTGCGTCCGACGCATGTGACCCGCCTGCCTTTGAGTGCCGCCTCGGCCGCCGAGCGAGCGGCCGCCGCAGCCGAGGCCGGAGTGCGCGCGATCGAGGCTGCGCGCGCGGCCTGGTGGGCGGCGTTGTTCACCTCCAGCCGCGCCGCGACCAGACGCCCGGTGGCGACGGTCAGGAGAGCCAGCAGGATCAACAGCGGCGTGAGAAGCACCAGCTCGACGGCTGACGCTCCTCGGTCTTCTCGCGCAGAGCTCATCGGCCCTCTCCAGCGCCTCTGAATTTCTCCACCGGGCCGTAGGCCACCGAGCTCACCGGAAGGCGCAGGAACGGTACGACGGTTTCGGCGACTCCGCGGACTTCGACGCGGGCGGCGTCAGTGGTGCGAGACACCGAGACGTGGGCATCATGCAGTACCGAACGTCCGAGCCGGCCAAGCATCATCGTCGCTTTCGCCTGGCCGTCACCGGTGCCGGCTCCGTACACACGGGTGGACGCCAGGGCCTCCATGGCCGTCACCTGGGCCACGTGCGTGGCATGCTGCCAGATGCCGAACTGGGCGACGAGCAAGATGAGCAGCAGGACGAACGGGAACGCCAGGGTCGTCTCGGTGGTCACGGCCCCGCGGTCTATCCAAGGTTGATGGACTTCGCCTTCGCCAGGACCTTGGCCAGCAGGACGGCGCCGACCGCGATCGCGATGCCTACGAGGATCGCGGTGACGATCACGCTCTCGGTGGTGAAACTGCCCCGATCCGGCTTTTGCTGGGCGATGTGTCGGCACTGCTGCAGCCACTCCTTCATCGCGTTGGAGAGGATGATGAGTCGGATCACCGTTACCTCCTTTGGTTCAGAATCCGGCGAGCACGGATGCGACGGCCGGATAGCCGATGAAGAGCAGGAAGCCGAAGAAGAGGCCGACCACGGGCAGGCTCATTCGTTCCGTGGCCCTCTGGGCGACGGTCTCGATCTCCGTCAGCTGGTGGGCCCGGATGGACGCCGCCTTGGCCGCGAGTGACTCGCGCACCCGGGCGCCTTCGGTCCCCGCAAGGCCGACTGCGGCGGCCAGTTCGGACAGCTCCCGTATGCCGTACTCCTCGCCCATCCGTCCGAGCGCCGCCCACGGCGTACGGCGCGCGGCGTGCGCGGCTTGCAGAGCGCCGCGGAGACGGACGAACGCCCATCCGTCGCCGCCTTGGGAAGCGTCGGCCAGCGCGCCATCGACTCCGCGGCCACCTGCGAGTGAGATGACGACCAGGTCTAGGAAGGCGGACAGCGCGTGACGGAACTCGGCTCGCCGCTCGTCGGCCTGGGACTTCACCGCCAGATCGGGCACGAAGAAGCCGAGTATCCCTAGCAGGGCGACGGACCAGACGGGGATCTGCCACGGCACGGGGATACCGCTCAAGAGGACTACGGCGCACGCCGAGGGACCGAGCAAGGCGAAGATCAGCGCGGAAGTGGCCTTCTCACCGAGGTAGCGCTCCACGGACTTACCGCAGATGGCAAGATCGCGACGAGTGCGGGCACCGGGCAGGCCACGCGCTGCCAACGGCTTGATGAACGGGCCGCCCAGACGCCCGCTCCAGCCCGCGTCCGGATCGGCGGTAGGCCTGGGCGGAGTGCCGTGCCGCAGTCGCTGGAGCTCCTGAGCGAGGGTGAGACGACCAGGCCGGAGACCGAAAGCGATGGAGAGCAGGCCCAGGCCGATGCCCGCTCCGAGCAGCAATGCGAGCGCCATCAATCATCGCCCCCGTGCAGGGTCGTCAGAATTCGTGCCGGTTCACCCACCTGGCTGAGCCTGTGGAGCATGAAGAACGACCCCGCGAAGATGAGTCCCGCGGCGAGCAGAACGACCTGTCCAAGAGCGGTGTCGTAGGGAACGAGGAAGTGGCGGTTGAACAGCATCAATCCGCCGACCATGGCGACGGTGGCGGCGACGATCGTCCTCACCGACGACCTGGTCTGGGCGCGCGCGGCGGCCACGCGTAGTCGCATCACGGCCTGGGCCCGAGCGGCGGACGCGAGGGTGCCGAGTAGCTCGCCGAGTTGGCCGGCCTGGCGTTTGGCGGCCAGGATCAGCGCGGCGCACACCAGGTCACCGGTCGGATCGGCGAGCTCGTCGGAAAGCTGCTTCAACGCCGACGATAGCCGCTCGCCCTGGTCCACTCGCGCGGCGAGCTCGGCGACCTGGGGCCGGATGGCCTCGGGGGCGATCGGTGCGGTGGCGCTGATCGCCTGGTGGAGTCCTGCCGAGGCGGCGAGGATGTCGCGGAGCATCTCGGTCCAGGCGGCGATGGCCTCGATGCGCGCCACGGTGCGTGTGTGCTCTCGGTCGGGGCCCAGCAGTTTCGGCAGGAACCAGGTGGCGAGGCCGGACAGGGCCGCGCCGACGGGCCATCGCGTGATCGCGCCTGCCAGGATCGCGACGCCGACACATGCGGCAAGCCGTACGAGCGTCTGGGGACTGGCACGGAAGCGGCGCTTCGCTTCGACCTCACGCCGCTTGAGGCCCGAGGCGACGACGAGGATGCCAATGCCGGCTACGACTCCGATCAGTGCCGTGAGGAGCGCCTTCTCTGTCATGACGCGAACCACTCCTCGACGTTGAGACCCGCGGCTTCGAGCTCGTCGACCGTCTCCGTCCGTAGCGGGTGGGCTCGCATCGCGCGACGCTCGGGCCCCGGCCGGCAGATCTCGTTGGACGTCACGGAGATGCCCTCGCAGCCGACGACTTCCCGGATGCTTGAGAGCACGCGCGTGCCATCGGGAGCGAAGGCCATGTGGACCACGAAGTGCACGGCCTCGGAGACGAGTACGGCGCTGGCTTCCATCGGCAGTCGCTCGGGGGACTGGGCGGCGTAGGAGGCGAGTTTTGAGAACGCGCCTTTGCTGGAGCTGGCGTGCAGGGTGCACATGGAGCCGTCGTTGCCCTGGCTCATCGCGTTGAGCATCGGGATGACCTCATCGCCACGAACCTCGCCGACGATCACTCGCCCGGGGGACATACCGAGGGCCGTCCGTACCAGGGCTGCGAGGGTGACCTGGCCTTGGCCCTCGACGTTTGCATGCCTGGCCTGCAGGGCGAGGACGTTGCCATGCGCGTCCTTGTCACGGTCGAGGCCGAGTTCGAAGTGCTCCTCGATGGTGACCAGCCGCTCGGCTCGCGGGATCTCCGAGGCCAGGCCGCGCAGCAGCGTGGTCTTCCCGCTGCCGGTGGCTCCCACGATGACGATGTTCTTGCGGGCACGCACGATGGCACGAAGAAGGTCTTCGATGCGCTCGTCGAAGCTGCCGTTCTTGCGCAACTCTGGCAGCGTCGCGCGAGGGTGCCTGTGGCGGCGGATCGACACCGCCGGCTGTCGAGAGACCGACATCACGGCGAACAGGCGCGAGCCGTCGGGCAACTCCATGGAAAGGATGGGAGAGCCGGGGTCGAACCGCCTCTCCCCCACCCCGAGTAGAGCAGCGGCCGTACGGATGAGTTCGGCCAGATCCTCGTCCGAGTCGGCGACAGGGTGGACCTGTTCCTCTCTGCCGTCGGAGTAGGTGACGTGCACGTCGTTAAACGCGTTGGCGTTGATGTTCTCGATCTCAGGGTCATCGAGCAACGGCTGGAATCCGCCCAAGCCGAACAGCGCGTTCTCCACAGCTCGTGCGACAAGCGCCTCGGTGCCGGGGTCCAGCGGTGGACGGCCTGTTTCGATGGCCTGGCGGGTGTAGGCGTCCAGAGCGTCAGTGAGCAGCTCTCTGCCGTACTCCTTACGGTCCTGGGGGGTCATCGGCGGGCGGCCGCTCTCCTCGTCCGCCTGGCTGCGCGCGGCGAGCTGGTCGGCGACCTCGGCACGTAGTTGCCTGATGATCTCGTTCATAGGGACGCCTCCAGCGGAGCGACCTCCGACAGGGCCAGGCCGATCCGGCGGGCGGCCCTGACCACGCGGGTCCGTTGCCGCCGTCCTTCGAGGAACGCGTGGGCCGCCGGGTCATGGGCGATGTGAGCCCGGATACCGAGCCCGATGGCCTGGGTGACCTCCCGAGGGGGATAGGTGCCGCGGCCGACCAGGACGACCTCAGCGTGCGGGACGGCGTCCCCCAGGTCCTGGAGGTGCGCGAGCTCGGTCAGCCTGGGACGCGCCAGGACGAGGACTCGGTCCGCGCTCGCGGCGAGCTGCTTCGAAGTACCCGTGAGCCGGCCCAGGTCGGCGATGATGGTGATGTCGGGAGACAGCTTCTTGAGGACATCCGGAAGCGTGACCGTCAATGCCGACAGAGCCGCGTGCGCCTGGTCCTGCCTGACCGGAGCGGTGATGACGCGAAGGCCCCTGGGCAGAGCCTGTGTGTGTTTGAACAGCACGTCCGGCTCCTGGTTGCGGCGGAGCTCGGTGGCCAGTGACGCGATGCCGGGGTCGGGTTGGAGCCGGAAGTGCCCTGCCAGGTCGCCGCCAGAGGCGTCCAGTTCCGCAAGGACCACCTCGCCGGCCGGCCAGGTGGCGGCAAGCGCGAGCGCGAACGTGGTCACGCCCGGCGAGTTCTTCATCGAGGCCACGCCGATCACGGTCATGGCTCCTCCGGGGAGATCTGCATCACGCTGACGAGGCCCTGCGCGGCTGGCCCAGTGATCTTCTCGGCGTCGCTCTTGGCGAGCAGGAGCGTCACGACGGCCGGATTCTGCGGCTGCTCCGAATGGCGGACCCGGGTCACCACCGCGACCACGATCACCGTGTTGACCTTGACGTCCGCGACCGGTTCACCCGGGACGACGGCTACAGCGACGCGATCGCCAGAGGCGAGGTCGGGTGGGTACTGGCCCGGCTTGACCGCGACTCCGATCACAGCCTGGCCCGGCTGAGGGTAGGCCGGATCGCCGACGTTCCCCTCCGTAAGCAATGTGCCCGCGACCACCGGAACCCTGAGCGTCCTGCCGATCACGGTCTTGGCGCGACCGGGTGGAATGACCTTCGCATCCACGGATCCCTTGACGGGACGCAGGTCCGCAGCCGTGAGTGTATGGCCGACAGGCAGATCCGTCTGCACGGCTAACGCCCCTTCGGGACTCTCGGTCCGTAAGGTGATCGCCGCGGAGCCGAACGCGCACGCCATTACCAGGAGGCCGCCGAAAAGCACTCGTCCCGTACTACGCCGCCTCTTTGGTGTTCCGGTTGCCGGACGCACCGGCTTGACCGTTGTCGTGGCCACTGGTTCCCCTGTTCAAGACGTGACGATCGCTTGCGACTCGGCAACGCGGAAGCTCGCGGCCGCGGAGGTGGTCAGGGACGGAAGGGCGCCGCTCTGCCCCAGAGCGGTCCAGGTGATGCTCCACGTGATCGTCGCCGTCACCCGGTATCTGGCGTTGGGCGCCTGCGCGCTCGATTCCATATAGGTGTGGCCGCATGTGGGAGACGGTCGCCGTGGATCATTCTTGCCGTCCCGGTAGGTCGTACCGGGTCCCCTGCAGGTAACCGTCGTCCCGTCCCCCATGATCCAGGTGACGCGCAGCGGCGTCGCGGTGGCGGTCGCGGTGATCCCACCGGCCGAGGCGGTGGACGTGTAGGCGTGCCAGGTAGCGGGCGAGATCGCCAACCAGATGGGCAGCCGGACCAGTTGTGGGTCTACCGGCCGGGGCGATGAGTTGATCTTAAGGGCCGGAAGGACGAAGCGACTTCTCGCCATCAAGGCCACCGCCAGAGGAGTGATGAACGGCTCGTCGGCGCCTTCCCTGTCCGGGGGTGTCCGCCGGACCGGCGTCGTGAACCACCATTCCGGGCTGGCCAGGGCACGTGATCATCATCCAACGTCCGCTGTCCATCGCTCCTGCAGGGGGATTCGCAGGTGCCGACGTGCAGTGCGGCGCTGATCCGGCCCGTAAACCGCCGCCACCACCCCGGCCGCCGCCGCGGGGTCCTCCGAGCGTGGGAGGTGCCTTCCACCAGCGTCGAGCCTCGGTCGCGCAGCCTGGTCCGCCTTTGGAACCGCAGGTGATGAACGCGCTGGTACCCCCGTCATCACCATCCGCTAATGCGGCGCTATCTGGAAAGGTCGCTAGAGCGGCACAGGCTGCCGCGACAAGGACAAAGTTGCGCGTCAGCATGTCCCCGCCTCCCTCAGCACGAAGCCGGTGACGTACCAGACGTCCTTACGCAGGGTGAGTTCCGCAGTGGTCTTGTGCCGACCGGCAGGCGCTGCCCCCCTCGCGGGTTCCCCTGATCTCGTGTGCACCACGAACCTGGTGTCATCCACGCAATCGGTGATCTTGGCCTTGGTCGGTTTCGACTCGGGTACAAGAGAGGTGATCTGGGGATCGAGAATGGGTTCACCTTTGATCACCTGCCTTTTCTGGTCGGCAAGCCACAGGCCGTGCCGCAGAATGATCAGGGCGTCCCCGGTCGCGTGCTCCTCGAGCTGAGCAGCATCCCAGTCCGCGGCCTGCGCTGCCGAGACGAAGTCTCGCCACATGCCCCGATAGGCAGTCATAACGGCTTCCTTCACCGACTCCCGAGGGTCACCCGACGGGGCCTCGGAATTGGGCGAAGGCGCCGGACTAGATGGCGGATCGGCATTCTCTGAGCCGGACTGGCATGCGGCGATCGTAACGAGCAGCACAGCTGCAACTGTCCGGGAGCCACAGGACGCATACCGTCGCCACATGAGATTCCTCGCAGGTCGAGAGGAAATAACTGCGTGGAGTAGTCAGATTAATACGGAGCGTCGCGGAGGTCTAGTAGCAGATTCCGACTCTTGCGAGCCAGCTCCGGAGACTGATTACATGTACCCTCTTTACCTCAAATGGGCCACAATGAGGCGCAGGCCCCGGCCATTAAGACACAAGCAATTTATCTCGCCCTAGCGTAATTATTCGGGCATATCGTCCCATGCTTGCAAATGCGCTTGTGGCGAGCCGGCCCAGGCGCCGACGACGGGAAGCGGGCGGCGATGGCCCCTGATGGGCGCCGGGTTCAGCGCGCCGCAGGGAGTTCCGCCAGGACGATCTCGCCGACGGAGGCGTAGGCGGCGACGGCCGGGGAGACGGTGCTGTCCACGATCACCGTGACCATGCCGGACGGCCCGCCTGCGGTCGGGGCTTCGACGCTGTCGATCCGTGCACTGGGTGCCAGTACCCGGTATCGCCCTTCGGAGGAGCCCTGAACCGGTGCGTGGATGACCTGCACCCGGTAGCCAGCCTTCAAGTCGCTGGGGAACTGGCCGGGCTTGAGCGCCAAGCCGACACGGGCCGTGCCCGCCCCGAGCTCCGGGCTGGACGCGATGGCCATCGACTCGGTCAGCACCGTTCCTGGCAGGAGGCTGACCGGGGCGAAGTACTGGGCATAGTGCTCCCGCTGCGACCAAGGCAGGTAATCGATCCCGGTATCGGCGAGCTGCACTTCCTCCATCGCGGCCAGACTGAGCGGCTGCCCCGCACCGATCTGCTGGCTCAGCCGGATTGCGGCGACCCGGTTGCCGCTACGTACGACGAGCAAGGTAGTGGCCAGCGCGCCACCCAATATGAGCAAAACAGCGAGCCCGGCGAGGGCCGGCCGGCGCTGGCGAACCGGCATGGGCAGCCTGCGCGCAGCCGGCTCGGACAGAAAGCCGGCCCCGTCCTCCACGGCACCCGCGGGGCTTGGGCGTTGAGGAGCAGGGGTTGGGCGGATCCTCATGGAATGCTCCCTGATTCGCTCACACAGTGAAGCGATGGCTACAGCTGCGAGTCGACTATCTACTTCTTCACTTAGCGTGTGCGTTATATTACTGAAAGTCGCCGGACGTGGTGCCGTGCTCCCCATCGTTGAGGAGGTCTCCATGTTTCGCCGGACCACCGCAGTGGTCGTCACTGTCGCCCTCGTCACCTTGGCTGCCGCCCCGGCCCTGGCAGCAACCGGCCCATGGAGCGACCACTACGGCAACGCCGGCAAGGCCACGGTTGCCGCCGACCGCAGAAGCATCACCGTTTGCGATCTCGACAACCACGACACTCTACGGTTCAAGGTCGACTTCGCGACGGACAAACTGGTCGGTCCCACCATCTACACCGTGGTAGCCCCACAAGGGGGATGCAGCAGCGACCGGACATACGTCAGCTGGATCAAGGTATTCAAGCTGTGCGTCGGACACCGGATCATCAGCGAAATCGGCTGGGACTCCTGCAACCTCCCCGTGTACACGAAATGAGGAGCGGACACACCCCGTGACGACGCCACCCGAGTGGCGCGGAGGCGCTGGGCGGGTCTGTCGTTATTTGTACAGTCCCGGCATCGGCCGATCAGTGCAGGAACCGCTTCAGGGGGTCGCTGAGCGATCACATTCGCGTGAGCCGGTCGCCAGTCCGCTGACAGGCCGTCTCAGCCGCCCGGGGTGATCAGGTGTAGGTCTGGACAGCGATAAGCCACAGGGTGAAGGTCCCAGCGAACGCGAGTCCACCGCCGAGGATGGCCCGGGCAGCGATGGTTCTGCCACCAGGTGACGATACCGGCGAGGAGAGCGATGATCGCTCCGACGGCCAGGCCGAGCAGCAGCGTCAGGGTGTCAACGGCCGTCACGCGAAGTCTTCTCCGGGCTCGCCACCGATGTTCTCGAGCTCAGTCGCGATCCGTTTCACCAGGTCGGCGACGTCGTGGGCCAGCATTTCGTCTTGGGAGAACGTCAGGGTCCCAGCTAGGGGAGATGTTCCCGACACCAGCCGGACCGGTTGGATGCCGCGATCGTGGAGGTGGTCGAGCAGGGTCCTCAAGATCCTCCGGGCCAACCCTCCCGTACAGTCAATCGTCACCAGACCGACCCAGCCGGGCATGCGGCCGAGGTTGATCCCGATCATGACGCGGCCGCCCTCGGGATGCGAGATCACGCCCAGCGGGACGGGCCGTGCGAGATCCAGCCCGCGCCGGGTTCTCGCGCAGTACATGCACCCCGCCCTTGCCAGCCCGGATGTTCTCGAACGCCTGCCGGGGGCCACGTTTGACGGCAGCGCCCACATCGCCGCGGATGCCGACCTGATCGTCGACGGCCTGCTGCTGGAGTTCAAGAACACCCGCAGGATCCACCAGTTCCCGCTACCGATGATCCTGCAGCTTCTCGGCTACACCCTGATGGACTACAGCGACCGGTACCGCATCGACCGGGTCGGGGTGTACATGACCCGCGTCGGGGCCCTGATCCCCTGGCCGATCGAGGATTACCTCGCGCTCCTCGGCGCCTGCCGGCGAGACCTCGCCGAGCTGCGCGCGGCGTTCGAGAAGCTGCTGGCCATCCCGGATGCCGGGCCGACGACGACCCCTCTGCCCGACCAACTGCCCGCCGTCGACGACCTCCTGGCCGAGCTCACGCCAGTCATCCCGGAGGGGTGCTGCCGGGTCTGCGCCCAACCCCTCACCCGCCCGGTGATCAGTCCAACCCGCCCCCGGCTCTCCTGCTCCCCGTTCTGCGGTAGACGAGCACCCAGCCTGCGATACCACGGCTGACGACGGGTGAAAACTTGTTTTCACCCGTCGTCGACACATTCACGCCCTCCGTACCGACCGTCGTGCCGCACACGGTAGCCGGCGCACCAGTCCCCCAACTGATACTCGACGGGAGGCCCTTAGATGATCCGCAAGCCGGGCTTCTCCCGCGGGAGTCACACCTGTCAGCATCCTCGAACCTCGCTCATAACACATATCGAACAGATATGCAAGTTTCAGGCCATCGAGACGTCATCCCGACGTACCCTGGGTCGTTAAGTGATCAACAGTGCGTCAAGGGGCGCGCCATCATGCTGCGGCGAGGTTGGTGCCTCGTCCAGTTCGACGCGTCTGCTGGCGGATTCGGGTACGGAGGAATATTGAAGATCACTCCTTCGTCGCGCATCTTGAAGATGCTGGGCGAGATCGAGTTCGATGAGTGGCAGTGCATCGCCGAGCTCGTGGACAACGCTTTCGATGACTTCACGGAAATCAGGAAGTCCGGGGTGCCATGGGCTGGCGGTTTCAAGGTGAGCGTGAGCTTGCCGTCCCTTGGCGCGAAGTCCCACGAGGCGAAGGTGGTCATCCAGGACACCGGTCGCGGGATGAGCTATGAGGAACTGGAGCTGGCCGTTCGGGCTGGCTGGTCGAACAACGACCGGTTCGACAAGCTGGGCCTGTTCGGGATGGGGTTCAACGTCAGCACCGCGCGTTTGGGCCGACGTACCAGGGTTCTCACGACACGGGCGGGCGACCCTCATTGGATCGGGGTCGAGATCGACCTCGATCGGATCAAGGATGATTTCGAGGCCGAAGACATCATCGAGCCCAAGGCCGACCCGAACGAGCACGGAACCAAAATCGAGATTTCGCGGCTCCACGCCGAGAGGGCGGACTGGCTGCGCAGGAACGCGGCCAATCTGCGCACCACGCTCGGTCGCACGTACTCCTACATCCTGGAGAACAAGGGCTACGAGCTGTGGGTGGGCGGGCAGAAGGTCAAGCCGCGGCGGCACTGCCGCTGGGGCGACGACCGATACGTGATCTACGGGAGCGGGGCGTCTTCGGAGAAGATCCCGGCATACATCGAGATCGATGAGCGGTTCGAGCCCGCAGAAGCCTGCGCTGACTGCGGGAACTGGCAGGTCCCGAACAAGGGCAAGTGCGAGCAGTGCGATGGCGAGCGACTGACGCTGCGCGAGCGCCGTATCCACGGATGGCTGGGCATCCAGCGGCACCTCCACAAGCGCGAGTACGGCATCGACTTCTTGAGGAACGGCCGCAAGATTCTTCAGTGGGACAAGCGATTGTTCGAATGGTCCAACCCCAACGATCCGCAGGGGCTGGTCGACATCGAGTACCCGGTCGAGATGGCACATCAGGGTGGTCGAATCATCGGGGAGATCCACCTCGACCACGTTCCGGTCACCTACCAGAAGAACGCGTTCGAGTACGGGGACCGCAGCTGGAGGGCCGCCGTGGACTACCTCAGGGGTCCGGGTCCTCTTCAGCCCGATAAGGCCAAGCGCCTGGGATATCTTGAGAACCCGAGCCCGCTCGCCAAGCTGTTCAAGGGCTACCGGCGCAATGACGCGGGACGTCGTTGCTTGGTTCCCGGTGACGGTACCCGGCCGATCCATGACACCACTCGGCGTTGGGCGGACTTGTTCCACCGGGGGGACGCCGAGTACCAGAGTGATCAGCTCTGGTGGGACGCTGTGGTCGCGCACGACGCGCAGGGGAAGAAGGCCAAGCTCGACATCGCTCAGAACAACTCCCCCATCCAAGCGGATGAGGCGGCCGTGCTCGACGCGCTCGGCGTCACCCCGAACGGCGCGCAGCCTCCCGCCTCCAAGCCCGAAGACGGCGACGTGAGCGGTTCGCGCGACGGGAACCCTCCCGCGACCGAGAAGGAGACCACGCAGGATCGCTTGGCACGGTATCGGGCGGACTCCCGGCCTATGCCCGAGTTGTCCCGGGACTTCGGATCTCCAAGGGTGGGCTTCCTGCACGTCGAGACCAAGCTTTTGGAAACCGGTCTGCTGGTCGACGACCAGGGATCCCCCACCCCGGTGCTCGTGGTCCAGGGCGCGGGCGGCAAGGCGACCGCCTTCATCGACGGCAACCACGAGATCTTCGCCAAGCTCGGAGTCGAGCCAGTCGACCTGTTGCTCGTCGAGCTAGCCACGATCCTGAAGGTGAAGGCGGAGACCGGGCTGACACACGCCCAGTTGGTCGCCGATCTTCGTGCGGGATGCCTTCCTGATCACGCACTGAAGGCCGACGTCGTCGCTGGCCAGGCGAGAGAGCTGCTGACTGACTTGCGGGTCCGGATGGCCAGCAGAGTCGACGTCGATCCGGCGCGCGCTTACCAATACCTATCCCCGGACGAACTCACCGCGACCGAGAACGAGATGATCGCCAACGGCCAGGTCGGTCTGACCGGGAAGCTGGGCGAGACCAGCGAGTTCCTCCTGTACGCCCCGCCCTTGTTCACGGTGAAACTTCTGGAGTCGTGGCCGGAAGCGTTCATGGACGGCAACGTGTTCGTCGGGCCATACGCCTCGGTGTCGTCGATGTCGGCGCGCCGGCTCAGCCTCGCCAAGGTGGTCGGGTACCTGACCGACATCGCCACCCTGGTCAGCTTCAACGCCGCCGATCCTGGTCCTCAGCAGTTGCTACGGACCCGCTTGAGCATCAAGCTGCTCTCCGACGAGATCGCCAGCGAGACATGAGCGGCGGTTTTCTGTCAGCGCGGACACTCCTCGATGGCGGACCCAGCGGGCTCCCCCACGCCATGGAAAGGGCACTGTGGCACCTGGGATTCGTGGACGTCCGCGTGGTGGACGGCGCGAACGACCAAGGCGCTGATCTCCTGGCTGTGAGGGACCGGGAGCAGTGGGTCTTCCAATGCAAGTGGTCGAGCAGGAAAGCGATCGATCGCAGCGGAGTCGACGACATCGAGCGTGCCCGGACTCGCTATAAGGCTGATCGCGCGGTCCTTGTGACAAATCTCGGACTGAACCGCTCCGCGGAGGAGCGACGGCGCGCCCTCGAATCGGTCGGTATCAAGATCACGGTGTGGGACGGTCCCACTCTGGCCGCGATCTGGGAAAGGATGCCCGACCGGGTCCCAACGGAATACGCCCTTCGGGACTACCAGCTCAAGGCGGCGGACGCCGTGTGGGCGGACCTGTCGAATACCGGCCGCGCGCTGCTCGTGCTCGCCACCGGCCTCGGTAAGACAGTGGTGGGCGGGGAAGTGATCCGCCGCCTCCTGGAAGCCAAGCCCGGCACCCGCGTGCTGGTAGCCGCGCACATGAAGGAATTGGTGGAGCAGCTCGAACGAGCACTATGGCGCCACCTCGACAAGAAGGTTCCCACGCGCCTACTGACGGGAGACACGAAGCCGGCGTCGTTGGACGGCGTCCTGGTCGGCACCGTGGAGTCGGTGCTCGGCGCGGTCCGCGCCGGATGGTCTCCGGGTCTCGTGATGATCGACGAGACGCATCATGTGGGCGAGAACGGGCGTTTCGCCGAGTTGCTCGACCTGTGCGGCGAGGCCGGCCAGTTCGGGGTGACGGCGACGCCTTGGAGAGGGGACAAGTTCGACATCACCGCGAGGTTCGGTCGGCCGAGCTTCACGATGGGGATCGCGGAGGGAATGGCCGCTGGCTACCTTTCCGCGGTCGACTACCGGCTGTTCGTGGACAACCTCGACTGGGAGGCCGTCCGTGACAGCAGCAAGCATGGTTATTCGATCAAGGAGCTGAACAAGACGCTGTTCCTCCCCCAGCGGGACGAGGAGATCATCGAGCAGCTACGGGAGGCTTGGCGGGAGACCCCCGACCCTCGGGCGATCCTGTTCTGCCAGACGATCGAGCACGCGGAGCGGATGGCCACCATACTGGCCACCGCCGACGGGGCCTGGCGGCGGGCTTCATACCTCCACAGCGGCCTTGCCCGCCAGCGCCGTCAGATCCTCCTGAACGAGTTCCGGCTCGGACGGGTTCCGATCATCACCTGCGTCGACGTGTTCAACGAGGGCGTCGACGTTCCGGACGTCAATCTGATCGCATTCCTCCGGGTGACACACAGCCGACGGATCTTCGTCCAGCAACTCGGCCGTGGGCTGCGGCTCAGCCCAGGCAAGAGAGCCCTCAAGGTTCTGGACTTCGTGACCGATATCCGCCGTGTCGCGGCAACTTTGGACCTGCGGCGCACGCTGGAGGCCATCGAACACGAAGACCTTCGGATGCGCCTCCCCCATGGATCCCGGATCGAGTTCAGCGACGAGACCGCGGGCACATTGCTTGACCACTGGATCCAGGACGCGGCCAGCCTCGAGACCGCCGCCGACGAAGTACGCCTCCAATTTCCCGAATGATAGGACCCCCCAACATGGCCATGAGCAAAGACCTCGAAGACAAGATCGCTAAGAAGCTGTTCGCCGACGCCGAGGCGCTCGGCTGGTCATACCTGACCGGAGACCAGCGCAGCGCGGCCTACAGCCAGTGGATGGACGACCCGGAGGTGGGCGGTCGCCTCCGCGAGTTCCTGAGCAACGAGAAGGCCCGCGTCTGGATCAAGGACGGGCCCATGAAGGAATACGCTCGCGCCCGGTACGGAGTCGGCAAGTACGCTCAATACGTCGAGAACCCGGCTGCGGGGGCGAGAGATCTTGTGGCACGGGCCTTGGGGCCCAACTGGGAGGTCGTTCCGGAGAGCCGAAAGATCAAGCCGCTGCGCGTGCTCATCCGGCGCGGAGAGGATGAGCGCCACTTCGCGTGGGCGCCTTCCGGACAGCTCAAGCACCTCGTCTGGGTCGCGATAAAGGCTGAGGCATCCGGGGATGCCAGGCCATGGGTGCTGTGCGTGGTGGGTTCTTTCGAGAAGCCCATTCCGGCCGACGAGCGGGCGGCGGACCGCCGTATCGGCGCGCGCTGCCACCTGGAGATCGTTCACGTGGACGATCTCTGATGGAGAAGACAGGCGACGAATCGCTGGAAGGCGACTGGCTGGTTGACGTTTGGCGAACGCTCGACCAGCGCTCACGGGACATGCTCACGATGCGAGCGAAGAACCGTACGCTCGACTCCATCGGTCGCGCGTACGGTGTCAGCTGCGAGAGAGCCCGGCAGGTCATCAAGAACGCCCAGTGTCAGCTGTCCGAGAAGGCGCGGTGCGCGGCACCTGAGTGGGCCACGGAAATCTTCGAACTCCTGGAGACACGGGCCGCTGTCTCCGACGACTACCTGTCAGAGACCCTCCGCGACGACAGCGGGCTCGTACGCGCGTCATTACTGATGGCGGAAGGCCTATGCCATCCCAAGGCGTGGTCGGAGGAACTCACCGACCACTGGTCGCTCAGCCCTGAGGCATTGGACGGTCTCCTGCGTGAGCTGGCGGAAGAAGCCCCGTGCAGGAAGGACGAGCTGCGTGACCACGCGGCGAACATCGGACTCCCCGAGTCCCTCGACGTCGACTCGATCATGTCCGCCGGCAAGAGCCCGCTGGTACTGGACGAGTCAGGTGCCTGGGTCCGGAGGACCGCCAAGAAGAGGGACGCCGCTTACCTCTGGCTTGCGGACCAGGGCGAACCGAGACGAGCGGAGGCGATCGCCGAAGCCATCGCGCTGAATTCGCACGCGACGGCCGAAGCGCTTCGGCGGGATAACCGGTTCCGTCAGGTCCGCCCCGAAGGCACGTGGGCGCTCACGGACTGGCCTCTCGATGGCGTCAGCGAGCACACCAACGCCCTAGACGTGATGATCCAGGTCTTGGCCGACCTGGGCCCCTTACCGCGCCGCGAGCTGACGAACGAAGTACGCCGCCGCTACCCCGTCAGCTACTCCCGAGTCCAGCAATGCCTGATCAGCTCCCGAATCGGCCTCACCCCCGACGGACGGATCGGCCTCGTCGAACATGGCGCGCTCAGCACGGAGGAGAAGGAACCGCGGCGCCCCGACAACGCCGTCCACGACGAGGAACTGGGCCTGCTGGCATTCCGCCTCACCGTGGACAAAGACGTGGTGAGGGGAAGCGGGATAATCATCAGCCCATGGATCACCTGGCAACTGGGACTACGCCAGGCACCGATGGAGAAGAGCTTCACGCTCCAAGGCAGCGGCCGACAGATCGTCTTCAGAAGGGTCACATCCGCCGCGCAGATGTCCAGCCTACGACTCGAGGTCGGTGAACAGGGCATGATCCTGGGCTGCGAATTGGCGGTAGTCCTGCGACTTCAGCATGGCGCTATGACCATCCGGCACGTCTGCGCCCCAGGAGCCTGTCCCACCACCTGACCTCGAGGGACGCGCGAGCCGGTGCCGGGCCATCGGCGTCCTCCGCCACACCCCAGGTTCGACACCGTTTTCGATTTCCACTCGGCGGGAGGTGGCTTGGATCATCAACTCCGCGGTACACTTTGGCAATGTCTGAGCTGCTGGATTCCGCCAATCAGGACAGAACGAGCGTCGAACTGTTCGCGGGCGGCGGAGGGCTGGCGATGGCCGTCGCACGCGCCGGCTTCAGACCCTTGCTCTTGAACGAGTTCGCCAAGTGGGCGTGCGAGACCCTCGTCGCCAACGGCGCCAAACCGTATGACATCGAAGGAGAGCGGCCTCCCATCCCCACCCCCGGGGAGAGGCCGCCGCTTCTACGCGGCGACGTGGCGAAAGCCGAATTCGACCATCTCGTCGGCCTGGTCGACGTACTCGCGGGAGGTCCGCCCTGCCAGCCGTTCAGCCTGGGCGGAACCGGCCGCGGGGACGAGGATCACCGCAACGGCTTCCCTCATATGTTCAGGGCCGTACGGGAAATGAGGCCCAAGGTCGTCATCTGCGAAAACGTGAGGGGACTCCTACGCCAATCGTTCGTACCTTACTTCGAGTACATCAAGAGAGAGCTCACGCTGCCGTTCGAACAGCGCCGGGAAGGCAGTTCGTGGCATGAGCACGACACGCGACTGCGTGAGCTGATTGACAAGGACGGCGGCCTGGCGGACGAGCGGTACGACGTTCAGCACTTCGCGGTCAACGCGGCCGACTACGGAGTCCCTCAAGTCAGAAATCGAGTCATCCTCGTCGCATTCCGTCGAGACTTGGGCGTGGACATGAAGAGATTCGAAGAATTGGTGAAGCCAAAGTTCTCCGAAGCCAGTTTGTACGCGTCCATGGCCGACGGAACATACTGGGACAGGCATCCAGAAGTCCCTCGGAAGGTCCGGGAGAGGGTCATGGAGAGACTTCCGCAACAGACACTCCCTTCGGTGGTGGACCAGAAACCGGCTTGGCGGACGCTCAGGGACGCCGTCAAAGGCATCGACGGGCAGAGAACGCTCCCACCCATTCCGATCGAGTACCTCGACCGCAAGGAGCGATTCCTCGGCGGGTTCACCGATCATGTCGGCTGGCCGGACGCTCGGATCTACAAAGGCCACACCCCTAACGAACTGGACCGCCCCGCGAAGACGGTGAAGGCAGGCGTTCACGGAGTGCCAGGTGGGGAGTCGGTGGTAGCGCTCGACGACGGGTCCCATCGTTACATGTCCGTGCGCGAAACCGCCCGGGTGATGACCTTCCCCGACGCCTGGACCCTCGCCGGGTCCCGCGGAGAGAAGATGCGGCAACTCGGCAACGCCGTCCCTGTGCTACTTGGACATGCCTTCGCTGAGGCTGTCGCGAAGATCCTCGACGAGGCAGAGAAGCCGACATGAGCCCGGCCAAAGGACAGGAATTAGGTCGTTGGAAGAAGGAATGCCCGCCCGACAGCGCCTGGCGCTGTAAGCCTGACTTGCCCCGATCCGCACGCACCAAGGAGCAGGACCGTGCGGCAGGCGGCCCGAACCGGCGCGTGGTCGATCTCGGTGACGGCAGAACCGCCAGGGCATCGGTCGAGCTGAAGCTCCGACGGCGTACACGCCGCATCCGTGCGTACCTGCGATGGTCGAACGCCGGCAAGACCCAGGTGGAATATCTCGGCGAGGTGGAAGAAGCGACCAGAGCGCACAATCTC
Organism: Sphaerisporangium sp. NPDC049003; assembly: GCF_043197795.1. Taxonomy (NCBI): domain Bacteria; kingdom Bacillati; phylum Actinomycetota; class Actinomycetes; order Streptosporangiales; family Streptosporangiaceae; genus Sphaerisporangium; species Sphaerisporangium sp. NPDC049003. The sequence goes on from NZ_JBICTU010000036.1 coordinate 54,167, forward strand.
GCCGTAGCTTGGGAGATCGCCATTTCCAAAGGATTCGTGCATACGCCAGATGATTCGATGCCAGCCGAATCCTGGGCGAGCTCGCCCGCCATCCGCGCCTCAATGCGAGGAAACCGCGGAAAGGATACCAAGCCGGAAGTCGCCCTGCGCAAGGCCATCCACAGTCTCGGCTTGCGCTACCGCGTCGATGTCGCGCCTATCGATGGGTTCAGGCGACGCGCGGACATAGTGTTCAGAGGTGCCAAGATAGCGGTCTTCTCCGACGGCTGCTTCTGGCACGGATGCCCCGAGCACCATAGGGCATCCCAACGGAACAGCGAATTCTGGAACAGAAAGATCGCCGATAACCAAGCCCGCGACCGAGACACCGATCGTGTACTCACCGAAGCAGGCTGGCTGGTTATTCGGGTTTGGGAGCACGAACCGCCCATGACAGCGGCTGAGCGGGTGACTGCAGCAGTAGCCATGCGGAGAGGGACGATAAGAGCATGACCTTGGAGCAAGAGGACATACACGCGCGGTTTATAGCCCTCGATCATGGAGCCTGGACGACAGTATACGAAAACTGGCGATCCGAAGACTCCAACGGAGGAATCTATTGCGCTTTCGCTCCACCATCGAAACGACCACTAGTCGTCAGCGAGCCCGGTTGGAACATCACCAAAGGCGACTTTCGTCCTGGATTCTCCCAATATTACGAAGGAGACGAATGGAAAACCACCTATTTTCCCGGCAGCATGGCGGGCGACTTCGAACCACTAATCCTGGTGCGGGAGTACTACGGCGTCGTACCTTCGACACTTGAAGTGGCCGAACAGTTCCGACTCTACCACAATCTATATTGGGACGAGCTGACCTCGCAGTTTATGCAACCCCACGATGACGGCACGTCCTCCGTCGCAATCAAACTAGACGGAAATCGCAAGGTAGAGGTCCGAACTAAACTGCTCCGACAGTATCAGGCCGCCCGCCAGCTAGATATGCTCTTATTCGTAGACTCCGTACGCTTTGGGGTTGAGAATGAGAAATCTCCGAAGCAGCAGGACTGGACATCGGACGTATTGCGAGCGACCAGGTTTGCAGACAATGGTCTCGCCGGCCGCGTCTTCACTCGCTACCTCGGTACACGCGTCCTTCCTTCGCCTCCCATCGAAAAGGCGGGAATCTGGCCTTACGAAGAAGCAGACGATTACTACCCAGAGTTCATCATCGGGGTAAATGAGGTAGGGGATGACATTCAATACACATGTAATCCTGACGCTCTAGCCAATTACTTCGGCGCCAATCCCGACTCCCCGAATTACCTCACTCCAGTTCACTTCAGGCGCGAGCTGCTCCAGAAGTACTATGAGCAGCCGGAGTTGTACACGGTAGCTGATGGAAACCTTACATGCGCTTCGCTATGGAGCTTGCGACTGGACAACAGCGCCGAAACCAGCGTTGTCGTTTTCCTGGGCGACCTCGGACGTGACCTACCTAAACAGGAAAGGGACTACTGGCGAAGCTATAATGTGACGCCAGACTCCCCCGCTAGCGAGACGTTTATTCGTCGCGCTTTCCTGGGACAGTTTGTCGAGCCCTCCGCACGGGATCTACAAGTCCGATCCAGGTATATCTCGCTCCGAAGGAGTTGGCACGAGAGCTACGGTTGGCACTTGTTCCGCAAGCCAGAAGAGGCCGACGCCGGTCTACTTCAGCGACTTCGCCTCCCCTTGAATGACTCTCAGGCCGAGTTCGAGGCAAGCATCCGTATCTTGACTCAACTGATGGTGGATGCCATCAACGAAGCGAAGATCGAGGAACTGCTGATCAACACAACCGCCAACGAAAAAGGCATCTCCAAGCTGAGGCGTTGGCTGGAACAAGAAGGTTATCCATATGTCGAGCGGGATATTAAATTCTTGCGCAATCTGCAGGAAGTGCGCTCTAAGGCTACCGCCCACAGGAAGGGGTCCGACTACGAGAAGTTTTTGGAACGGATCTTCGGTCATCTACGAGGGCCCGCAGCTATAAAGACCCTATTCGATGCAGCCCTTACCATGTTGACGGGGTTGGAAGAGTGGGCGACGCGTAATAGCGCCGACGAGTAGGTGCGTCTCGTACCACATCTCCAGCACCCCGCTCTCGTTGAGCCATCAGATGGCGGCGATTGATCGAGCCGGGGCGGCCTGAAGCCCTCTGTATGTCATACCGCCGCTGTAGGCTCGCGACCATGAACGATGCTCTCGCGCATGAACGCCTGGTCGGCGTACTTGAACTTATCGACCGTTGGGGTGAACTGTACGAACGGCGGTGGGGTAAGCAAGCGCCTTACCAGGAGCAGCCGGGGCTTGCTCCACAAGTTAACGCACTCATCGATGAGGTCCGAGCAAGGACTAAGCTCGCCCACGATGTGGTCGTGATGATGGGCAAGGAGGACCTGGCGGCAAAGATTGTCGAACACGAGGAAGGCTTGTATGGAAGCCATCCGTTCACACAAGCCCGCGTCGCCATAGTAGAGGCGATCGCCATCCTGACTCAGCGAGAGGAATTGGCCGAGATAGTGGGGCCTGCCGGACCTAGACTCGTTGCTGCTGAATTGCACCCTAGTATCTGGAACGCTGCCGCGAAGCTGTGGGACGACGGTCATATCCGCCCAGCGGTCCAGAGCGCCGCGACGGCACTCGAAGGACTCTTGCAGGGCATAGCTGGGCCCGGGTTATCGGGTGAAAATCTCGCCAGCCTATTCTCAACCAATGATCCCGTGAAAGGATCGCCCCGCCTTCGAATTCGCGATGTCGACCCAGCATCGAAGACGTGGAAGTCAGCGCATGAAGGTGCCGTCGCGATGGTTCGCGGCGCGTTCATGGGCGTGCGCAACCTCGTGTCCCATCCAGGTTGGCCCGACCCGAGTTCTCGTGAGGCCATTGAGATGCTGGCAGTGCTGAGCTATGTCGCGCACCTCGTTGAACGGTCCGATGTGGTGGAGTCCCCGTGAGCGCCTCGATCTGGTCGGGAATCTCGGCGATACGGCTTGGGCGTGACGGAAGCATCTTGGTCAGCTTCACGGACGGACAGGACGTACATTCATCGCTGGGGCACGACCAGTTTGGACCCACAAGTGCGATAGCGTCCTCGACCTTGCTTCCGCAGTCATGGGAGCTGAAACTCCAAACCACGCGCGGGCACGACATCGTTGTAGCTCTACCGCAGCCCACAGATTTCGCTCCTGTGCGTGGGCGGCCAACAATCTATCTCGATCAAAACCACTGGAGCACACTCACCAATACGATCCACCAGCCGGACCGTGTCGAGAATGAACACGAGCGCAGCGCCTCAGCACAGCTCATCGAGCTCGCGAAAGCTCACAAGGTGGTCTTACCCATGTCTGCGGCGCATCTGGCAGAGACAGCCAAACAGGTCGACCGGGAACAGCGCTACCAGCGAGCACTCACAATCCTCCAGCTCTCGGGCGGCTGGCAACTACGCGATCCACTCGACCTGCGCCGGTTTGAACTGCGGCAAGCATTGACGATCCGCTACCGCCAACGCTGCCTCCTCCCACCTGCGGCTATCACGCTCGAACCGGGTGCCGTCCACTCGGGCCGAGACAGCATGCTCCCCCGTGTTGACCCTGGTCTACCGCCACATGCGCAATGGGCCGTTCATGCCATCCAATGCATCAGCGGAATCATCGACGCGATCCTCGACGCCGGACATGTCCCAATGGCTCCCGCTCCTGGATGGGCAGCCAGCCTTCAGCAGTTCGCGGAGTTCCTACGGGATAACCCGACCGGTAAGGAGATGAAGCGCAGGCGGACTCACGCGAAGTTCCTTGCTGACCTGGGACGAGAACTTCCTGAAGAGGCACATCGCGCTGGCATCACACCGGACGAAATGTCCGATTGGGCCCTCAACCACAGCGAAGAAGGCCTACCCTCCATGCCAACGCTGGGCCTTTTTCGGGAGGTTCTCCACGAGAAGCTCTCTGATGGACAGCTACACTGGGCAGAAAATGATCTTGTCGACATGATGTACCTGACCGCAGCCGCCGGCTACTGCGACTACGTCGTGGGTGAGCGCGCACACGCTGCCCACACCGCGAACGCGTCGCGACGATTGGGCAGAGCGGACAAGCTTTACCGCAACATTCGCTCGCTCATTGAAGAGCTCTGAGTTGCGTTGCCTTTCAACCTTCGATCCCCGCATCAGTGCAGTTCGCCAGCGAGGCCGGCCTTCTTGACTAGGCGGCCCCAGCGGGGGCTGCGGGCGAAGACCCGGGCGATGGCGACACCGCTGGGTAGATCACCGTCCGCCTGACGGTTCTGCTGCGCCCACCGCCAGGCCTCTCGCTGCAGCAGTCGGCCGTTTCCGGTCGGCTCAGCGGAGACGGTGTCCTCCTCCTGATCTTCTTGTAGCTCGACGGGGTCGGCTTCTGCATCGGCGGGAGGGTCAGGGCTGATGACAGCCAGCTCTTGAGCTTCGGCCCGTCCTCCCGCAGAGCGGCGGATCTGGGACATCAGAAGCTCGTAGCTGCCGATCAGAGCCAGCGAGGGCCAGGCGGCGATGAGGCGGCCGATCAGGCTGGGTTCGGCTACGGCGACGTTCGCGCCGAGGCTGGCGAGACTGCCGACCACGAGGAGGCTCCACGCCAGGAGGCCGCCGCAGGAGCCGTAGCGGTTGGCCAGGAGGATGGACATCGAGGCGACGACGATCAGGCCGTCGACGGCGAGTGGGATCAGCACTGCGGCCAAGTGATCCTCACCGTGGCGTAGGCAGAGTTCGTGCATGTGCCTGAACGACACGACCGCCGCGATCAGCGCCAGTAGTGCGACACCTGCGATCGTCGTACGCCGGATGCGGCGCACAGCCAGGGAGAGATCGGTTTCCACAACCGCTCACCTCTGGCCGAGCAGGAAGCGGGTGGTGAGAGCGAAGGGATGTGCAATTGGTTCGTCTCCCCCCTCGGACACGTACCCTTCGCGCATGTGGAGGTCCGGTTGCGACTGGGCCTCCACTAGCTGTTTCTCGGGGTAGTAGGTCAGCCGCAGGCCGATCTCCGCGTCGACCTGAGCCTTGTCGTTCGGATCCGCCTCCGCCAGAACCTGAACGTGGTCCTCGATCGCGGTCACCATGGCATCGATCTCCTCGTGTCATCCGACGCCCGCCGCTCACTTGGCGTAGCTGCGCCTGAGCGGCTACCTGCTGGACCTGGGTCTCGGCCATCCACTGAGCGACCAGGGCGGGATCCGCGCCCGCGTTCCACAACATCGTCACCAAGTCGGCGCGGATCGGCATGGCGCCACACCCCGACCACCCCCATTCGCGGCGACCGACCCGGTCCCGGCACGTCGAGCACTCGCCCGAGCCGCTGCGGCACTCTAGACTCGGGGGTGCAGTCGGTTCGCCCTGCCCGCCAGGCAGGAGCGTCGTAAGAGGGAACCCGGTGTGAATCCGGGACTGCCCCGCAGCGGTGAGTGGGAACGACCGCCGTCACACGCACTGGATCCGATCCAAGGACCCGGGAAGCGACGGCCAGTAGGCACGAGATGGGCGCCCACGAGTCCGAAGACCTGCCACTGCCCGCGCGCGACCGCGCGCGGTGACGTTCGACGGCCTCGTGGGAGGGCCGGCGTGACGACGCGGACCTGACCGTGGGTCCGCACCATCTGCCGTGCCTTCGCCCCGGGGTTCCGTCGAGGTCTCCGTGACTCGCGAAGGAGAGTTTCATGGCCGAGAGTTCCCCTGCGCCCACCGCGCTGGCCACCGTGTACGGCTACCCACGCCAAGGACCGGGCCGCGAACTGAAGAAGGCCGTCGAAGGCTACTGGGCCGGCCGCACCACCGACGCCGAACTGCTCGACGTCGCCGCCGGGCTGCGCCGCGACAACTGGCGCCGCTTGGCCGAGGCGGGGATCGACGAGGTCCCGACCGGCGACTTCTCTCTGTACGACCACGTGCTGGACACCACGGTCATGGTCGGCGCGATCCCGCCGCGGCATCGCGCCGCCGTGCGGGCCGACCCGCTGGACGGCTATTTCGCGATGGCGCGCGGTACTCAGGACGTCGCGCCGCTGGAGATGACCAAGTGGTTCGACACCAACTACCACTACCTGGTCCCCGAGCTCGGCCCGGACACCGTCTTCGCGGCCGACCCCTCCAAGCCTGTGAGCGAGTTGCGTGAGGCTCTGGCACTGGGACACAACCCGCGGCCAGTCCTGGTCGGCCCGGTGACCTACCTGCTGCTGGCCAAGCCGGCGCCGGACGCCCCAGCGGACTTCGACCCGCTCACCCTGCTCGACCGGCTGCTGCCCGTGTACGCCGAGATCCTCGCGGCACTGCACGAAGCGGGCGCCCGCTGGGTGCAACTCGACGAACCCACCCTGGTCCAGGACCAGCCGCAGGCCGTCCTGGACGCCGTCGCCGGCTGCTACCAGCGGCTGGGCTCACTCACCGAGCGCCCGAAGATCCTGGTCGCCGGCTATTTCGACCACCTCGGGGAAGCCCTGTCTGTGCTGGCCCATGCGCCGATCGAGGGTCTGGGGCTCGACCTCACCGGCCCGGCCGCCGCCAACCTGAACGACCTGGCGGCCGCCGGCGGGCTGCCGGGCAAGCGTCTGATCGCGGGCGTCGTGGACGGCCGCAACATCTGGATCAACGACCTGGAGAAGTCGCTGAGCACCCTGGCGACCCTTCTCGGACTGGCCGGGCAGGTGGACGTCGCCGCGTCCTGCTCGCTCCTGCACGTCCCGCTGGACGCCGCCGCCGAGACGGAGATCGATCCTGAGATCCGGCCATGGCTGGCCTTCGCCCGGCAGAAGACCGCCGAGATCGTCGCCCTCGCCCGCGGTCTGAACCGCGGTGTCCGCGCCATCTCTGACGACCTCACCGACAACCGCGAAGCCCTGGAGTCCCGCAGGACGTCCGCGCTCACCCGCGACCCGGCGATCCGCGAACGCGCGGCTGCGGTGACCGGGCAGGACACCAGGCGGGCTGAACCCTACGCGGAACGGGCGCGAGCCCAGCGCAACCATCTGGACCTGCCGCTGGTGCCCACGACCACCATCGGTTCGTTCCCCCAGACCGCCGAGTTGCGCGCCGCCCGCGCCGACCTGCGCGCCGGGCGCATCGACCAGTATGCCTACGACGAGCGCATGGCCGTTGAGATTCGGGAGATCCTCGCCTTCCAGGAGGAGAGCGGCCTGGACGTGCTCGTGCACGGCGAGCCCGAGCGCAACGACATGGTGCAGTACTTCGCCGAGCAACTCGACGGATACATCGCCACCCAGCAGGGGTGGGTCCAGTCCTACGGGTCCAGGTACGTCCGACCGCCGATCCTGGCCGGCGACATCTCCCGCCCACACCCGATGACCCTGCGCTGGACCACCTACGCCCAGTCCCAGACCAGCCGCCCAGTGAAGGGCATGCTCACCGGCCCGGTCACCATGCTGGCCTGGTCGTTCGTCCGCGACGACCAGCCGCTCGGCGAGACCGCCCGGCAGGTCGCGCTCGCCCTGCGCGACGAAGTCGCCGACCTGGAAGCCGCCGGCACCGCCGTCATCCAGGTGGACGAACCTGCGCTCCGTGAAACGCTGCCCCTGCGCGCCGCGGACCGCCCCGCCTACCTCGCCTGGGCCACCGAGGCGTTCCGCCTGGCCACCGCCGGGGCGCGGCCGCGGACCCAGATCCACACCCACATGTGCTACGCCGAGTTCGGCGAGATCATCGCCGCGATCGACGACATGGACGCCGACGTCATCAGCCTCGAAGCCGCCCGCTCCCACATGCAGGTGGCCGAGGAACTCGCCCAGGCCGGCTACCCCCGCGAGGTCGGGCCCGGCGTCTACGACATCCACTCCCCCCGAGTCCCCGGCGTCGAGGAGGTGGCTTCTTTGCTGCGCAAGGGGCTGTCCGCCATCCCCGCCGACCGGCTGTGGGCCAACCCCGACTGCGGCCTGAAGACCCGCGCCTGGCCCGAGACCCGCGACTCCCTGGAAAACCTCGTCACCGCTGCCAAGCAGATCCGCACCGAGATCACTTCCTCCTCCGCCTGACCGTCTGTTTTCGGGGCCGGACACCCTCCGGCCCCGATACGGCGGCTCATGAAGGAGAGCGGATGATCAGCGAGAGGGCTCCATGCACCGCTGCCTCCGCTGGCGCGCCACGGTGGATCGCTGAGTGCCGCCGCGACGGGCACATGAGCCCTGCTCGCGCTGTTCGGCCGGGCCGGTGACGGTCGGCGGCGCGTCCGGGCGCGCTCAGGCGCCGACGCGGTAGGGGCGCATCATCTCGTTGTCCTCGTGTTCCAGCAGGTGGCAGTGCCAGACGAAGAGACCGGCCCTGTCGAACGTCGCCTTGATCCGGGTGATCTGGTGCGGGTAGGCGATCACCGTGTCCTTGAACCCCCGTTCCCATGGTTCGGGGGGCCGGGCGGCGCCGTTGAAGGACCGGCGGTCGAGGACGTGGAACAGGACCTCGTGCACGTGGATGGGATGGGCGTCCGGGGTGAAGTTGTGGATCTCCCAGATCTCAGTGGCGCCTAGGGCGGGATTCTCGGTGACCGGGTCGGACCACATCCTGGCTTTCCTGCCTCCGTCCAGGGTGCCGAGCAGCACCGCCGTCGGGCCGGCGCCGTGGACGACCGCCGAGTCCTGTTCCAGCAGGGCGACCTTGCGCGTCCTGCTCTCCTGGCCGATCCGCGTGAGGGACGGCAGGGTGAGCTGGTCGGGCGGCACGCTGCGGTCCTGTCCCGCCAAGGGCCGTACGACGAACTTCATCACCTGGCCGGTGGTGGCGGGGTCCGCCGGCGGGGTGTGGCCGTCTCCGGGGAAGGCCGTGTCCGGGGCCTCGTTGATCAGGTAGAGGGCCGTGCCGGGCCGCAGGCCGGTGAAGTCGACGATCACGTCGGCCCGTTCGGCCGGGGCGAGCAGGATGCGGCCGAGTCGCACGGGCTCGGGCAGGAAGCCTCCATCGGACCCGATGTGCCACACGGGCAGGGCCGCCGGCACGGGACGCCTCGCCATCGGGTCGGTCACGATCTTCAGGTCGAGGACCCGGCCGTTGCAGCCGTTGAGGAACCGGAACCGGAAGCGGCGGGGCTCGACCTCCAGGTAAGGCCAGGTGCGGCCGTTGACCATCATCGCCGTGCCGAAGAATTCCGGGTTCCAGATGGGGGGCAGGTCGCTCCTTGGGATGTACGGCCCGGCGAACCGGTCGAAGAAGGCGCGGCTTCCCGGGTAGAACAGCGAGCCGTCGGAGGCGAAGGACCGATCCTGGATGACGATCGGGATCTCGTGGTACGGGCCGCGTCCGTCGTCGCCGGCCGAAGGCGCGGGGCCGGGCAGGACGCCGGGGGGCAGGTCGGCGGGACCACCGCGCAGCAGGTAGAACCCGGCCAGCCCGGCGTAGGTGTTGAGCCGGGTGATCCCCAGCGAGTGATCGTGGTACCACATCGTGGCGGCCCGCTGCTGGTTGCCGTAATGGAACTCCGCCGAGCCCGGACTCCAGGACACGCCGTGCGTACGGGCGTACATGGCGCGGAACCTCGCGTACAGGGAGCCCTCGGTCGCCGATCCGGCGGGGAGGTCCCTGGCCCGCGGCAGGTACCACGCCTCGCGGGGAAACCGTCGCTGTGGTCGGCGCTGTGCCCGCCGTGCAGGTGGGTGACCAGCGGGACGGGCCCGCGATACCGGTTCGGTGTGGAGGTGAACCGGGGACGCGAATCCCGTCCGGACGGGCCGTCCGTGGGGTTGGCCCAGTGCAGAGTGGGATCCACCGGCAGCAGGTGCGGCAGATACCCGCCGCTCTCGTCGACCAGTTCGTTCACCCAGCGCACTCGTACCGGACGATCGGCCACCGCCTCCAGGGTGAACCCCGGGCTGCTGAACGTCCCCGGGTCCTGGACCGCCCCGTACCCCCACACCGTCGTGGGAGGGTCGCCCGGCGGCAGGATCTGCCGGCGGATCTGGCGGACGGCGATCACATAGCGGTCGATCGGCTCGCCCCGCGCCGAGAGGGACGGCATCACGGGTGGGACGGGCAGGGGCACGACGTACTTGGCGATCCTGGCGGGGTTCATGATCGCACCGATCGCCCGGGAACCGCCCGCCAATCCCCGGTAGACGAGGAGGACCGCCCCGCCCACGCCCGTCTTCAGGAACTCTCGTCGTGTGATCAACCAGCCTCCCCTCACCGGACTGGGCACGCAGGCGGAACACGCCGGGCACGCGGCCAAGAACCACAGGGCAAATGCCTCGAAAGGTGCTATACCCATCGATTCCGGTCGCGCCCCAAAGACTGGAGACTTGACGCGTACACCCGGCTGTGCGATGCTGATCCCAGCACCGAGGTTGACACTCATAGTACGTGTGGACGCGCGTTTGCAATTTGCGTTATGCTTCTTCCTCGCGTTGCCTCTCGACGCCCCTGGCTCCGGCCGGGGCGTTTTGCGTGCGCGCAGTTCGATTCCATCCGTGCCCTCCGGAAGGACATCTGTTGACAGCCTCGCGCCATGCCTCCGCCGTACCCGCTGGTCCCCATCGCGTCTCTTTCTCGCGCATTCAGGAGCCGCTCGAAGTTCCCGATCTTCTCGCTCTGCAGACCGAGTCCTTCGACTGGCTGCTCGGCAACGGGAAGTGGAAGTCCCGGGTAGAGGCGGCTCGCCAGGCCGGGCGCAAGGACGTTCCGGCCCAATCCGGTCTCGAAGAGATCTTCGAGGAGATCAGTCCCATCGAGGACTTCTCCGGAACGATGTCCTTGTCGTTCCGTGATCACCGGTTCGAGCCGCCGAAGTACTCAGTCGATGAGTGCAAAGACAAGGACATGACCTTCTCCGCCCCGATGTTCGTGACGGCGGAGTTCATCAACAACACCACCGGTGAGATCAAGAGCCAGACGGTGTTCATGGGCGATTTCCCGCTCATGACGCCGAAGGGGACGTTCATCATCAACGGCACCGAGCGTGTCGTGGTCTCTTAGCTGGTGCGGTCCCCGGGTGTCTACTTCGACCGTTCGGTCGACAAGACCTCCGACAAGGACCTGTACGGCTGCAGAGTGATCCCCTCGCGTGGTGCCTGGCTCGAATTCGAGATCGACAAGCGGGACAGCGTCGGTGTCCGCATCGACCGCAAGCGCAAGCAGCCCGTCACCGTGTTCCTCAAGGCTCTGGGATGGACCAGCGAGAAGATCATTGAGCGCTTCGGCCAGTACGAGTCGATTCGCGTCACCTTGGAGAAGGACCACACGTCCGGCCAGGACGACGCGCTGCTCGACATCTACCGCAAGCTGCGCCCGGGCGAGCCGCCGACCAAGGAGTCGGCCCAGGCCCTTCTTGAGAACCTGTACTTCAACCCGAAGCGCTACGACCTCGCCAAGGTGGGTCGTTACAAGGTCAACAAGAAGCTCGGTGCCGGCAGCGAGATCACCCAGGGGACGCTGACCGAAGAGGACATCGTCGCCACGATCGAGTACATCGTCCGGCTCCACGCCGGCGAGACCGCGATGCCGGCCGCCCAGGAGGCGCCGACCGACACCATCGTCGTCGAGGTCGACGACATCGACCACTTCGGCAACCGCCGCCTGCGCAGCGTGGGCGAGCTCATCCAGAACCAGGTCCGTCTTGGCCTGGCCCGCATGGAGCGCGTCGTCCGCGAGCGGATGACCACGCAGGACGTCGAGGCGATCACGCCGCAGACCCTGATCAACATCCGCCCGGTCGTGGCGTCGATCAAGGAGTTCTTCGGCACCTCGCAGCTGTCGCAATTCATGGACCAGACCAACCCGCTGGCCGGCCTGACGCACAAGCGGCGTCTGAACGCACTCGGCCCCGGCGGTCTGTCCCGTGAACGGGCGGGCTTCGAGGTCCGTGACGTACACCCGTCCCACTACGGCCGCATGTGCCCGATCGAGACCCCCGAAGGCCCGAACATCGGCCTGATCGGCTCGCTGGCCTCCTACGGCCGCATCAACGCCTTCGGCTTCGTCGAGACCCCGTACCGCAAGGTCGTCGACGGCAAGGTGACCGAACAGATCGACTACCTCACCGCCGACGAGGAAGACCGTTTCGTCAAGGCCCAGGCCAACACGGTCCTCAACGCCGACGGCACGTTCGCCGACCCTCGCGTCCTCGTCCGCACCAAGGGCGGCGAGACCGAGCTGGCCCGTGCCGAGGAGGTCGACTACATCGACGTGTCGCCGCGCCAGATGGTGTCGGTGGCGACGGCGATGATCCCGTTCCTCGAGCATGACGACGCCAACCGCGCGCTCATGGGTTCGAACATGCAGCGTCAG
>NZ_JBICTU010000037.1:0-58532 GCF_043197795.1 Sphaerisporangium sp. NPDC049003
CAGCCGCCGCGCCAGCGCGTTGGCCCGCGCGTTCAGCTCTGCCGCCGACAGCCGGACCTCACCGCAGACCACCGCCTCGGCATCCGGCGCCGCCGCCACCCGCGCCTCGAACAACCGGGCCAGGTTTTCTCGAAAAGAAATTGGATTCATGAAATCTCCAGATTCATGGCGTGGCGGCGCAGCGAACAGGTCCGATCAATCAGGGAAAGGAGGGCGTGCCGTAAACGTGGCTCACGGTGAACGCGGACTCGAAATGGGAGCTCAGGATCCGTTCAGCATCGAGAGGCCGCGGGGTCGCATGTCGGTCCAGTTCGCGTTGATGTACTCCAGGCAGCCCGGCCGGCTGTCCTCCCCGTGCACGACATCCCAGCCGCGAGGGACCTCGGAGAACAGGGGCCAGAGGGAATGCTGGCCCTCGGCGTTGATCAGGACGAGATAGCGTCCGTTTTCGTCCTCAAATGGATTGCTCATGAAAACCTCGCACTTTGATGTGGTCTTTTGTGTGATTCCATCGACCGGAACGCACGCTTGCCGCGCACCGTTGGAAGGCTGACAGCCGCACCGTCTCCGTCTCGGATCCGCTCACCTGTGAGCCGCTCCGCCTACCGAGAAAACCTCACCGAGATCCGATGAGACCTGTGTGGCGCGTTATCCGCGAGAGGGCCTGTGCCCGGACCCGTCAAGCGACCTCGGCTCACCGGGGCGATGTCACCTGGGCCAGGTCCTGTCTTGTCGCTCATGTTCGGGTCCCTCTTCCGATACACGCAGATCGATGGAGGTCATCCTGTTGAGTGCGGCTTGGATCTGGCTTGTAAAACGCCTGGGGAATGCGCTGAGCCGCCGGTCACCTCGGGCAGGCGTGCCGCTGTCCTAGTACTCCAGCCGCACTTATTGATCTTTGATGAGTTGTCGCTGGTAGTGGGCTTGTCGAGCGTGAGTCTGGTGTCGTCGCCGCCACAGCGACCAATGGCGGGTGTGGTGTTCGTTGATGGTGGGTCGGGTCAGCAGGGCGGAACCTGTCAATTTGATCAAGGCAGTTGAGCTGGGCTAATTCTGTGTCTGGTTCTCTGGCGTCCTTCTGCTTCGTCTGGTCTTGGTTGGGCTTGTTGATCCATGCCCGGCCGGGGAGGTCGGGCGGGGTAGGGGTGCCGCCACTGGCGAAGCGTTCGGGGTGGGCGGATTGCGCGGCGGCCAGGACTTGAGCGCGTCGGTCGCGGACGGCGGTGGCGCGGCCGTAGTGCACGTCGACCGGGTTGTGGTAGCCGATCCCGGAGTGGAGGCGGTTCTCTGGGGGTCCGGTGCTGAGCCGGGCGCTTGATCTCCACGTTTCCGCAGGTCATACGCTGTTGATCTGAAGTTAGTTGTTGCAACAGGTGTGGTTGCAAGCTGCTTGGTCGCGTGTCTATCGGGTGTTGAGTCGGGCCATGAGCTCGCGGTTGGCGGCGCGGGCCGCGTTGAGGTCTTGGTCGCGTTCTTCCAGATGCAGGCGCAGGTCCACTGTTTGCTGTTCGAGCATGATGATTCGTTGCTTCGGCTGGTCGATGTCGTCGGGCGCGCCGAGACCGGACTCCCGCCAGGCCTGTTCGCCAAGGAGCTGTGACAGGAGCCGTTCAAGGTATTGGACGCGGGTGGCTTGGCGGGCCGTGCGTTGTTGGGCGGCGAGAAGGTCGGCTTGGAGCGAGGCTCGGCTGACGGCTGGTCCGATCCCGGGGGCGTTGGGGGGTTGGGCTTCCAGGGCGTGGAGTTGTTCGAGCAGGTCGCGATGCCGGAAGGGGAAAGTGCGGTCCACGCCTGCTTGGCGGGCGATGCCGCTGACGCTGATCTCGTCTCCGGCGGTGGCCGCGTCGTTGAGGGCTTTAAGGACTAGCAGTAGGGGCAGGCGTTCCCGCCGGCCTTGACGTTGGAGGGTTAGGCGCAGACCCCGAACGGGACAGCGACTTCACCGATGGACCTGCGGGCGTGCTCGGAGTCGAGCAGGGCTTGGGCTTGTCGCCAGATCCGGTTGCCCTGCCGGTCGAACTGCAGAGGCAGCGACCCGGTCGATCGCTTCGCGGCGGCGGTTCTCACCCACCCGGTAGTACTGCTTGGTGGTGTCGAGTCTGCGGTGATCCATCAGCAGACCCCGCGGGAAAAGCGTTGGCGAAGCCGGAGTAGTCAACACTCCGCGCCGTGGTTCCGGGCCGTCCTCCAGCTGGACGAAGACGAAGAGGCCGAGGCGGGCATCAAGTCTGACTCATCGCGGCGCGTCGTGGTGCTCGACGACGTGAACGTGAAGCTGCTGAAGGCCTGGCGGAAGACTCAGGCGACTGAGCGCCTGGCAGCGGGGAAGCACTGGGTCGACAGCGGCAAGGTGTTCACCGACAAGCTGGGCCGGCCGCTGGACCTGAACGGGCTGACCGACCACACCGAGTGGCTGGTGCGACGATCGCAGCTGCCGCCGGTCCGTCTGCACGACATGAGGCACTGTGCGGCCACGATCATGCTCGCGGCCGGCACCGACATGAAGATCGTGTCGGCGACGCTCGGGCACCGGCAGTACTGGTTCACCGCGGACACGTATACGACGGTGATCCCCGAGCTTGCGACGATCGCCGCCGCGGCGACGGTGGCGATGATTCCGCGGCGCGCGTCGAGGTCGACCACGGCATGATCGTCGGCGGAATGGTCCGGCATTGGTCCGGCAGAAGATCGAACAGCTGTACCAGTAGAGATCATGGATCAAGGGATTAGCTGGTGGGCCGCCAGGGACTCGAACCCTGAACCTACGGATTAAAAGCTCGGACGATCATGATTCCAGGCAGTTCAATGCAGGTCAACGGGCATGCGCGGTCCCTTCTGAACGGCTCTGGACCACCCTGAACTGCAACCCAAACTGCAACCCGGCGACCTTAGTGGCACATCAGGCAACTTCGCCCCGTTCTGACTTGGTCAGCAAGTTTTGCGGTTCTGCGGGCACGTTGGGAGGCTCTACTCATGTCGATTCTCATCAGGGCTGCCGACCGTGGAGACGTGCCCTCCCTCGTCCACCTGCGTCTCGCGAACGCCGAAAGGCATGTCCAACTTGATCCGGTCATCTACCGTGTGCCCGACAGCGAGGCCGTACGCAGGCACTTCGAGGAGATGCTTTCGGCCGAGCCCAAGATGATGATATTGATCGCTGAGGTGGCAGGAGAGGTGGTGGGCATGGTGGAGGTGGTCTTGCTGGCAGATCCCCTGGACCACCAAATCATCCATCCCCGCCGCGCGGCCGAGATCCACACTGTCGTCCTGGACGAGCATCGCGGCAAAGGTGTGGGATCTGCCTTGGTGGTGGCGGCGGAGCAAGCTGCCGCAGAGCGCGGTGTCTCGATTCTCTATGCCGGAATCTTCGCGCCGAACAAGGAAGCCATCCGCTTCTATTCTTCGGCTGGCTTCGGAGCACATGGGACCTTGCTCAGCAAGGAGCCCGGTGTCCGTATTCCGCCACCCGCATAGCTTGGTGGGTCGCCTTGTCCAGGCCCGGCCCCGGTTCAACTCGCCAAGGCTAAACATGCGGGACAGCCGGATCACATCAGCCTGGTCCAACGCCTCTCGCACCTTCGCCCGGCCAATCGGGTCCGCTCAGCCCCGATACCCGGTGGGCCGGGGCTGAGGTACGAAGTCCCGGACCTTCGATCGCCCCCGACCCCGTGAGATGGCAGGCCACAGCATGGCGATCGTCGTGCTGCATCTGGGCGGCGGCGCGTGCCTGGTCGGCGGGTGCGGCTTGGTACGGCGGGCGCTGTGTACGGCGGGCGGCCCGCGTTCCCGCCGCCGGCCGGGACCGGCGCCCACGCCGCACGCCCGGCCGGGCGGAGCGGGCGGCGGGCCGTGCGGCGGCGCGGAGCGCCGTCGCCTTGATACCTATAAGAATAATTCGGCAGTATCTCGGTTATGACCGCGTGTCCTGTCTCGCTTGATGGTTGACACGCTGGCCTCGCTTGATGCTTGACACCTTGATCGTCTTCTGGGCTTTCTCGTTGCGTTATCGGCGCTTCGGGGGAGGCTTGGATGGCGCTGGTGGAGTTGAGCGTCGTGGAGCAGCGGTATCACGCGGTGATGGAAGTCCTGGCGGGTGCGCCGGTCACCGAGGTCGCGTTTCGTTATGGGGTGTCGCGGCAGTCGGTGCATACCTGGATGCGCCGCTATCGCGATGGCGGGCTGGGGGCGTTGGCGGATCGCTCGCATCGAGTGAGGTCGCATCCGATGCAGACGCCGGCGCAGATCGAGGTGTTGATCTGTGAGCTGCGGCGGGCGCATCCCAAGTGGGGGCCGCGGACGTTGGTGTGGGAGCTGGGCCGGCGTGGGGTGGAGCCGCTGCCGTCGCGCTCCAGTGTCTACCGGGCGTTGGTGCGTAACGGGCGAGGCTGCGCGGCGCACGAACCGCCGGTCCACCCCCGAAACCCCCGACCGGGCCGGTCACCGTCCAACGGGTGGTCAGCATCAAGGGCGGCATCATGGTCGTCGGCCAGAAGATCAACCTCGGCCGGGTACACGCCCGGAAGGTCGTCACCGTGACCGTCGATGACAGCCACATCGCGATCCACGACGAGGCGGAAACCCTCAAGGTGGTGACCCGAACCACCACCCAGGAAGTATCCCGAATCAAATCGGCCGACCATACTAAGCGGAGAAAGATCGTCTAGGCCGTGTCAAGCATCATCCGAAGCCAAAGCGTCAAGCATCAAGTGAGTCACGACACTCGGTTATGACCGCGCGCTATGAGCTAAGGTGCACGACATGAGTGAGGCGATGCAACCGTTTAACACAGGTGATTTCTGGCTTCCAGGCGAGGAGACGAACAAGATCCCAGGGAGGCTGACGCTGGGATCGCGGTGGCAAACATTAGAGTTGCATCAACCAGTCACGCCTTCGATGAGGCTCGACTCCACCGCAAGCGACGGAACTCAGACCTGGGTTCCTATTTCGAGCGGGGCGGAGGATCTTACTATTCATGGCTCGTTGGACGACGGAGTCGGACCGGTTACTCTAATATCTGCCAGTACTCGGCGCCGGGCTGGTATTGGTCGATTTGGGTCACCCGAAAGGCATACTCTAGAAAGTGAGTATGCGATCATCGGTGGCCATGTCGATGGAGAGCTTACTCTTTTCACGGACATCCGGATCAGTGCGCAGTATTTGGATTATTGGACCAACATACCAGAGTTGGATCGCCGACCGAGTGATTCCAACTCTACCCTCGTAGTCACTTACGAATTCCCCGAGAAGGTTTGGCATCCCCTGCCTGATAACACGGGTCGATTTTCGTATTCCTGCGACTGGGAGATACCTCATTCCAGCAGAAGGCGCCGACATGTCCGCACCAAGACGTGGATTCACATCTCGCTCAACGAGGGACTTTCATTCCGTGAGATTCGACGGAAATTCTTGCATCCACTGAGTGCGCTGTTGACCCTCCTCTACGATCGCGACTGCCCCCCTACCGGCTTGGAAGTAAAGAACGAGCAACATGATCATTGGCTTGGCGTCGTCGCTTATGGTATAGAGCGCGAAGACGACTTGGAGCCCGACGTCCCTCTGCTTAGCGCCTCCGAATTTGATTTCGGCAAGTTAGGAAACTGGTTCCAGCTCGCAGAAAGAATGGATCCCATACCCGGCTTGATCTCTGGATCCATTAAGGATTCGAGTCGAACGGTACAAAATCGACTTCTCGAACTTGCTACGGCCGCCGAAGGTCTACATCGCAGACTTTACGATGGAGAGCGCAGACTATCGGACGAACAGGTTACTAACGGTCTAAGTGTATTGGGTGATACATCTCTTGATAGAGATGTTTTTGAGGTACTGTCATCCGCCCTGCGAACTTATCTGTGGGATCTAAGTTTCCCAATGAGGGTTCTGGCGCTAGCCGAAAATGTAGCTGATTACACTCCAGGAGTGGCTGGTAAACCGAATCGATGGAAGTCCGCACTTGTGAATGCGCGTAATGGTTTCGCGCATGGCCTTGAGGATGACGGTACGGATTCGGTCGGGAAATACTATGTCCTCGCGCAGTCTCTGCGGTGGTTACTATCCATGCGCCTCTTTGCTGAAGCTGGAGTGTCGAAGGAGATAATGGCTCGTAATGTGATCAATTATGAGCCGTATAAGCGATTCATGCGCGCCGCTGCCCAACTATTGCCGAAAGTATACGGTCAGAGCGCCACGCGGTAGTTTCGTGGCTGTGATGCACCAAAATTGACGTGCTCTAGAAATTGCGCATTGCAAACAGTTGCCGCGACAACCGGCGGATTCGACTTGTGCTCGCTGACTTTCTTGTGAGCTGTTGTTGCTAATAAGAAACTATGCTACTGGACAATTTCGAAGCCCTGACCTGTGGCGATGCCATATCCGGGGTCCAGTAACCACGTTTCCGTTTAGTGTAACTCGGTCACGTAGGTAGCGGGATAAGCTGGACCATATCGGAGATGACAGCGTTCGCTCCGGCGTTGTGCAGGAGTTGCGCCTTGGTGGTGGAGTTGGCGTAGCCGATGCTGAGGATTTCGGCGGTCTTGGCGCTTTCGATGTCGGTGACCGAGTCGCCGATGAGGATCGTGAGGGCGGGGTCGGCGCTGAGGGCGTTGAGGGCCTGGTTGATCAGGTACGGGTGGGGCTTGAGCAGGGCCGGGTCTTGGAAGAGGGCTCGGGCTGAGATGTGGTCGAAGTAGGCGAGTAGGCCGTGGTTTTCGGTGTAGGTCTTGATGGCGGCGTCGGAGTTGTTGCTGACTACTGCCAGTCGTCGGCCTGAGGTGCGGAGCTGCTTGATGACGTTGGCCGTGCCGGGGGTGGGGGTGGCGGTGAGGGCGGCTTGGAGTTCAAGGCCGCGTAGCCCGGCTTCGACGGTTTCGGCGACCAGTGGGCCGGCCGTGGGGGCGTAGCGAAGGATCTCCAGAGGGTCGACCTGGGCGCGGATGTCCGGGGGCAGGTCGAGGGCGAGAGGTGCGAGGTAGTCGCGCAGGGTGGCGGCGATGGTGGGGGCCGGTAGTCCCGCGAAGATGGCGCATATCGGGCCGTCGAAGTCGAACAGGACGTGTTTGACGTCGGCGAGCAGGCGATGGACGTGGGCAGGCTCTGAGATCACCCTTTGAACTCCCGGCTGACGGTGTTCCACATCGACTCAAACCATAGACGAGACTGTTTGACGTACTCGCGTCCCGTGTCGTTATCGGCTGAGTGGTGGAAGATCGCGGCGTCTTTGCCCATGAGGTCGTAGATGCCGTGTGTTTCGTCGCCGATCTGAAGTTCGTAGCGCTGGATCGGGTAGAAGCCGAAGAAGGCGTCGTGGTCGTTGATGATGTAGAGCTTGAACAGCGGGGCGGCCTGGTGGACCCGGATTTGGGTGGTCGCCTTTTCGATGGCTCCGCGCGTGGCCAGTTCGTTGACCGAGTCGAGTATCGCCGTGGCGTGGCGTCGCGTGATCGTGGTGGCGCGGGCGCGGAAATCGGGGTCGTCGGTGAGGTCGTCCGCCTTGCATGGCAGGGTCATTGGCTTGGTGGTGTCGGGCAGGAGAAGCCGGATGGCCAGGCTTTTGGGGCTGAGCTGCCGGTAGCGGATCTTGTCGAGTGGTTCTTGGAGCACGCCTTGGAGCGTCTCGCCGGAGAAGCCTGCGAAGTCGATGGACACGTGATCCTGCTCGAACGCGCGCTCCAGGTGAGGCCGTAGTCCGATCGGTGGGACGACGGCAGGCAGTGCCTCCGAGATGCGCGGGGCAGGCAGGGGCGGCGTCTCGTGTCCGTGGCCGGCGGTTCCGTTGGGTGCGGGGGAGAACAGGGCCTCGGCGGTGTGGCCGGGGAACATCGCCTCCAGCACGCGGCAGTGATCGGCATACGGCAGGCTCTTGAGCTCGCCGGTGAGCCAGCGGTGGAGCTGCGCGCGGCTCGGCCTGGTGTTCTTGAGATCGGGCGCCACCCTTTTTGCTGCTTTGTCGTACTCCCGGCAGAACACCGCATATGTCTGCCAGTGGCGCTGGCGTAGTAGCGATGTCAGCAGGATCGACTGATCAGCCATGAACCGTTCCTCGATATCTGGGGCACCGGTAAGGCCAGGTTACCGAGCTGGCAGGCGAAACGAGGAGCCATAGACGAGACAAGTAGAGACACCACGACGACACACGGCACATGAACGCTATCGAGAAGCGACGCCACCTGCGGAAATGCTTGGTGGCATGGCTCAGCGGCGTGAAAATCCCTCGATTGATTCCCCGATGCGACGTGCATTTGCGGTGCTTGCCGATGGTGAAGTTGCGGCGAATGTCTGCACCTCGTGCCGGGGCAAGGGCTGGCGCTATGTCCGGGCGCATCGCGCGAACGGTACTGCTCGGCTGGACGGTCAGCCCGTGGCACTGCGCCGGGTCGAGTGCTTCGACTGCCCCGATCCCAGCGGCGAAGCGGCGTGACGAGCCTGGTTTTCTCCCCATCTGACGAAGGGACGTCGGCGTCATGGCCACCACCTACGAATCCACCGAACAGGCCACCGCGGCCTACTACGGCGCCTTGCTGGGCGGGCTGAGCGACGCGCTCAAGAAGCGCGACATCGTCGGCCGAGTGGTGCGGGTGATCCGCCTTCGACTTCGGTTCGAGGAGTACCGCTCCCCCGAGTACGTGCCCCCTGTACTGGAGGTCCGCGGACCCGACCGGCAGGTGCGGGCGACGGTGACGGTCGTCCAGGGAGTCAGCGAGCCCGCCTACTCGGTACGCCCGGCCGATGGTGAGCGCTACTACTTGTTCCCGGTCTCGGAGGGATCGGTGGCGCTTGCGTTCCTGGTCGCAAGGGCGAAGGACTGGCAGCTCACCTCATGAGCGCGCCCGTCCTCGCCCAACTCCAGGAGGGGCATGGGCGTACCTGGCAGATCATGGATTTCTTCGGCGGGTGGATCGCGATCCGGCGTCATTCCTGGTCGACTCGTGCCGAGCGATTCGGTATCCGTAACGTCCTGGGCGCCGACACTCTGAGAACTGGCGACACGGCTTGATGAACAGTCCCAAGCTGAGGCGCGGCGCAAGGGGCGGCCTTCACCGGCTCGTCATGCGAGGCCGGACGACGCCTGAGCCGCTGTTCCGCTGTAGTGCTTGATATTGCGTATGAGCTTCCACGGTTCGTTGTCCGTGGGGGCTTATTCGTGTCTGCCGGTCGTAGTCGAAGGCCGCATGAGAGTGTGCGCGTAGGCGCTGGTAAGGGCTTCGCCTGGGTTGGCTGTCCTGCTAACGTGCTTGATTAGACAGGCAGGATGAATGCGAGGGGCTCCGGGATGTCGTTCGAGTACACACCTCCCAAGTACGCGCAGTTGATCGCCGAGATGGAACGGCGGATCGAGTCCGGGGAGTATGCGCCCGGTGATCCGCTGCCGAGTGAGCATCAGTTGATGGCCGAGTTCGGGATGGCGCGGCCTACGGTGGTCAAGGCGCTTGGGGTCCTCCGTGACAACGGGTGGATCATCACCCAGCAGGGCAAGGGCCGCTTCGTACGTGGCCGGCCCGCATTGGCCGCGGGAGGGCATCCGCGTACTGGGCGGAAACTGCTGGACCGCAAAGAGATCCCGGCGACGACCCGGGTTGTCTCGGTGGGGCTGGTCAAGGCGCCTCGGCGGATCGCCTCCTACCTCGGCATCGACGGTGCGGCGTCGGTCGTGCTGCGCAAGACGGTGGTACACGAAGGTGACCAGCCCTCGGAGATCGTGGCGGCGTGGCTGCCCGCCGAGGTGGCTGAGGGGACGACGCTCGCGGCCTCGGCGGAGTTGCCGCAGGGAGTGCGGCGGCTGGTGGAGTCGGCGGCCGGGGTGGGGCTGGATCACATCATTGAGCATCTGACCGCGCGTAACCCGACCAAGGAGGAACGGGACCTGCTGGGGGTCTCGGCGTCGGCTGCGCTGCTGGATCTGTACGCGGTGGCCTGTGACGCCACGGGTAGGCCCTGGGTGGTGCTTCAAACGGTGCTGCCGGGGGATCGTCACGAGCTGGAGGACGCCTATCCGATCCGGTAGCGCATATCGGGGGTCCCAGGTTTCCCGCTCTCTGCCCGCTTGGTTTGCTTGACTAGCCAAGCGGGCTTCGCGTTTAATGGAGTCAAACAGCTTGACTAGTCAAGATGGCTGAGCAGATGAGAAGGAGGGCAGACAACATGGCGCTACAGGGTCCGATCCCGATCGGGTTTGAGCAGGTGTTCCCGTTCGGCTGCTACATCGTCGGGGAGGTCGAGCAGGTCAAGGACTTCGAGGCCTCCACCGGCGGCAAGTTCGTCCCGGCCCGCGACAAGTCCACCGGTGAGCTGGTCTGGCAGGTGGCGGTGATGGACGCCGACCCCGGCGTGAAGGCCGCGCAGAAGACGGTGTCGGTCAAGATCCTCGCCCCCGTCCAGCCGGTTCCCCCGGCGTCGATCTCGGGGCTGCCGTTCACGCCGGTGGAGTTCGACGGCATGAGCGTCACCCCGTATGTCCACCAGTCCACGGGCCGTCTGGCCTACTCGATCCGGGCGCGGGAGATGCGCGCTCCCCGCCCCGCCGGCAAGCCCGCGGCTGCCGCCGCGACCAGTGGCAAGGACGCCGCGTGAGGGCCCGCCGGTCCGGGCTGTCCTGGACGCAGATGTTCCTGCACGTCCAGGGCCGGGGCGCGGCCGACTGCCACACCTACCCCGACCGCACGCCGATCTTGGAGCTGTCGGCCGGGTCGGGTGTGGTCAAGGTCGTGCTCCCGGCCAGCGGGTGGACGACGCGGTGCGGGTGTTCGCCCGGGAGTTGGCCGAGCAGGCGCGGGCCTTCGCCGAGGAGGTCGAACGCCTCCACCACACCAAACAGGCCAACCGAGGAGAGGAAGCGGCATGAGCGGCTACACCTACACCACGATCGCCCTGGAGCCCGGCACCGCGCCGCGTGTGTCGGTGTCGGTGTACCCCGACGAGCGGGCCCGGGTCTCCTACTTCCCGCCGGTCATCGACACACGCGCGTTCTTGTCGGTGCAGCACGGTGACACCGGGGTGTTCATCGGCCTGACCTCCGACACCGTCGTGTCCGACACGCACGTGAGGTTCGCCCGGGAGTTGTTCGAGTCCGCGGCGCGCTTCCTGGCCGACTGTGAACGGCTGCGCGACGAGCACGCCGACCACGTCGAGCAGGTGGACCAGGTCCCCGATCAGGCGACGCCCGGCAAGGCTGCCTGACCGGTTTCGGGTGGGGCCGCTGGAAGCGGCAACTTCCGGCGGCCCCCGCACTTCTCCCCATCGACTCTCAGATCACGAGGAGGCGTTCAGTTTATGCTGCGTAAACTCCCTGGGGACTACACCCGGGAGATCGTTTCCACCGCCCCCGACTCGCTGGTGTTCCGCCCCACGGTGGTCAACACCCCGGCCATCTTCACCATCTTCGTCATCGCCTTCCGGGCGGTCGTGGGCCTGGTCCGCATGGTGTGGCGCCGCCCCATCGCCTGCCTGGCCGTCGTCGCCCCGCTGGTGCTGGGGATGCTGTACGGCTGGCGCGTCACACTGCTGGCCGTCGTCGCGACCGTCTCGGCGCTGGCCGGGTGGCGGCTGGCCGAACCGGTCTCGTACACCGCCTGGGCGGGCCTCCGGCTGCGCGCCTGGTGGCGGTGGATGTGGATCTACCGGCGGCACTGGCAACCCGTCATGGTCGTCGCCGGGCTGGCCAAGCACGTGGGTGGCCGGGAGTACCTGCCCCGTCTGCTCAAGGTCACCAGCACGCCCATGGCGGATGTGGTGACGGTGAGGATGCTGTCGGGGCAGACCCCGGCCGACTGGCAGGACAGAGCCGACAATCTCGCCCACGGCTTCTCCGGTCCCGAATGCCGAGTCAAGGCCGATAAGCTCGGCCGCGTCACGCTGGTGCTTCCTCGGTGCGACGTCCTCGCCACCCCCATACCAGCTCTCCCCATCCCTGCCGACGTGCAGGTCTCGGCGGTGCCGATCGGGTTGCGTGAGGACGGCGCCCTGTACCTGCTCAAGCTGCATGGCACTCACGTGCTGGTGGCCGGCGCGACCGGCGCGGGTAAGGGCTCGTGGCTGTGGTCGGCAATCCGGGGCTTGCTGCCTGCCAAGCGTGCTGGGCTGGTGGAGATGTGGGCGCTTGATCCCAAGCTGATGGAGCTGTCCTACGGGCGTGCCCTGTTCGGGGACCGGTACGCCGCCGACCCGGCCGACTGCGCTGACCTTTTGGAGGCGGCGGTCAAGGTCATGCAGGAGCGGGCGGGACGGTTCGCCGGGGTCCAGCGCAACCACGTTCCCACGGTGGACGACCCGTTCGTTCTGGTCATCGTGGATGAGGTGGCGTTCCTGACCGCCTACCAGACCGACCGCAAGCTCAAAGAGCGCATCAGCTCGGCCCTGGCCACCCTCACCACCCAGGGCCGCGCGGTCGGCCTCGGCGTCCTGGCCGCGCTCCAAGACCCCCGCAAAGAGATCCTTTCCATCCGCAACCTGTTCCCCGACAAGATCGCACTACGGCTGGACGAACCCTCACAGGTCGATCTCGTCCTCGGCGACGGAGCCCGCGACCGTGGCGCCCTGGCCGACCAGATCTCTTCCAACCCCGTCGTCGGGGCCGGGGTCGGCTACGTGCGGCTGGAAGCCTGCCCCGAAGCGGTCCGTGTCCGCGCGGCCTACGTCTCCGACGCCGACATCCGCGCCATGGTCGCCGAGTACGCCGGAGCGGGTGAGGCGGCATGAGCCTGCTCGCTGAGCTGCTGGACGGGCTGCGCTGCTCGGTCTGCGGCTGCCTCAACACGCTGTGGCTGGACGCCGTTCGTGGCCTGGTCGAGTGCCAGGAATGCGGCGGCAAGGCCGGATACCTGATCGACACGGACGGGGGCGATGCCTGGTGACAGCGGCCAACGACCGCCACACCCCCCGGGCCGTCCGCCAGGTGATGCCGATGGCCCTGGACGTCATTACCGAGGTCGCCAAGCAACACGGGGTCTGCATCCAGCCGATCCCGCTCAAGCGCACCGACACCCACACAGGCAAGACCGAGATCGTCAACATTCCCTGCGGCGCCACCCTGGACAGCAAATGCTCGCCGTGCGCCACCCGGGCCGTGCAGCTCCGCAAGGCGCAATGCCGCGAGGGCTGGCACCTGGAGGCCGAACCGATCCCCGAACGCGCTGAGCCCACCGAACGCCAGCTCTGGCTCATCCAAGAACGCGCCGACGCCCACGTGTTGCGCGAGCTCGCCGAGGAGACCGGCGGGGACGTGGACGTGTGGGACGAGGTCGTCACCACCCTGGAAGACGAACTGGCCAAGTCCGGCGTGCGAGGCAGCGTCATCCCGGGGGAGGGCAAGCCTCGCCGGTCGCGCTCGACGCGTCGCCGCCAGGACGCCCCGGACCTGCCCAAGCGCCAGCAGGAGAACCGCACTATTGGACGCACCTTCACCGCCCCGGACGGGCGCATCTACCGGCCGTCGCTGTTCATCACCCTGACCTGCGACAGCTATGGCAAGGTCCGCCCGGACGGTACCCCCGTCGATCCGGCGAGCTATGACTACGTGAGCGCGGCGCGGGATGCGATCCACTTCCCCAAGCTGGTGGACCGGTTCGTGCAGAATCTTCGCCGGGTCGCCGGTTATGACGTGCAGTACTTCGCCACCGTCGAACCGCAACGCCGTCTCGCGCCGCATCTGCACATGGCCGTCCGGGGCACCATGCCACGCGCCGAGGTCAAGGCCGTGGCGGCGGCCACCTACCACCAGGTGTGGTGGCCGTCGTGTGATGTGGTCCGCTACGAGGGCGAACACCTGCCGGTCTGGGCCGCCGACGAGCACGCCACCGACTGCGGCGCCGGGCAGGCCGGCGACTACCTCGACCCGGAAACCGGCGAGGTGCTGCCCACCTGGGAACAGGCGCTCGACCAGCTCGACGCCGATGAGGATGCCGAACCCCTGCATGTGGTGCGGCTGGGCTCGCAGGTCGATGTCAAGGGCGTCCTGGCAGGGTCCCCGGGCGCGGACCTGGGCCTGCGGTACCTGACCAAGTACCTCACGAAGTCGCTGACCGACTGCCACGAGCCGACGACTGATGCCCAGCGGGCGCACGTGGAACGGCTCATGGCGGTCCTCCGGTACGAGCCGTGCGCACCGACCTGCCCCAACTGGCTGCGCTACGGCGTCCAGCCCAAAGGCGCGAAGTCTGGAATGCGGCCGGGTTCGTGTCGTAGCAGGGCGCACAAGCCCGAACACCTCGGCTACGCCGGACGCCGTGTCCTGGTCTCGCGCAAGTGGTCCGGCAAGACCCTCGCCGAACACAAGAACGACCGCCGCGCCTGGGTGCTGGAACAGCTCGGCCTTTCGGCAACTGACGACGAGACGGCCCCCGTGGACCCGCACCGCTACATGTGGCGCGTCGCAACCCCGGCAGACCGTGACGTGCCACCCCTGGCCGAACGACTCCTGAAAGAGATCGCCAACCGGCAACGCTGGCGAACCGCACTCCAGCAAGCCCAAGCACGCGCAGACGGACAACCCATCCAAGATCCTTCGGCAATGCGGGAGGTGGCGTGACCGTGGAAAGGCTGTTCTACCGCCCCAAGGACGCGGCGACCGCGCTCGGCATCAGCCGTACGGCCGTGTTCCGCCTGATCAAGACTGGAGAGCTTCAGTCGATCAAGCGGGAGGGGTACCGGCTGGTCCCGGCCTGGGCGCTGCGCGACTTCGCCCGAGTGCTGGAGGTTGAAGCCGGTCTGACGCATCGTGAGGTGGCGTGATGGCGGCCCGCAAGCCCAATGGCCGATCGTCCATCTATCTCGGCAAAGATGGCCTCTGGCACGGCTGGGTCATGATGGGGGTCAAGGACGACGGCTCGCCTGATCGCCGGCACCGCAAGGGCGCCTCTGAGACCGAGGTGACCCGGAAGGTTCGGGACCTGGAGAAGCAGAGGGATTCCGGCAAGGTGGACAAGCCGGGGCGCGTGCCGACCGTTGAGGAGTGGATGAGGACGTGGCTCGACACCATCGCGCCACGGACCGTCAGTCGGCTCACGTTGGACAGCACGTACCGACCCAAGGTGGAGCGCTGGATCATTCCCGGGCTCGGTAAGCATCGGCTCGATCGCCTTCGCCCCGAACACCTGGATGCCTTCTACGTGTGGCTGTCGCAACAGGGGCTAGCCGAGAACACCGTGTTGCAGATTCACCGCATTCTGTCCAGGGCGCTGAAGATCGCCGTGCGTCGCGAGGTGATCGGGCGAAACGTCTGCACGCTGATCGACGCACCCACAGGCGAAGATGTCGAGATCGAGCCTTTGACGGCAGATGAGGCGCGGGCGGTCCTGAACAGTGCCAAGGACCGGCGGAACGGCACACGGTGGTCTGTGGCCCTGGCGCTGGGCCTTCGGCAGTGCGAGGCGCTCGGCCTGCGGTGGAAGTACGTCGATCTCGACAAGGGCGTGATCCGCGTTTTCTGGCAGATCAAGCACCAGCGGTACCGCCACGGCTGCGAAGATCATCACGAGTGCGGTGAACGTCTGCACCGGTACCCGTGCCCGCGGGACTGCCCCAAGTCGAAAAGGACATCGGGGCGGCGGCACATCTGCCTTCGGCAGTGTCCTCCACGTTGTCGGCAACACGGGGGTAAGTGCCCGAAGTTCTGCCCTCAGGATTGCACGGGTCACGCGCCATCGTGCCCCGAGCGTGTGGGCGGCTGGGCGTTCGTGAAGCCGAAAGGCAAGGGGAAAAGGACGGTGCTGATTCCGCCGCCGCTCATCCCGCTTCTGAAGCTCCAGCGGGAAGCAGAGCGGGCGGAGGAGAAGGCGGCCGGAAAGAAGTGGCGAGGAATGGATCTCGTCTGGTGCCGACTCGACGGGAGCCCTATCGACCCGGGTGACGACTGGGACGAATGGAAGGGACTTCTAAGGGCCGCCGGGGTCGAGAAGGATGCCCGTGTTCACGACGCCCGGCACACGGCCGCCACGCTGCTCCTGGAGCAGGGCGTGGACATCAGCGTCGTGCAGGAGATCCTTGGACACTCTCAGCTCACCACGACCAAGCGGTACACGCACGTGACGTCGAAGCTGGCGAGCGATGCGGCGGCTCGGATGGGCCGGGCGCTGTGGGATGACTGAGGCCGGCGACTGCAACCCGCTGCTGACAACTGCAACCCGAACTGCAACCCTGGGCAGGCTTCCCGATCATGAGATCTGGGAGTCTGCCCAGGTCATTATGGGTGGGCCGCCAGGGACTCGAACCCTGAACCTACGGATTAAAAGTCCGCAGCTCTGCCATTGAGCTAGCGGCCCAGCTAGATTGCAGGGTACTGAGCGTACCGCCCCCTGCGCGACTGCCTTCCCCTCTCGACCGTTTCGATACGGTCTGGAGTCAGGCGACGCGGCCTTCACTCGACGTGGTTCCCTGTCAGGGTGAGCCCCAAGCGGTTCCTTGAACGTTAGCAGGCTTCAGGGAGTCACCAGGGTCGGGCCAGGGGGAATCCCGATGTGCGAACGGGGCCCCTCCGGGCAGTCTGGAGCCATGAACGAGATGAACATTCAGGGCCATTCGACCACCAAGGAACTCCGCCGCACCCGCGAAGGCAGGATCGTCGCCGGGGTGTGCTCCGGTGCCGCCGAGTTCGTCGGCATCGACGCCAACATCATCCGGCTCGGCCTCGCCGTCGCCACCTTCTTCGGCGGCCTCGGCGTCGGTATCTACGCCGTCGCGTGGCTGCTGATCCCCGAAGAGGGCAAGAACAGCTCGATCGTCCAGGATCTGATCAACAAGCAGAAGAACGGCTCAGGTTCCACCTGGCAGCAGGTCTCCTCGTACTGGCAGCAGCCATCGCGGCCCCAGAACGCCGACCAGCCCCCGTACGCCGACCGGCCCGCCTACGGTGATCGGCCCGCCTACGCCGACCAGCCTCCGTACGCGGACCAGGCTCCCTACTCCGCTCCGGCTGCTCCCCAGCCCCACCCGCAGTCGCCGACGAGCCGGCCGCAGTCGCCGGTGGACGAGGCCCCTACGCACGCCTAGGTCACCTGGGTGCGGACCCTGGTGATGATCTCGGTACGAGACTCGGTCCAGAGCATGGCCAGTAGCGCGGCCACGGAGAGC
Source organism: Sphaerisporangium sp. NPDC049003 (assembly GCF_043197795.1). NCBI lineage: Bacteria > Bacillati > Actinomycetota > Actinomycetes > Streptosporangiales > Streptosporangiaceae > Sphaerisporangium > Sphaerisporangium sp. NPDC049003. The sequence goes on from NZ_JBICTU010000037.1 coordinate 17,056, forward strand.
CCCGCCGCTCCGGCAAGGGCGACCACCGGCTCTGGGCCGAGCGCTTGTGCGGCGGCACCGCCGATGAGGATCCCGATGCCCTGGGCCGCGAGCAACCCCGACTGCACCAACCCGAAGGCCTGGCCCCGGCGGTTCGCCGGCACGCACTGCACGAACGCGGCATTCGCCGCGAGCTGGTACGCCCCGCCCACCCCGGCGAGGATCCACAGGGCCAGCACGACGGCCAGCGGAGGCCGCATCGCGCACCCGATGAGCGGAGCGCAGCTGAGCATCGCCATCCAGCCCATGGCATGCAGGCGCCCGGTCGGCGCCACGAACCGGCTGAAAGCGAAGGCCCCCAGAACAGTCCCCGTCGGCATGGCGGCCATGAGCAGGCCCGTGATCAGCGTGACCCCTCTCGGATCGTCGCTGAGCGTCGCCGCGTACGGGACGGCGATGCCCTCGGGGAGCACATAGAAGCCGCAGAGCCAGGCGAACAGGACGAGCGTCCGCAGCCGCCTGTCGCCGAAGACGAGCCGGGCCCCGGCCTTGGTCATGGCCCACATGGACGTGTGCGTGTCGTCCTCGGGATCTGGCGCGGGACGCCGCCTTACGCCGACAGCGAGGATCAGCGCCGAGGCCACGAAGGTCACCGCGTCCAGCGCGAGCCCACGATATGCGCCAATGGTCGCGATCACCCCCGCCCCTGCGGCGAAGCCCAGCATCTGCACACCCTGGTTGGTCATGTTCTGCAGCGCGGAGCCCGCGACGTACCGATCGCCTTCAAGGATCTCGGGAAGCAGCGCCGCCCGGGCGGCCGTGAAGGGCGAGCTGAGCAGCACCACGCAGAAGACCAGGGCGCACAGCACCGGAAAAGGCATGGTGGGCACGGCCATCAGACCCACCAGAAGCGCCCGTGTGAGGTCGCACACGATCATGATCTGGCGCCGTGCGTACCGGTCGGCGAGCCCCGCGAGCAGCGGACCGCCGACGATCGGCGGGAGATAGGTCAGCGCGTAGACCCCGGCGGTGGCCAGAGGCGAACGGGTCCTTTCGAAGACGAGGAGAGCCAGCGCGACCTGGGCTAGCTGGTCACCGAGTAAGGAAAGGCACTGACCGACCCACAGCGCACGGAACTCGCCGATGGCGATGACTTCGCCGTACGTCGCTTGGCTTTCCGGCGAGCGGCGGTGCCGCCCGGGCAGCCGGCCTGGCCTCGTGACCGCCATATGTCTCCGCTGCGCTCGCTGGGCCGTTCCTGACAGACCGTGTTCAGTATGTCACCTACGGTGCCGACTCCGGGCGCGGTTGCGCAACCCTCATGGCCGTACGGATCTCAGCGCAGAGCTGTTATCGGGTGTTATGTCCAGAGGAGTCCCGCCAGGTGAGGCGAGGTGTCACATGGAGGTACGACGCCGTGGCCGCCGCGGTTCTGGGCCTACCAGCCGAGTTCGTGCAGGCGGTCATCATCGATCCCGAAATGATGAGCTATTTCGTGGACCACGGTGATCTGTACTTCTTCGACCACTTCGTCCTCTGTCTCGCAGATCCCGCAGATCGAGTTCCGGTAGATCTCGATCCGGTCGGGCAGGACGCCCGAGTACCACTCACCCCGCTCGGTCAGTGGGATGCCCGTGTAAAGCCCGAGAAGTCCTGGCTCGGGTGGATCGTCGACGACGACCATCACCACGTTCTCCATCACATGAGCCAGCTCGGGCGGGATCGTGTCCAGCGCCTCGGCCACGAGCTCCTCGAACTTCTCCCGCGAAACCTCGATCACCGTTCAATCGTGTCACCGCTGAGCGACAGCGCGGTAGCGCGTACGGCCGGCGGCGGTACGGACCGCCTGAGACCCAGGAGGGGAGGACCGCCCGAAGCCCAGCCCCATGAGGCCGGCGGAACGGGTGTGGACCGCATGAGGCCCGGCAGGACCTTTGTTGACTGACACCAAGACCGAGCATGACTCGCGACTGCTATGAGTCGGACCGTGTTTTCGGGTAGGCAAGACGACGATGAATTTCATGCGTTTGAGGGAGTCCGCCCAGCGGCTGAACGAGCGACGTGCCGTACGCCGGACGGTCAACGTCCTGCTGATCGGCATCGTCGCAGTGGCCGGAGCCTGGCTGGGTATCGCCATAGGTGCCCACGTGAGCACCAGTGTGGGGCCCGCGCAGATCGGAATGAGCCTGCAACCCTCCTGGGGTGGCCAGACGGTCGTGGACGTACGGCCTCTCGGCACCCTGAGGTTCGACTCCCATCACGGCCCCTTACAACTGAGCCTCAGCCTCGACGGCATCCACGCGGACATCGCCCAGCAACTCCTGGAGAGTCCTCGCTGGGCCGAGACCCTGCCCGACCTCATCGAGGCCGACCTCCAGGAGGGCCTGAAGGAACTCGTCATCAGGGCCGTCTTGTTCGCGGTCGGCGGCGGCCTCGTGACGGGCCTCATCGTCTTCCGTAGGTGGCGACGGGCGCTGTGGACGGGTCTGGGTAGTTTCACGGCGGTGGCCCTGGTCGGCCTTCTGTCCGTGATGACTTTCAATCCCCGGTCGATCGCCGAGCCCCGGTACACCGGACTGCTCACCGGCGTTCCCTCGCTCATCGGCAGCGCCGAGTCGATCGTCTCGCGCTTCACGGAGTACCGAGGCCAGCTCGCCAAGTTGGTCACCAACGTCTCCCAGCTCTACCACGCCGGGACCACGCTCCCGGTGTACTCGCCGGATCCGAACACCCTGCGAGTCCTGCACGTCTCGGACATCCACCTCAATCCCGTCGCCTGGAACATGATCCGCTCGCTGAAGGATCAGTTCAAGATCAATATGATCGTGGACACCGGTGACATCGCCGACCACGGGACAAAGGCGGAGAACAAGTTCGTCGAGGAGATCGGCACACTGGGGGTCCCATACGTGTACGTCCGCGGGAACCACGACTCCATCGCCACTCAGCGGGCGGTCGCCCGGCAGAAGAACGCGATCGTCCTGGACGGCGCTGAGAAGACCGTAGAGGGCCTGCGGATCTACGGCGTCGGTGACCCGCGGTTCACGCCCGACAAGACCGTCGACGTCAAATCGGACGCTCAGGTGCTGGTGGATCTCGGACGCGCTCACGCCGCCCGCCTGGCGCCCGCGGAGGGCGAAGGGAAGCCGGCCGCCTCGAAGCCCTCGCGTGAGGCGTCTCCGTCCCCGTCGTCCAAGCTGACAGGCGGCCAGTCGAATCCGGCGGATACGGGTGCATCCGGAGATCCCGCCGGCAAGAAGATCCCTGTCGACCTGGTCGCCGTTCACGATCCCACGGTCGGACGGGCGTTCAGCGGATCCTCGCCGCTGGTCCTGACCGGCCATGTCCACGAGCGGTCGACCGAGATGCTTCCGTCGGGTACCCGGCTGATGATCCAGGGCTCGACCGGAGGGGCGGGCCTGCGCGGCCTCGAACACGACGAGCCCACGCCGATCCAGGCCTCCGTGCTCTACTTCGACATGACCTCCCACCGCCTTCAGGCCTGGGACGACGTGACGCTCGGGGGCCTTGGGGAGCAGTGGGTCCAGATCCAGCGTCACGTGGAGAGCGAGCCTGGCCGTACAATTTCTCCGGAGCCGGTTCCGACCTCGTCGCCAACGGGAGAGGGTTCCGGAACCGAGTCGCCATTCCGGCGATGACCACTTTGGCATCAAGGGCCCACGTCCCCTATGCTTCAGAGGTCTCCGACGGAAGGCGTCACGGAACCAGGGCGAGAGTCCTGAGCCCCCATCGTCTAGCGGCCTAGGACACCGCCCTTTCAAGGCGGCGACACGGGTTCGAATCCCGTTGGGGGCACGTGTGAGCTGATGCTCACCAGTAAGACCAGAGGTCAAAGATCTCCGGAGAGCTGGTAAGCTAAGCAAGCGCAAAGGCCGAGAGTCACAGACTCCCGGCAAGCAAGGTCCTGTAGAGCAGTTTGGAGTGCTCGCCACCCTGTCAAGGTGGAGGTCGCGGGTTCAAGTCCCGTCAGGACCGCTCTGGTGGATGTCTCATCACCACCGGGTCAGGTAGCTCAGTCGGTACGAGCGTCCGCCTGAAAAGCGGAAGGTCGGCGGTTCGACCCCGCCCCTGACCACACCACCTGAACAGCCAAAACGCCGTGTGCATGCTGTGCGCGCGGCGTTCTTGCTTGGGGGTTGACGACAACTATGACGACAACCGCTTGCCTGATCGCGGCCATCCCTGAGACTCGTTGGACCTTGGCCCTTCTGGATCCGCTATAAAGGATCTATGGGAGGTCGGAAGCGTCGTCGTCAGAGACGGCAGAAGTTCTTCCGCTCCCTGGCGGTTGTCCTACCGTCGGCAGGCTCTGCCGCCGCGAGTGCAGCGGCTGGGTTCAGCAACCAGCCGACTGTCTTTCAATTGGCCTCCTTGGGACTCGCCGCTGTTTTGACGGGATGGCTCGCGTGGCGCGCCTACAGTGGTGAGGCTAATTCGCCGCCAGGTTCCGACTCGCCATCAAAGCGTGGTGATGCCCTAAAAAGAACTCTTAAATGGTGGCGTCAGCCTGCCCAGGTTTCGGCGGTTGGTCCCGTCTTGATGTAGATCTTGAGGCGAAGCCGCAGGTAGATGCAGTGGTGTCAGGTACGCAAAACGCCCCCCGTGCCGTCGGGGGGCGTTTTTGCTTGACCCAGGAAAGTGAATCTCCCAGTTTGCCCAGAGCCTTTCTCTTCTCGTCTATAGAAGTGTGGGCATATATCTTCATGGTGACATCAATGTCAGAGTGCCCGACGATCTCGCGGACGATGTGTGGAGGTACAGCCAGGTCCAGTAGGAGGCTTACGCAGGTGTGACGGAGATCGTGAAGCCGGACACTCCCGAGGTCCGCAGCGCCGCGGATCTCTCCCCAACTGCGTCGCAGATTGTCGGGCTCCATAGGTGTACCGCGACGCGAAGGAAACACGAGTCCGTGATCCTCCCAGTCCGGCCAGCAGTTCGAGCGTTCCGCAAACTGATGCTTGCGGTGCTCCTTGAGAGCATGGAGGCAGATCGGTGGCAGGGGGACGGTGCGCTCGGAGTCCTCCGTCTTCGGCTTGACGAACTGGAGTCGGCCGCCGACCCGCTGAAGGGTTTGGACGACTTCCAAGGTTCCGGCTTCTAGATCGACGTCCTCCCAGCGAAGCCCATGGAGTTCTCCACGCCGCAGCCCGAGGCAGACCGCCAGGACGTAGAGCGCGCCGAGGCGGTGGTCCCGAGCGGCCTTCAGAATCGCCTTTGCCTGAGCGACGGTCAGGCCCCGATTGACCTTGTACTTCGGTGGGGACACCTTGACGAGCTTGGCGACGTTACGCGCGATGACTTCCTCACGAACGGCGTTCTCTAGAGCATTACGAAGGACGGCATGGATCGACTGGACCATGCGCGCCTGGATCTTGTACTCACAGCAGGCGCCGCCCTTCTTGGCGCAGCATTCGGGAGTCTCGCGTGCCTTGTCCCATCCCCGCTGACAGCACTGGCAGCCGTTACGCAGGGACGTGATGAACTGGCGGACCTCGGCAGCGTTGAGTTTGTCCAGTCGCCTACGGCCGAGCGCAGGGACGAGGTAGCGCCGGACAACGCCCTCGTACCCCTGGAGCGTCTTGGGACGCCATTCGGCCTTGACAACGTGCTCCAGGTTCACCCGCCAGCACCACCGATGTCGGATGACGTTGTGATTAAGGGACTCGGCGCGTATTTCATCAGCCAGTCGCAGCAGCACCTGCGGCTCGACAGCTGCAATCGCCGAAAACAGTCTGTCTGACCTGACCGTGGTCAGTGCCCAGGCCAGATTGACGTGATGGTCGAGGTCACAGGCCCACTCCGGATGACACAATCCTCGACCCCGCTTGTGGCACTGGAGGTTTCCTGATCGCAGCACATGCACATATCGTGCGTGAATACCAAGGCCGGATGACCAAGGCACAGCAGGAGCATCTCTCTTCCGGTGCGATCCGAGGTGCCGAACTGGTCCCCGGAACTGTGCGCCTGGCCGCGATGAACATGATCTTGCATGGGGTCGGCACGAGCGACGGTCCTTCGCTCATCGACGTGCACGACGCACTGGCCAAGCAACCGCGAGGCGATGAGCGAGTCTCGCTGGTCCTGGCAAATCCCCCCCTTCGGCAAGAAGTCCTCGATCACCATTTACGGTTCGGACGGGCGACTGGACAAGGAGGACATCTCCTACGACCGTGCCGACTTCCGCTCTACTACAACGAACAAGCAGCTCAACTTTCTGCAGCAAATCATGTCGGTACTGAAGATCGACGGTCGGGCAGCGGTCGTCCTTCCAGACAACGTGCTGTTCGAAGGAGGAGCCGGGGAGGCCATTCGGCGACGGCTGCTCAAGGAGCTCGACGTCCACACGCTGCTGCGCCTACCGACAGGAATCTTTTACGCCGGCGGCGTGAAGGCGAACGTGCTCTTCTTCGACAAGAAAAGCCCAGAACTGATAATCAGCCATGGACCTCGAAGTTGTGGGTCTATGACTTTCGGGTAGGCGAGCACTTCACCCTCAAGACCCGGCCGATGCGTCGCGAGCACCTGGATGACTTCGTCGCCGCGTACCTGCCGGGTCGGCCCCACAGCGAGCGAGTAGAGTCCCAGCGCTTCAAGAAGTTCGACGTCGACGATCTACTTAAGCGCGACAAGGTAAATCTCGAGATCACCTGGCTCAAAGATCCGACGCTCGAGGATGCCGACAGTCTGCTCCCGCCAGCCGTGATCGCGCGCGAGATCGTAGATGACTTGCAATCCGCGCTCAACGAGTTCGCCGCCATCGCCGAGGCCCTGGGCGAGCCGGTGACGGACGAGATTGAGACCGGCCAGCCCCTCTAGCTCATCATCTGTAGCTGGTATGCGCCGGACGGTCCGGGGGCATCATCCCGGGCCTTCCGGCCGCTCGGTCCTTCCTCTCGGCGTTCCATACCTCGGTCAGGACCCTAGCCGCAATCCCCAGTCGCAGCTGTCGACCTGATGGCCAGCACTTCCAGCGCCGCGGGCGCGCGGCGCGCGCGCGCCGCCGCCGCCGGCAACCACCGGGCCAGCGCCGCAAGAATGGCCCGATCGGCCCAGTCCGGCTTCGGGCGTCCGACCTGACGCCGCAGCACTGCCACCTCATGACGCAACACCATGATTTCCGCGTCCGTCGACGCTTGGCCGCGGCCCAGCAGCACCAGCCAGCCGAACACCCGGAGGACGATCAAATAGAGCAGGCGGACAAGCACAAGACGCGATCTTCCTGCGCGGACGAACCCCGTCAAACCACAGGTCAGAGCCGTCGTGGCTGCTTTTTGACGCGGTACAGGCTCCTGTTCCTTTGGTTCTACAGTGGCGGACGTGCTGGGGTTACCGGGAGCAGACCCAGAAACCTTAGTATGCGTCCGGTATCGGCCCCGTCAATGATCATGTAGAAACGGGGGTGCCGGACGTCGTGGGCGTAGGCGTCCATCATGCCAACCACGCTCGGCTTGATCTGATGACAGTGCTGCAGAACGAGTAGCTCCGCGGGCTCGGTGAACAGCCGGTCGATCTGGTCACCGTTCTTGCCCAGTGCCTTGATGTCCATCGCGCGAGGGAAGCCCGGTCCCTTGAACAACCACGCAGCCGACACTTGGCGCCCGCGGGCGAACACTCGTGACGTATAGAGGTCGGAGCGCTCGCCACCCCAGTCCTTCGGAACGTACGACTCGCCGACCAGCCCGGCAAAGGCGCGTTTCACTGTGTCCTCCGGCACACGGAGGACCGCTTCGCCCTCGACTTCAGTGAGGGGAGAGGCGAAGTCGATCCCGCTGAACTGGCTGATCTCGCTGGGATAAACCCGCGCTCCCGGCGCTGGGCCTCCGGCGGCAAGGTCGTCATCGACGAATGACCTGATTCCGATGAAGATCGGCCTGAGCTCGATTCGCTCTGCACCCAGATTGGTGACCGTCCCGATCAGGTAGACCTGCCTGTGCCCGCTGAGGCTACCGGGCGCGGAGGAACTGGCGATTCTTGCCGCGTTGAATGTCCCGGTGACGCGCACCGGGTCACCCGCGTCGAGCACCGCTGTGAAGCTCGCGGGTTTGAAGCCGGGGGCGTCGCGGTCCCGGTCCCGCTGGAACGCAAACTCCAGCTCGGTGCCGACGACTTGCCCCACACGTAGGTCCTGCTCCAGTACACGCCTCGCCAGTTCGCCGACTCCCAGCGAGGAGAGCGCCTCGGCGAGTTCTGCGGCGAGCACGTAGGGCAGCGCTGCCTCGGGATCGCTCCTGCGGGCCGCCCGCGCCCATGCGGACTCCGTCCGCTGCTTTCCGAGGAGGGACTGAACCTGGTCCTGGTGCAGGAAGTATGGCTCGAGCGCAATGCGCACCATCGACAACATGATCCTTTCAGCTGAGGTGGACCAGAATTTCTGTGCCTGGCAGTGCTGGGGCGGCGAGGGAACGGTCACGGGATGTCCTTGAGCAGGCGGAGGAATTCGTCCACGTCTTGTGGCCGGTCGGTTGGCCTGTGGTGGGTAGCCTCCGTCACTGCGGCTACCCATGGTCCCCTGGCGGGCAGCAATGGGAGATTCTGCTCCGGTCGTTCCCCGGTCAGGATGGCTGCGATGAGCCGCCCGATGCTGTAGATGTCGGCGGCGGCCGTAACGTTGTGGGGGTTTCCGGACGACAGCTCCGGTGCGGCGAATCCCTCGGAGCCGAAGCCGGTGCCGGTCCGAGTTCGGTGCGGAATGCTAGTTTCCCCTCGGGGCTGTCTGCCTAGCCCCCAGTCGGCTACGACCCACTTGCCGTTGAGGAGCAGGACGTTGGCTGGCTTAATATCGCGGTGGATCCTGCCGTCGGTGTGTGGGCGGCGCAGTCCTTTACAGACCGCTATGACGAGCTCCCGGAGGGCTCCTGTTTCCCGCTGTAGGCGTTCCGCGTGGCTGGCGGCACTGCCGTTCGCGAGCGGCATGACGAACCACCGCCCGTCTGGGTCGGAGTCCAGGACCGGCATGACGTTTGGGTGCTCTCGGTAGAGGTGCCCGATGGAGATCTCGCGGCGCATGCGGTGTAGGGCATCTTCATCGCTGTAGCGGAGTTGCTTCAGCGCAATGGGGATGCGGGTGTGTTTGTGCATACCGCTGTAGACTGCGCCCTGACCACCTTCAGCGAGCGGCTCGTGGTCCCTGTTGTAGTCCGCCTTCGTTCCGCGCTTTAGCCAGTGCACAGCGGCCCACGGCGCGGCCCCGCCTGTGTCGGTTGTGGTGTCGTCGGTAGGGAAAGCGCGGGCTGCCTCGATGACGTGGTCACGGTAGGGCCCGTCCCGTTGTGCTCTGAGGATGGATACCAGTGGTGCGGCGGCGGGATAGTGGGTGAGCTCTGCAGCGAGACGGCATGCCTCGTCGTCCTGAGCGGCCCGGCGGGCGGCGCGCTGGCTGTTTTGCTCTTGCCGGGCCGCCCGCAGGTCAGGATTAGGGGCCCAGCCTCGGGGTGGATGACAGATTGTGCCTGATCGGTAGTCGTGTTCGAGGCCAACGCATCCTGCTCGGGCCAAGGCGAGCGCCACGTCATCGGCACGATCATCGAGTCTGGTCGTGATGGTGTTCCACCGGCGAGGCGCGCTGGTGGCCCAGTTCCAGTCGGCGTTGTTGACGAGTCCGTCTGGTCGCTCTGGTGGAGTGGGTGGGTGCGCGCGCAGGTGTACTCGCCGGACTTTGGGGCGGCCGGCTCGGTCGTGGTCGAAGGTGCCGTCGGCGTGTGTTGGCTGCGCATAGGCGCGGAGTCCCTCGGGCACGCCGGGGTGGCCGGGCATGGGGAATTCCCCTGTTGGGTGGTAAGGTTCGGTCATGCCGCGCCCTCATCCGAGTTGCCCTCTTCGGGCTCATCGCCGGCGATGTCGGCGGTAGGGCGGTAGGAGGTCAACCATTCCCGGAGCAGTTCGACGCGGGCGCGGTTGGTTTCGTCTCCAACGATGACAGGTGCTTCGTTGTAGGCCATGCTGTCGGAGCGGCGACGGAGTTTGATGTAGAGCCCAGTTGCCTCGATGGCGTAGCGCTCCATGTCATCCTGTAGTGCACCGATCACGGTAATGTTGCGGTCCTTCCCGATTTGCTCGAACAGCGCGACCGCCTCACGGCGATGCTCCTTGCCGAGGTTGCGGCCGAGTTCGTCGAGGACGAGCAGCAAGGGGCGACTGCCTCCTCCGGCAAGCGCGGCGGCGCACACCAGCTTGACGGCCTTCTCGTCCATTTGGGCGGTGTTGCTGCGAAGGTTGTAGCCCGACATCCGTTGTCCCTCAGCGCGCCGCCACTTTGGTGTCACGGTCCATCGCCACGGCCGATCAGGCTCTGCGGGCGGCTCGGGTTCCGGGTAGTCCAGGCTCGCCCCGTAGCCGCCGTATCGCTGGTCGAGGCGATCGAATTCTTCGCTGACTTTTTTGAGCCTCGCCTTGATTCCCAGGGCAAGCGAAGCCCGGTGCGCACGCGAGGTCTGCTCGGCTTCGCTCAAGCCTTGCCGAGCCGCCTCCAGGTCACCGGTGCGTTGTGCACGCTGGATGGCGATTTGCTGCTGCTGGTAAAGGTCGTGCTGTTGGGTCTGGGTCAGGTGGGTACGCAGCGCGCGGATGAGCGCGGGAACCAGTCCGACTCGAGTGTCCAGTCCGCCGCGTTGCCAGCGTTGTTCGATGAACAGTTCCCGGATCTCGGCGGGCATCTCGTCGTGTGGTGTGCCCTCGGGGAAGCACCGTCGCACAACCTCGTTGACTTGATAGCAGGTCTCCTCGTTCCACGCTGCGGTGGTACGGGCCTGCTGCTCGGCGTTCAGGGCCAGCAGAAACCGGTGCGCGGACTCGGGTGAGTCTCCCCAGGCCGCCTCGCGGCCAGGCAGGTCCAGAGCCAGCCGCTCATCGGTGAGCTTCGTCTTGGTTTTGTCCTGCTCGGTCAGCTCACCCTCAAGACGACGTTTGGTGCCGCGCAGGTTCTCGATCCGTTCCTCGCGTGCTTTCCCCGCGCCCAGCGCGTCGGCATAGGCCAGGCGGGCGGCGTCCAGCACAGGCTTCAGCGCATCGCGTCGTTCCTCTCTCTCCCGGTTGGTCTCTCGCAGTTTGGACATCTTCAGCGCGGTCGCGTCCGCTTCTTCACCGGCCACGGCCGCTTCGGTACGGGTTGTGGCTCGGGACAGCGTGTGCCGGGCCGTGGCGAGGAGCTTGTTGGCTTCGGAGAGAAGATCGGCTTTCGCACGATGTTCAGCGCGGGCCGAGGCGATGCGCGCGGCTCGGCCAGTGAGTGGTTTTGCGAACTCGCCCACCACGATTACCCCGGCGGCCACGTCGATCTCCGCGGGCTGGGTGCCCGCCCGGTCGACGATCGCAGTCAAAAACGTGGTGAGGTCGAACCTCTCATCTGCGCTCGCGGGCAGGCTGGTGCTGTGGGTGGGCGCGTGCGCGCGAGGCGGGTCGGCGATAACCAGCGTCGCCGCCCCTGGCCGCCCCGCAAGTTTCTCCTGGGCTTGGTCAGCGAGCCCGCGTGGGACCACGACGGCACCGCGATAGGGCACGAGGCGGGGCTCCCAACTACGTCGCTGGTCGGGGTTGAGCTGGACGACGTCCAACAACGCGGCGGCGGGGATACCCTCCTCGCGCAGCACCTGTAGCTCGTCCGCGGCGACGTCCTCACCGGATTCGGCGGCGGCCAGCAGCGCGCTCGCTCGTTTCTCGGCATCTTCGGCGACTCCCTTGGCCCCGAGCGCTTGTTCGACGGCCGTGTGAGCGTCGGCCTCCTCAGCCTGGGCGGTCTCAACGCTGCGTCCGTCAGCAGCGCGAGCCTTATCCCGCAGCTTCCGATGTTTCGTGTCCAGGTCTTCCAAATTCTGGGCGGCGACCTGATGTTCGGTGTCCAGGCGCTGGTCACGCCCACTGAGTTCTATCCAGCGCCCTTCGGCTTCGCGGAAGTTCCGGTTGGACTCCTCGTCGTCCGTCAGCCCGGAGAGGTCGCCATCCACGGTGGACAACTGTGTCTGCAGTTCTGCGGCACGGACGTCCAGCGCGCTGAGTTCGAGGCGGATCTCGTCGATGCGTGTGACCCCGTCGAGGAAGCGTCGGGCGCAGCGGGCTTGCCACGACGCGTTCGCATTGCCCAATAGGTGACGAGCTTCGCCGCGTAGGGCGATGCCGGCCTCAACGACCGCCATTTCGTGCGCCCAGCTATCGAGATCTCTTACCGCGTCGTGAACGTCGGTGCGGTGAGTGTGCTCAGCCGACCTGAGGGCCTGCTCTTGTTCGAGTTCGCGATCCAACCCGGTCAGCGTGGCGATGGCGTCGAAGATCCTGCGTGGATCCAGGTCGTTGAGAGGTTGGGCGAGCAGGTTGGCCGCTGGGCTGGAACGCACCGAGGTCGACAGGAAGGACACGCACCGCACGTGTCTGCCGTAGAGGACGGACGCGAGCCGGTTCGCGTGAAAGTCGGTGCGTCCGTTGCTGCTCGGGAGCGCGTCCCACAGTGCGTCAGCTCCTGCGGCACGTTCTGACTCGGTCGCCCCGTAGGGGACATAGAGGCTGTCCTGCCAGCGCAGGTGTACGTGCGATGCTTTGCGGTTGATCCGCAGCCACACGGTCAGGGCGCTGGCCGACAGCTCGTCGGCCGTGTCAGCGCGGGGGTCAGCGAACACGCCGATCACATATCCCCAGTCGACGTTGGACCAGCGGCCTTCTTGTGCGGCAAGTTCGGCGGTGAACAACAGCTCCGCGGCCCCGGCAGCGCCACTGGCCAGCCGCCATTGCTCATCGGCGTGCAGCAGGCTCACCGCGGCAATCAGTGAGGACTTCCCGGCGCCGTTGGAGTCCTTCGGGCCTTGCCCTGCGACCGTGACCAGGCCCTGGCTGACCATCGGTACGGGGTGTGTGGACAGCCGGGAGATGTTGACCACTTGGAAGCCGACCAACACCCGCTCGCCGACAACGTCGAACGGGCCGGAATCGCCGCCCGCCGCAGACCAGGTTCGGGCTGTGCTCACCGTTCTCCTCGGGGATGTGCGCGGCGTGCTCGTATCGCGGCAGCCAGCGGGCTGTGCGGTGCGGCGGCCAGAATCAGCTCTTGCTGCAACGCTCGACGTGCCACTGGTGTCAGCCGGTGAAGTTGGGGACCGGGCAAGTAGGCAGACCCGCCGACGGAACCTTGTCCACGAGTAGGCGCGAGCTGCACGAGTCCAGCGGCACGCAACCTCTGCAGAGCGGCACGAACGTCGCCCTTTCCTAGCTGTGCATAGCGAAGCAACTCATCGGCTGGCGTCGGTTGCGCGGAGATCCAGGAGTCGCCGGACAGTGTTCCCTGGCTACGGGGAATCGCGACCGAGTGAATCAACACCAGCACGAGCACGGCCCGATCGATGACCGGGAGGGCGTTCCAGCCTTCGGCGGTCAGTTCGGCGGCGATGTCGTCGCGGTACCCCGACGTCCACTGCGCGTCTCCCACCGGTACCAGCGTCCGTCCCACTCGATGCAACAGCCGCTGAAGGTCCCGGCGCAGGGTAGCATCCCGCAACGCCAGCATCTGCACCTCGGGCACCGGGTGGGCGCTGTGTTCCACCGCCGCCAATGCGGCCAGGACTTCGTCGCGGTGCTGTTCGCTCAGCTCGGCGAGGACCGGCTCGAATACCGGATGCGCCGCATTCACGCTGGTCATCGCAACCCTTCCGCGTCGCTGCGGCCAGTGTCGGCGGAGGAGGGCAACATCCGCCTCAGCTCGCGCAGGGCGCTGAGATCCGCTGATCCCCACGCCGCGACTCGCGGACCGAGCCGCACCGTCTGGCCGGGCTCGTCCCACAGGAGCCAGGCGGCGCCAGCCAGGCGCCGGAGCGCCGCGAGCAAGGCTCGGTTGGAGGCGGTCTCGTCCCGGTTGGTGATCTCCCCGAACACCGCTGCCACCTCATCCTTAGACGCGGGCGTCCCTGGCCATATCGATCCGGTCGGTTCCGCCCAGCAGCAGCGCAGGCACGCGGCGAGCACGCGCGCGGTGTCGTTGGGTTGTTCGACGGCAAGCACAGGCAGTCCCAATTCTTCCGACACGCCCGGTCTCGCCCCCTCGGGAAGCACGGCCAGCAGCCACACCGCCGTGACATCGGGCTCGACCAGGCGCTGCATTCCCGCCGGGAACGCGCTGCTCGGTGCTACGCGCTGTGGGCCGGCGGCGCGGACGCGCGCCCACCACAGTGCCGTTTCCGTCTCGTTCACCCCGCGTCTCCCCACGCCCGGTTACCGCGCCGGAAGCGCCCATGTGACGTCCAGGACGGGCTGGCCGCCACCTCGATCCGTACGCCGTCCCGCCACACGAGTTCGTAGTCGAGGTCAGGGTGGTGATGGATGGCGGTGACCTCGGCGAGCACGCGACGTGCGGACATCCAGTCGCCAGCGTCATCCAGCACATCGACAACGCTCACCGAGTCCGAGTGCGCTAGCAGTCGCTCCGCGATGGCCCTGAGTTCCTCCACGTCATCAGCGATACCAGCATCGGCCTCAGGTTCCAGCTCGGTGTCGTCCGAGCGGGGAGGCGGAACCCGCGCCGTGCTGATCTGGCGTCCCGCCTCCACTGCCTCGATCAGCGCTTGTGGTGAGAACCAGGGCGCGGGCGCGTCGAAGACGAACCGGTCGAGCACCGCGGCTAGCGCCTTGGGGCTCGACTCGCGGCCGAAGGTGCGCCATGCTTCCACCGGAAGCAGGCCCAACGCGCGAGTGGTGCCTGCTTGCGCGATCAGGCGGCCCGCCGCCGCGTCGATCGCGTCCGCGTAGGCGGCGAGCGCGACCCGGAGTTCCGCGCAGTTGCGATCGAGTTCGGGCCATTTACCCAGCACGACAGCGTGGATGTCCTTGGCCTGGCCAATCAGCGACTCGTTACCCCACAGGAGTTGGGCGTTGTCGCCGAGTGTCTCGGCTGTGCTGCCCGCTGCCAGGATGGCGAGTTCATTACCCAGCAACCGGAACACCTTGGTCAACCGGCGCACCGAGGCCGTGCCGTCGGCGGATGTGGCGTTGGTGCTCTTGACGTTCAATTGCTCCAGCGTCAGCAGCTGGTGCAGTTCCGACTGGCCGCCCTGTTCTGCCATACGCCGCAAGAACAGCAGCATCACATAGGGCGCGAACGCTGCCCTGTGGTAGCGCTCATTCGGCCGATCAACGACTTTGTTGATCGCGCCGTACTCACGTAGAACCTCGAACCGCCGCCCTGCTATCTGAGCGCCCCATTGTCGGCAGGCGGCGACCGCCTGTTCCGCGGTCAGCCCCTCGCTGCCCGCCTCAGCGAAGGCTTCCAAGATTGCTTCATCAACATCGATCGTGGTCGAGTCCACGATCATCGCCCCGGCCTCGCGAGCGAGCACCGCGAAGATCTGGCGGTAGACCCGCAGCACCGCTGCCTCACCGGCGAGATTGTCCAAGGTCAGCTCTGGCGGGTCGGTCAACGCGATCGCTCCTGTCTCCGGCTGTGCACGGACCCCATTGCGCTCGGCGCCGACTCGGGGCGCGGCGTCCAAGTTTAGGCACAAACAAGATGTCTCGCGATCGACTGTAGGCAGGTTGGCTAGGACAGTTTCATCTGGGTTCTGGGTTCTGGCCCACATTTCGTGATCGAAACGAGTACTGCTTCAGGATCCACCACGTGTTACCTGCCCTGGTCGTTCACCAAAGCAATGAGATTAGGATGATCGTTTCGCCTCGCCCTGTCCCGCTTCAAAACTCGTAAACACGGCCTGAGCTGGTGCTCATGCACGACTCAAGGGTGGTCGTTGATCGTCCTGCGGTTAATCTCCACTGCTATATCCGGCCTCCAATTGATGCGGCGACTCGAGCTAAGATGCATCGAACGGGTATAAATCGGACGGTCAAGGCCGCGCCACGGGGCGTCGAGGGTACCCATCGATACCGGGGTGGATGCTCGGCGCATGCTCATCGGCCCGCGATACAACATGGCAGCGGATGCCATTCCCGGGCATTTTCAATGCGACATTTGCCAATAGAGCGGTACATTGAGATATGTTGCGGCACAGGCAGGCATGATAGCTACGGACTTGTAAACCGTAGGTCAGGGGTTCGATTCCCCTCGTCGGCTCCCAGCTCAAAGGCCTCTCGCGTTGATCGCCAGGGGCCTTTTGCTAACGGGCTTGCTAACAAGAGCTACCCGGCGGCTTCCTTGATGGCCGAGGCGAAGACGTCAGCCGCCGTCGCCATCTGCTCATTGATCACATGGGCGTACACCCTCAGAGTGATCGCGGGGTCAGCGTGGCCGAGCCGGGCCGCCACCACGTGCACCGAGACGCCGGCGAGCAGGAGCGTGGTCGCGTGGATGTGCCGGAGGTCGTGAAGCCGAGCATGGGGGAGCGGCTTCTTGGGCTTGAGACCGTCCTTCGGAGTGTTGTAGGCGCTGATGAGCTTGCTCACCAGAGATGTGACCGTGTCGGGATAGATGGGCTCACCCCAGCCCGTGGTGAACACGTAGTCATCGGTACCCTTCCAATTCACGCCAAGCGCCAACTTCTCGGCCGTCTGACGCGCACGATGCCCACGGAGAACGCCCGCGGTCTCCTGATCGAGACTGACCACGCGGGACCGTCTACTCTTGGTCGTTCCTTCGACGCGCTTTCCTTCGATAACAGCCGTGCTTCCCTTGATCCGGATTTCCGGCGCCTCAAGGTCGACGTCCGACCATCGAAGGTTGAGCAGCTCTCCACGCCGAGCGCCGGTGTAGGCAGCGAGCCGGAAGAACGCGGACAGCCGGTGGCCTTCAGCAGCCTTGAGGAACTGTCCGAGCTGTGCTGGCGTCCAGATTGCTCCCGGTTCGAGGCGCTGACTACGAGGGAGCTTGGCCCGCTCGGCGGGATTGTTCGGCAGGATCTCATCGATCATGACCGCATCCCGAAGTGCCTTGCGCAGCACCGTATGCACGTGTGCGATCGTCGTCGGCGACAGTGGTTTGCCGTTCCTGCCACCCCCGGTCAACAGGTCACGGTACAGCTTCGTGATCGTCGCCGGACGGACCGCTTGAAGCCGCATCGAGCCGATACGCGGGCTTATGTAGAGCCGGATCAGCATCCGGTAACCGTGAAGCGTCTTGGGCTTGATTTCCACCGCGTGCGACTCGATCCACTCTTCCATGTACGCGGCGACGGTGATCGCGTTGCGATCGACATATTCACCGCGCCGAGCTGCCACGCGTGCCTCATCACGAGCGGCTTTGGCCGCATCCTCCGTGGCAAAGCCGCCTACCCATTTGGGTTTGCTGACGCCGGTCTCGGGGTCAGTGACCCTGACGACGTAGGACCAGGTCTTGCCGCGTTTCATGACGCCGTCGCGTAGCTTGGGCGTCGAGTTCTTGGTCGGCCGATTGTCCTTGGAGTCATCAGGGTCGGGGGTCGCAACAAGGGTCTTGCTCATGCCGCGATCTCCTTTGCCAGCAGGTCGGCGACGTATTTCTCCAGGCCGGACAGCGGGATGCGCCGTGAACGGTCGATGTGCAGGTACGGGATGGCGCCGGAGTCCATGAGGCGGTACAGCTTCGCGCGGGAGATCGAGAGCGCCTCGACCGCTTCAGGTACGGTCAGCAGGAGCTTGGCCATGTGCTCACCTCCTCGTTCATCGCAGGAGGCGTATCGGTGAGAGCCGCGGCTAGGAGCTGTTTGGAGTTCGGATCATGTGGTTGAGGTGAGGAGCTTCAGCCACATGATCGAGCCTCGGAGGTGGAGTCCGGCCTCGTAGCTTTCCGGGGCTTTGTCGTAGCGGGTGGCCAGGCCGCGCCAGGTCTTGATCTTCTGGAAACAGCGTTCGATGGTGTTGCGCTGCCGGTAGCGCTCTGGATCGAAGCCGACCGGCCGTCCGCCGGCTGAACCCTTCCTGTTTCGGTTGGCCTGCTGGTCGGTCTTCTCCGGGATGACCGCGGTGATCCGGCGGCGGCGCAGATGGGCACGGTTGGCCTTCGAGGAGTAGGCCTTGTCCGCGGCTACCGCGGCAGGACGGGTCCGGGGCCGGCCGACCGGACCAGGGACGCGGATCTTGTCCAGGACGGTGATGAACCGCGGGCAGTCGGCGGCCTGCCCGGGCGTGAGCACGAAGGACAGTGGCAACCCGGCGGCATCGACGGCGGCATGGATCTTGCTGCTCAGCCCGCCTCGGGATCGGCCGAGCCCGGCAGCCTTCGCCCGGGCCTTACGCCGTCGCCGTGTGGCGGCACGGTCCTGGCCCGACGACGCGTCCGCGTCGTCCGCGCCGTCCGCGCCGGGTGCGGCCTTTGGCGCATCACCCGCAGCACCGGCGGCTGCTCCGGCAGCGGAGCCCCCTTTTCCTCGGTCAGTGCCTGCTCCAGCGCATCCAGAGTCTCCCCGGCCACCGCCAGCCCCGCCGACTCCTGATGCGCCCGCACGATCGTGGAGTCCACGCTGACCAGCTCCAGACCGACCTGCCCGCGCGATGCGGCCTCAGCGATCAGCGCGTCCATCAGCCCCTGGAACACCCCGGCCTTGGCCCAGCCGCTGAACCGGGAGTAGAGCGTGGACCAAGGCCCGTACCGTTCCGGCACGTCACGCCACCCAGATCCGGTGCGGAAACGCCACAAGATCCCGTTGAACTGATCACGCACCCGCCGTGGCAGCGGCCCGGTCGCGGCCACCGGCAAATGCGGCTCGATCAACGCCCACTCGGCATCGGTCACATCAAAGCGCGCCACATCCGAGTTCTATCAGCCATGACCAGCCCGCCACCGGACCCCACCAAGATCCGAACATCAAACAGCTCCTAGAACGGCGTCGCCGAGGGACAGGCCCTTTCCGGCGTAGGCCCAGTGGGCGATGACGAGGACGGTGTCCTCGTCGAACAGGGGGAGGCGTCCGGTGGTAACGGCCTCGTCACGTCGGTGGTCTACGCGTTCGTTGCGGATCTCGCCGAGGGTGGTGGAGTAGTGGCGGGATTTCGTGGCGAAGTGCCCGCGGAACCCCAGCATGTGCGACCACTCGGCGAGCCGGAGGTCTCCCAGCTCGTCGAGGGCGCCCAGGCGCAAGCATTCGGCGATCAGGCGCCGAGGATGCTGCCGGATGGGGAGCGCTCTCAGGTCTTCGGTGGCGTTGATGCGCCGATCGAGAGTGCCGACGCATTCAGCGGCCTTCGTCGCATACTTGGCGATGTAGCCGGCCACGGCCTGATCAGTAAGTTCGCCGCCCAGGGTGATGGGGCGGACGTCGAGCTGAGCACCCCAGCGCAGGACAGCGGACGGTTTGCCGTCGACCGCAGGAGCTTTCACGGTGACGGCCTGGTGGGCGTGCTGTACGGCTTGCGCCAGCACATCACTGGTTGCCCAGGCCGGAGGCGGCGAGTCGGGTCCTTCAGGGCCGTCGAGGCGGATCACGGCGTGGAAGTGGACGACGCCGCGGCGCTGGTGTTCAGCGACCTTCGCGAAGGCGATCGTCAGCTCTTCGCGCAGGCCCTTTACGCTGTGCTCGGTCAGGTTTGGCGAGGTGGCGGCGCAGGGCGAGCGTGAAGCGCCGCCACAGTTCCGGTGCCAGGGCGTTGAAGAAGACCGACCCGGTGTAGTCGTAGCAGTCGGGGCAGAGCGGCTCACCTAGGCAGTCCTCGTCGCTACCGTGCTTGGCGGTGCAGGACATGACTCGTCCGTGCGGGCAGGTCGGGGCGTTGCGTCGCGGGTGGCAGGGCAGGAGCTTGCCGTCGCCTTCCCGCCGGGTGTGGACGGTTCCGAAGGACGGTGCGGTGAGGGTAACGAACAGGCACGGGTGCGTGCTGACCGTTTCGGGGACGCCTTTGCCGCCGGCCAGGCCCGCCCGGATCGGGTGGTAGGTGTCGGCCCGATAGGTCTCGGCGCAGGCGGGGCAACGGGATGCCCGCCGGGTCTTGCACGGCACGCGAAGGACGCCGTCGGGTTCGGTGGCCGTCGAGTAGCGGTGCAGCAGGGTGCCGGTGGCCTTGTCGATGTGCAGGACGTGGCCGCGCAGGTGGATCGGCTGTCGGCATCCGCCGGTGGCCTTGATCTGCGCGGCCTATCGGCCGTGTTGGGGGTCGTGGAGCCGGACGATCATCCCGGCTACTGCGTTTCCGTTCGTTGCCTTGGGCATGATGGGGCGTGTCCCTTCCGGGTCGGTGAGATTCGGTGTGGGGATGGCCCCCGACGTGGCGCGGAACTTGGCGGTTGTGCGGCCACGCCGGGGGCGCCGGGGCTAGGCCCCGTGGTTGTCTGCTCCGGTTCCGTCGCAGTCGGCGCAGGTGTCGCCGAGGCTGTCGACGCCGGTCCCGCCGCAGGTGGCGCAGCGGTAGCGGATCTCGATGAAGTCCTCGTCCATGCCGGTCAGCTCCAGGTCCGTGGGTCCCGGTGGGCGGTATCGGTGTCGAGGGTGATGGAGTGCTCGTAGCTGGTCCTGGCGGCCCATCGGGCGCGGGAGGAGGCCAGCAGGCCCACGGCCCTGTACTCGGCGATGCCGAAGGTGATTCCGGTGGAGTAGTGGCCGTGCATCAGCTCGTGGGCGTCGAGGTCGGAGCCCAGTAGCCGGGCGATGTGATCGACTTGGGCGCGGATCTCCTCGTCGGTGCCCAGGGCGTAGTAGTTGATGCTGATCGGCCCCCACGGGGCGGGGATGTCGGGGTTGGTGTCGAGGAAATCAGCCAGGTCGCGCAGGCCGGAGATAACGGCCGTACGACGGTCGGTGTCGGTGGACATGGATGCTCCCTTCACGAGGCTTCTGGGGTTGCTTGCAGGCGGTGCAGCAGTTCGGAGGCGAGTTGGCTGGACACGCCCAAGCGGGCGCGCAGCAGATCGAGGGTGATCGGCTTGCCGTGCTTGGCGTGGTGCTCCTCGACCAGGCGCCGGGCGTAGCCGAGGAGCACCGACGATGGATCGGCGCTGTCGTTTAGCTCAGGCCCGGGTGCACTGACCGGCTCGGCGATGGATGGAAGTGGGGACGTTTCTGGACGAGGCGCGGTCGCCCGTCGTTCGAGCATGGAGATGGCCACCAGGAACGCCGCCGCGGGGATCGCGGCGGTCAGCCAGCCCCACACTGACGGCTCGGCCTGGTGGAGGTTGGCCGCCAGTGACAAGACGACTCCGGCGACCAGGACCAGGGCCGGCCAGGAGATCCAGCCGGTTCGGCGGCGGCCGGTCTCCTTGTCGCGTTGCCGTTCGCGGGCGGCCATGACGCAGGTGAGGTCGACGCACACGGCCACGGCCCAGGCCATCCACCCGGTCTGTCCGTGGTCTATGGCCGTCTGCCGGACGTGGGAGAAGGAACCGGCACCGGCGATCAGGGCCAGGACGACGACGGGGCCGGAGTTCAGCAGCCAGGAGGCGAGGCGTCGCATCAGGGGTCAGCCCTTCTGCGCTTCCGGGACGGCGGAATCGTGGAGGAACTCGGCCAGCTCGGCATCGGTCATCTCTGCGTGATGCTCACCAGCCGTGAGATCCGCCCAGGCCGGAGCGAGATGGGCGAAGGTGTGGGCGGCGTGCTCGGCGGTGCTTTCGGAGACGTAGAAGGATCGGGCCCGGTACCACTGGCCGTCCTGGGAGCCCACGATCGCGACGCCGGGTGTCTCGGCGGCGATGGCTCGCGCGGAGACCAGGGCGGCCGGGTCGAGGTCGCCGAGGGTCATGGTGGCGGTCTCGGGGTCGTTGACGCGGTGGCAGATGCGTCCGGAGCATTGGGCGCGCAGGGCCGTGACGCCGGGGCCGAGGTCGGAGCCGATGCGCTGGCCGCAGCAGAACAGGTAGATCCCGAACGCTCGGCCGAGCTGGGCGACGCGCAGCAGGGCCGTCGAGGTCTTGGCGATCTCGTCCTTTTCGGATTTGTCGGCCATCAGGTACAGCTCGGCCAGCTCGTCGACCAGGACCACGATAGGAGTAGGCCGCCTCTCGCCGGGGAGCTGCCAGATGTTGCGGGCCCCTACGCTGCGGCATACGGTCATCCGGTCGAGCATGAGCGTGACCAGGTCATCCAGCAGGCCGACCGACTCGGCGCGGGTGGTGGCCAGCGCGGACAGGCGTGGACCGTAGGGAGTGAACTCGACGCCGCCTTTGAGGTCGAAGCCGACCAGCGCCACCGGTTGCGGCGACAGTCCGACGATTAAGGCGTTGGCCAGGTTGGACTTGCCGGATTGGGTGGCCCCGGCGTTGATCCAGTGCGGGACCGTCCGGAAGTCGATGACCCACGGGTTGCCGGTCTCCAGGCGTCCGACGGTGACCTTGAGCAGCTCTGTCGACGGCGGGAGTTGGTCCACCTGGATGAGCGGATCTCGGACCGTCGCCGCCACGACGATGCGCCCGCGGCGTGGAGAAAAGACGCGGACGGCGTGCACACCCCAGGAGTGGGCGAGGCGTTCGGCGACGTCGGCGTAGTCGGCGGGGATCTGCCCTTCCAGCAGGCGCAGGGTGACGCGCCAGCCGTACCGGGTCGGCATGGGCAGCCACATCCATGGCTTGGTGTCGACGGCAACCCGTTGGAAGCGTCGCTTGACGCGGAAGGTGCCGGTGGAGGAGACCAGGCCGGGGACGGTGGTGAACCAGAAGCGCTGCCGCTTCTTGGTCAGGCCGCAGCCGAGGGCGACCTTGCGCCAGCTCATACGGATGGTGAGGGCCGTCATCGGGTAGATGAGGCACAGCCAGAAGGAGTGGTAGTGCCGGTGGCGCCAGGCCCGGAGCCCGGCCACCGAGGCGGCCAGGACTCCGAGCGTGATCAGCAGCGTGTTAGACACCGCGCGCCTCCGCCGTGGCGGTGGCGGGCAGGAGCGCGGAGGCCCGGTAGGAGAAGCCCCAGCGTCCGGACAGCTCCCAGACGTAGCCGATCAGGCCGACCGGTTTCACCTCGTCGCCGGGGGAGACGGGCGGCTCACCCACGATGTTGATCTTGACGAGTTCGATCTTTCCGAAGGTGTCTTCGACCGAGAACAGGACCTCGTACACGGTCTGGCCGCTGGTCTTGTCGGTCTTGAGTTCGCCGGTCTCCTTGTTCACGATGCGCGGGCAGGGTGCCTTGACGCAGATGAACTGGAGCCGGGCGGCATCGACGGGGATAGGGATGTTGCGCATGCTGAATACACCTCTCGTCTGCCTGCTGAGCAGGGGTGATGGACGAGGGAGAACACGCGCCGTCAGAGCCGGAGGCGATAGCATCGAAGCGCCAACTAGGGTGCTGATCGCATCCGGGCCTGGGCGGGTCTCCCGCTCAGGCCACTTTCATGTGTGGCCCGTCTCCGCTGACGTGCAGCGGTCGTGCTTGTGCCTGTCGCTAGCTGTCCCTGAAACGCGAGAAGCGTTTGTGTTGGGGCTGTCACCTCCCTGGTTACGGAGAGTCTCAGCTACAACACAAACGCTACCCGGTACTTCGAGTATCTGCTAGTACTTTTAGTACTTCGACACGTACTTTTTCTTACGCCCCCACCCGGTCGGCGAGTTCCCGCAGGTCAGGCGAGGGGGGATCCTGCATGGCCAGCAGATCGGACACGAGCTGGTGGGCGATGCGGTGGTTGCGGATCTGCTCAGGGGTGATGGACTCGGCCTCCAGCAGCGCCGACACCGCCTCATCCACCTGGCGGCGCTGGGCATGCGCACGCGCCAGATCGACATACAGCCGAGCCCGCCGTTCACTCGACAACGGTGAGGTGTCCACCGCCGTCCCGACCCGAAGCGCGTGACCGGCATCACCCACCTCGACCGCCACCGCCACCTCGTACAGAGCGACGTTGGCCGGCCCGAACTCGGTGTTGTAGTCATTGCGTCCCTCGCCCAGCCGCCCGGCGATCTCCCGCGCCTGGGCCAGGTGCCCATAAGCGGTGTCGGCCTCGTTCAGCCGGGAGGCGGCCACGGCGCGTTGCAGGGTAAGCCCACCCCACAACGACATCGCCTCCGGCCTGCCCTCCTCGGCCAAAAACCACAACGCCTCAGCCGCCGTGCGCGCGGTCTCCTCCACCTGATCGAACAGACGCGCCCCCAAGAACACGAACCCCAGCCGGTACGCGCCGGCCGCCATCATCAGCGGATCACCCGCCCGCTCGGCCGCCACGATCGCCCGGTCAGCGGCGATCCACGCCGCCTCAGGCTCAGCCAGCTTGGCCAGCGCAGCCGAGCACGCCTGATAGGTCACCGCCAGCAACTCGAACAACTCCGGACGCCGCTCCTCCGGAGCCGACCGGACCGCACCTTCAAGGGTGGGAATCAAGCCCTGAAGCAGGTCGGTCAGCTCCACATACCGGCTGGCGTGAGTCAGCTCCCAGGCATGATCGACCCGGGACTTGATCTGCTCGGTGGCGGGAACGGGCGCCGCGTGCAGCATGGCCCGCAGCGAGTGAGCCCCCGACAGCACCAGCCGTAGCCCGGCCGTCCCGGGGATCTCCTCAGCGGCGGCGGCGACTACCGGCGCTTCGGCAGCCAGCTCCGACAGTGGCACATCCAGCGCCTCGGCGACCTTCTCCAGCACCGACATGCGGTCGACCTTGCGGACTCCGCGCTCTACCTGGGAGACCCAGGCCACCGACCGGTCGATCAGCCGGGCAAGCTCCGGCTGGGACAGGCCGCGCCGTTTGCGTTCCTGGGCGATTCGCCGGCCCAGCGCCCGTTGGTACTCGATGCTCACCCGTCTGTTCCCTTACCACTCTGAAGCTGCAACCAGTCGACCTGGGTCGCGGCCAGGAACTCACCGCGAGCAGCCAGGAAGTGCTTGGTGTGGAGCTGCTCCTCATGGGCGTCGAAGGCCGCCCGGTCACGGTACAGCTCGTAGAAGATCCGCTGGAGCGGCTGACCCTCGACCCGGTGTGAGGCGTACACCAACGTCCCCGGCTCCCTGTCCCTGATCTTCTCGATCGTGTTGGCGACGAGCCCATCGAACGCCTCAGCGCTCGCCTCGTCCTTACAGGTGAATCGCACCACTAGACCGAACACGCGCACCCTCCCTTGATCGCAGGCCCCTTGGAGGCCGTACGAGACCGGTACTTGCCTACGGGATCAGCACTTAATGTGCGGCGCAAGTACCCCAAGTCGCTTGTACTCACAATACTATACCCGTATTTTAAATACCAATGACAGGTCGTCACGGCCTCTGACCTGCACGATCGTGAGGTGAGCTGACATGATCCCGCAACAACGCCCAAGCGAAGACGCAGGCATGCGGACCCAGACATTCCCGGGAAACAGGGACCAGGTACGCGAAGCCCGCCGCTTCGCCAGGACACACCTGCCCAACCATCCGGACGCCGAGCTCATCGCCAGCGAACTGGCGACCAACGCCGTCGCGTACACGCGTACCGGGGAGCCAGGGGGAGTCTTCACCGCCACCATCACGCACCGCCCCGACGGCTCCGCCTCCCTGGAAATCACCGACCAGGGCGGCCCCGCCACCTTCGGCCCCCGCACCTGCAACGGCGAAGGCGGACGAGGGCTCCACCTCATCGCGGCCCTCACCGCCGCCTGGGGAGTCAAAGGCGACGCCACCGGCCGCACCGTGTGGGCCGAACTGCCTCCGCCCACCCCATGACCACCGCGCCGCCGGCCTTACAGGCCCTCCGCCAGCGGTTCCCCACCTGGGCGTTCCTCTACAACCCCTTCGCCGACCAATGGATCGCCCTCCACGGCCGCACAACCACACTCGCCGCATTCACCCCCGGGAAGCTCGCAGACCACGTCACATACGCCCAAGCCCGACCTGCAACACGACCCCCACCGAGACGATGACCCACCACCGCCCGACACCACCCCTCCACGACATCGAAGCCATAACTCCGGCCTGCCCCATCGAGTGCCTCAAGCCCGTACTCTCAGCCGCGCCCTACAACACCCTCGCCCACGCCTACGGAGCCCCATACGGCCGGCCGCGAACCGTCGCCGACGTCATCACGCTCTGGCACACCCACACGCTCGACCTGATCTGGGGCCTGGGCCCACGCCGCATCGGCGAAATCGAGGTAGCCCTGATCTACATCGGCACCCCATGCAACCCCGGCGACTCACTGGCCGAGGACCTGTATAGCATCACCCGAAGCCGGCCGCAGCAGCCCCAGCTCCACCATGACACCGGGCACAGCGCCTATGTCAATCTTCAGTTGAGGTTTGACGGATTGGCTTCGGCTGAGGCTTTCCACCTGGCCTAGAACTCGTAGTCGATGTGGCCGCTTGCTCGCAGCCGGCTGACCTCCTTGACGACGGTGCGGGGGTGCACCGACAGTTTTTCTCCTTTGAACAGCACCCGGAATTGGGTGTCCTCCAGGACGACGGTGACGACCTTGCCCCGGTGCACCTGGCCGACCTGGAGCTTGCATTTGGCGACGACGAGGCTGCCGTTGCTGGACACCACCCGTTCCACCCGGGGGAAGTCGCCGACGGCCCTGGTTGAGGGCTGGGCCAGGCGGGCACCCTGTAGTCGGCCGCGCTGGGAGGGAGACAGCGGGGACGGCTTGGTGCGCACCAGGACGCCATCGGCGATCACCTGGACCGTCTGGGCGTCGATCCGCAAGGTGACCCGTTTGCCGGCAAGCGGGACACCGACGCTGAGCAACCTGCCCGCCAGGCCAACGCATCCTGCGTTGTTGACCTGCCGATCGACCTCCACCACGGCCTCGGCCGGGAGCGGCCCGGCAGGCAGCGCGGTCACCGGAGACCGACGCCCCGGCCGGCCGCCGCCGGCTAACAGCCGGCCCAGGTCGGCGCTGGTCAACGTCACCGGATGCGTCTTGACCAGTTCCTCGCCGATGAACACGTGCATCGTGGTGGCGCTGGCCCACACGGTGACCTGCTGCCCGGCCCGGGGCCGCCCGAGCCATACCTGGCGTCCGCAGGCGGTCAGATTGCCGCTCGGCGGGACGATCCGTTCCACCTCCACGGCCACCGGCACCGCCCCCGCTCCAGGCGCGCCCGCATCCTGAGCCTGTGCAGATCGACCGGGTAGCGCCATGACCTCAGCGGGAAGCCGCAACGGCAGCTCCTGCTCGCCACCCTCGATCGCACCGGGACGGTGGGTGAAGCGGCCGGCGGGCGTCGCCATGTCCAGCGCTTGATGAGGCCGCACCGTGTTGTAGTCGGCCACCCATGCATCCAGCGCGTCCTGGGCTGCCTGCACACTGGCGAAAGCCCCGTGGGCGGCCAGGAACTCCTGGCGCACCGTCTTGTGCCACCGCTCGATCTTCCCGGTCGTGGTGGGTGAGCGCGGCTTGGTGTTGCGGACAGTGATGCCGTTCTCCCGGCAGATCCGCTCGAACAACACCTCCGTCGGGCGCCAGCTGCGGCCAGCACCCTGTCGGGACAATTCCCCACGTGAGGAGCACATGTCCACTATGCAGTTTTCAAGTTGTCGCAGGGCCCCCACATGCGCAGTGACTACTGTCCGCAAACGTGCTCAATTCGGTCATAGAACCACCACCTTGGGCACGGAGGTCTGCCTCCGCGGATGGGGCATCGCACCACTGCACTGTTCGAACGATGCGGTTGGATTCGGAGAATCACTTGGCCCGGGCGAGAGCAAGGCTGAGCAAGCCGCAGCCATAGGACTTTGCGCGGCCGATGCCGTTGACCATGGCAGCAGTGAAAGCATCCGGGTCGGTGACCACCAGGTGGCCGTCGTAGCGAACAGGGTCGATGGTGATGTGCCTTGACTCTCGTCTCTTCCCGACAAGTCTGGGGGCCGGACTACACGTCACGTCGGGAGTGCCTTGGCGGCTCGCGGGGATGACGAAGCCGTGCTGCTCGCCCTTGCTGACGAGCCATTCGATCTGTTCGGTCGGACGCCGGAGGGGAACACGCTTGCGCTGTTCCGCGCCATCTTCAACTCGGACGCAGCGGGTCGGGTTGGCCATCAGCCGGAACGCAAATTTCCGGCCTGGTGAAATCGCGTCGAGCACGGGCTGAAGGGAGCGGACCTCTGCTGGCTTGAGGAGCATGCCTTCAGGGAGCTGCCCCCAGTCAGGGGCGGTTTCGCTCTGCACGTACTGCACGATTCCGCCGCCAGGAGTGGGGTCGATACGCCAGAGGACGCCATGCGTGCTGCGGAAGGTGGCGGTGGGCGGCAGTTCGGGGTAAGCGGACATCACGGTCCGATGCATGTCATGGACATCGCCGGCGTCGCGAAGGAAGGCTGGAGACCGGTGATTGACGGTGAGCTTGGTTAAAAACACAGCTTCTCTCCCGCGGAGATCATGTCGTCGGTCAGCGGAACCTCCCCCGTTCTGACGGTGCGGTACGCGAACCGTCTGCTGCCCTCAGCGAAGCTGAGCGGCTGGTCGTGACGGACCTCAGCACCGACCTGGTCGGCCGGACATTCCACGACGGTACGCAAACCAGTTCGGATCGCTTGGCCCTTCACACGGGCACGGGTCAGGGGCGAAGTCTCTAACCACCGGTATTCGGCCAGTACTTCCTCTGCGGTTCGGGCGACTGGGCCCTCTCCTGTTGCGAGAAGCGGGCGAGCGGGGACGTAGGCCTTGCGGCCGAAGGACAGCCGCCAGTGCGGCCGTTCCACCGCAGCAGCAACCCGGTTCAGCAGCCTCCCGTCACCTTCCAGGACCGCGAGGAAGAGCGCGTCAGCCAGGTAGTACCGCTCGCTGACGACGGTGCGGTGGCCCACGCCCTGAGTAGTGGGAACGTTCTGAGTGACGTGGTAGTCGCGCTCCATGGTGCCTTCGCGGTCGACCCGCACCGCGAGCCGAAGCCGAGCCAGCTCGGTCAGGGCCTCGTCGTCGCTTCGGTCGATCCCGAGCCCCGCCGCCAGCAGGCCCATCACTCCGGACTTCGTCGGCTCGGCCATCGTGTCCCGTAGGATCCCGCGCGACCTGATTCCCCATGACTGCATCGGCGCGTCGAAGCACAGCGCTAGGGACATGACGCCGTCATGCGTCATCGGCCGTACTCCCCTGCGCCGGCGAGGACGGCGGTGGTGAAGGCGTCGAGGCTCGTCACGGTCTGTACGCCCTCGATGGTCTGGATCTCTCCTGACACGGAGGCCGCAGTGGCGCTACGGATCTGTTCCGCGCCGAAGAAGCTGCGGAGCCTGCCGAAGTGTTCCATAAGTCGCTTGGTCGAGCCCTCCATGATGTCGTTGTCCACGACCGGCTTGAGGAAGGCGTTGGCGAGGTTCCACGCACCTCGATCGCGCACCACGCCCAGCAGGGTGTCGGGCATAGTGCGCGCCGCCATGGAGTTCTGCTTCCCGCTGGGCACGGCGTTGATGAACGCCAGCAGCCAGGCACGAGTAGTGCGCCGAACGAGATCGATATCGCCCTGAAGATTCCTCATTAGCTGGGTCAGGTCGACGTTGGCGTAGCGGTAGTAGCACGCGGAGTTGAAGTCGATCGTGCCGAGCATGTCGGCCCCGGACTCGGCATCCGGCTTCAAGTCGTCGACCGCGGTGTAGAAGTCGAATTCGGTGGCGACAACATGCGTTGAGATCGCGTGGGCCACCTGGGAGGCGGCGTCGACGTTCAGGTCCTTGTTGTCCGCGATCATCCGTCCGAACAGTGCGATGTCAGCAACTCGCCCTGCGTTGAGGATGCGGCGCGCTTCGGCCTGGGCGGCCTTGTCCGGCTTGATCTTCGCCTGCTGCGCAGCCGTCTTGGCCGAGGCGAAAGCCTCCAAGGCATCCCACTCGTTCTGGCAGTATCTGGTCAGGTGGTCGATGGACTCGCGCCCGACATAGAGCAAGTACTGGGTGAGCCCTCTGCTCGTGTCCAGCCCGAACCCCAGTTGTTGCAGGGCTGCTGTCGCGACCATCCGCGCCTGATCTCGGTCACGCTTCTCCTGGACGAGGCCATCCACCACGCTGTCGAGCAGCCGTTTGGTGCGGATCCCGACCTCGGAGTCGTCCAGTCCGTACTCATTGAACACCAGCCGTGCTGAGCGCTTAAGGCTCTGACTGGAGATACGCCCCCGCACATGTCCGCCGAAGGTGGCCGTCTTGGGCTGGCCGACATCGTCGCGGTTGAGGTTGCTGACGGGGAAGGACTGGAGCAGGTGCAGCTCGATGATCATTTAGTTTTCTCCGGGAGATCGGTGGAGGGTTCGTCGGAGTCCTCGTCCGTGGTGGCCGAGACCGGCATGTAGTACTCCTGGGCCCACTTGAGGCGTACCTTGCTCGCCTTGTCGCCGCGGTGATCCCTGCCAAGCAGGACGACCAGGTCGTCAAGAAGCCGCCCATAATGGACGGGGACGTCGTGGGCGGACAGCAACCGGATCGTCTGGCGCAGATGATGAGGCAGGGCTTGTATGTCCTTGGCGAGCAGCAGGGACAGCCGTCGGTCGACCGCCGGGCTGTCCAGTTTCTTCTGAAGTCTGCCTAGAGACGCCCCTAGCGAGCGAGGTCGCGCGCTGCCCCTCCAATTCAGCGGGTGGAGCGCGAACAGCCCGCCCACGAGCAGCCAAGTCTCCACTTCAGCGCTGTCCTCAGGCGGATCTTGCCGGAACACGATCTCGTAGGCCTGATACTGCTTGCCCTCGACGAAGCTGTGACGCAGACGGGCCAGCATCTGGCGCGCGTTGGCGGCTCGGTTCGGATCATTCGAGCGCAG
This sequence comes from Sphaerisporangium sp. NPDC049003, assembly GCF_043197795.1. Classification (NCBI taxonomy): domain Bacteria; kingdom Bacillati; phylum Actinomycetota; class Actinomycetes; order Streptosporangiales; family Streptosporangiaceae; genus Sphaerisporangium; species Sphaerisporangium sp. NPDC049003. The sequence goes on from NZ_JBICTU010000037.1 coordinate 47,506, forward strand.
CGCGCTTTCAAGGCCGTAGAGGTACTTGATGTATGCCTCCCGTCGCACGACGAGCGGATCAGGCATCTGCGTCCTCCGTTCCGGCGGAATAGATGTTGGTCTGGGCCTGGAATCTGCTTTCAGCCGTTCTGAGGCGGGTCTGGAAAAGGCCGTAGCACTTCCCTAGGGCGGCCATCGCGCGTCCCTCCGCTGGTGAACCGGCGACCCAGCGGTCCGCGGCCGAGGTGGCGAGCTCAGTGACCTGCCGGCCCCAGCTGCGCGTGGCCGGCGCCTCTGATCGGCCGGCCATGCGTGCGTTGCCTAGATCGACGAGGAAGGTTCCGAAAGGACGGGAAAGCCGCGGCCAGTAACCGCTATCGATGTCCGACACCGGTACGTCACGGAACTCGCGGTGGTACCCCGACTGCAACGCTCGCAGTGCGGAGCCGGCCTCATCGGCCAGGGTGATCGCGCAGCCGATGAGCGCGCCGAGGCTCTCGTCGCGAGCACGGAGAAGCGGAACGGGAGCGGGGACCTCCTCCTCCAACCAGGTCTCTACGACAGTCGCCTTGGAGTCGAGACGCTGTCCGAAGACGCGCAGGCTGTAGACGGCGTCTGAGGGGATGTACCGGCGCTCGGCCAACTCTGCTATCTGGTCGAGAGTGGTGGGACGCTGGCGGTTCCTGCCCTCCTCCCACACGTCCGTCAGAAGCAGTTCAACGCTGTGGCGCCAGATGCCGCGCAGTGGATGCAACTGCACCGGCAGCATCGGCGCGTCCCGCTTGAATCGGCCTTTGGCATCTCTGGGCCTCCGGAAGGCCGCCATCATCTCCTCGTCGGGCAGGCGCGCGTCGAGCCGTGTCCCTGGAGTGATGACAACGCCGTCCACCATGGTGCTTCCGCCCGATCCGTTAGCGGAGAGCAGGACCCGCCTCGAAGGCCACGTCAGTAGATCGGTCCATCCGCGCGCGGTGCGCTTGTCCGGTCTCGGCGACGGCCCCTCGCGCTCCTCCCAGACCGGCCTGTCCTCTGGCGTGGTCATCGCGGGCTTCTCGTAGTCCGGCCGGTAGACGGGGGCGTTGAGAAGCAGACTCTCCTTAAGGCTTCTGCCCTCCACCAGCACGACGCCGAACCAGTTGCAGGGTGCCCGCTCTGACGACTTGTCCTTCTCATACGGGGTCTTCATGCCCCCTGGATCGAAGGCGTGGAGAGTGACCAGCCATCGGGCAGCCTCCTCCGGGGAGAGCACCACCCGGTCTGCGGAGGTCGTGTGGTCGAAGAGCGTCACGTTGTTGCCCACCGCGCGGTACGGCACGAGCTTGGCTGCGGTGGCCCGACTCAAGGAGGCCAGCTCGGCACATTGCATGAACGGCAGCCGCGGGTGGAACAGGTCGAAACGGTGCCGGTGAGGGTCCAGGTAGCTCCGCAGCGGATCGGCAGGGAATCGTTCTGCCGCCCATAGCTGTCCCCACGCTGCCTCACTCGGCGGGCCGTACGCACGATGGAAGACCGCGAGGAGGAGCCGGTGAAGCGACGCCGTCATAGTTGGCGCCTCTGCGGCGACCCGCCGGATGTTGTGCGCGTCCAGGATGACGTCTTTGAGGCCCATGACCCTGGCCTCGCCGTCCAGCCTTACCACTGGGATCCAGGGCTGCGTGAGTAAGTCGAAGGAGGTCCTCCCACCCTCCTGAGGCTGGAGCGCAAGCTCCTCCACGTGGATACCGAGCTGGTCGTGATAGCGGAGAACGTGCCCGCCCAGGGTGCACTCGCCTTCGGCGAACAGCAGGGCCCTGTGCTCGTACAGCCAAGGTGAGTGCTGGAAACGGGGCGGAACGGACACCGAAGCGACAGCCCGTACGACATCAGCGGGCAGGTCGGCCGATGCGACCAGCCGGACGGAGGCGTCGAGCAGCACTGTCAACATTTCGTGATCTGGGGGATCGGGCGCAGTCAGGTCGACCGGCTCTGCGCCGCCGATCGGGATGGCCCGGCCATCCTGAGCTGCCCTGAACAGTACGACGTCGACAGCAACGGCGTCGTCGGGTAAGTCCACTGTGTGCATCACCTTTCCCGCGTTCGACCTGAGTGCTTGCCGTGCCGGGTCAACTCCCCGAGGTGAACCACCGCGCTGGGATGCGGCAGATACATCAGCCGGGCGTTGCGGTCGGCCGCATTCCGCGCACGCTCAAGCTTTTCGGCCGCGACTCGCCAGAACTCCTCCCATCCCGAGGGGCAGGCGATTGCTTCGGGTGGACCGTAGACCGCGTCGACCAGGTCGGGGCCCTCGCGGGACAGGTCCAGGGTGGTCCTATCTTGCAGCAGCGCCCAGGTGCGCAACAGCGTCATCGGCGCGTAGACCGTCTCAAGGTAGGGAGGAAACCGTGGCCCATCATCGGTGTCAACCACTCCCGCGATGGCCAGAACGGGCTCACCACGCGAAGCCGCCCTGTCGTGACGGTGAAGCCGGCCCGCCCGCTGGATGAGCCAGTCCACTGGTGCAAGATCAGTCAGCATGGCGTCGAAGTCAAGGTCCAGCCCCTGCTCCAGGACCTGGGTACTCACCACGATCGTTCTCGGTGGCCGTGCCCCTCCTCTTCCGAAAGCGGCCCGGAGTTCAGCTTCGACCGCTCGGCGCGCGCCATAAGGAAGCCGGCCATTGACCATGATCAGCTGTGGCCGCGTGGCCGCCGACAGGGCGGAGACCCGCTCTTCGAGAGCCGTGTAGGTCGCGACGGCTCTGCGCACGAGGTTGTGCATGACAACCGCGGACCTACCGTCGTTCACCTGCTTGAGTGCCCAGTCGGCCACATCCTCGTCGCGGACCCGTACCAGATGGAGCCGTCGGTTGTCGTTGAGCTCCGATACTCCCGCCGGCTCGACCACTGGTTTGCCCGTACCGGCCACGGTCACCCTCGGATAGCCGCTGGACTCCTCCATCCTTGGAGCCTCCCGCGGCAGGCACCTCAGCAAGCCGGACTGCCAGGCGGCCACCAGTTCGTGCCTGCGTTGAGAGGGCAGCGTGGCCGACAGCATCACCACCGACGTCCCTAGCCGCCCTAGCCAGGCGAGGAGCCGGTCGAGCAGCGTCGACATGTAAGTGTCGTAGGCGTGCACCTCGTCGATCACGACGACCTTGTTGGTCAAGGCGGCTAGCCGTACGAAGACGTGACCCGAGCGGATGACCGCCTTCAGCGCCTGGTCCACCGTGCCGACGCCCACGGGGGCGAGCAGGCTCCTCTTGCGCGTGAACCACTCCTGCGCATGGATGTCGGAGTCGTCCCGGTCGTCGCGGCCGATGTCGGTGGGGTCGACGGTTCGGTCATTTAGGTGGTCCAGGGCACCAGAGTGAATCAGCCGTACGGTGATCTGGTCGTCGCCGAGTTCCGTCAGCAGCCCCTCCAGTTCGGAGAGCATCTGGTTGCTCGTCGCCTGGGTCGGCATGCCGACGTAGGTCCCCACGAGATTGGTGTTGCGGATGAGGGCCGCCGCAGCTTGGAGCGCCGCGTTGGACTTACCTTCGCCTGTTGGGGCCTCCACGATGATCAATGTGGGATCGTCGCGGTCTGCGGTCATCCTCTCGACGACGGCCTGCACCGGTCGTGGCTTGTCCTTGGGAAACAGTTCGACGAACGTCGCGGGCGGAGCCCAATAGCGGAGTTCGAGCTTTTCCACGGCTGTTTCTGCCAGCATGTCTGCCTGCTTGGCGTAAGCCGGAAGATCGCGGATGTCGGCGTAGGGAAAGTTCTTGACGTCAGAGGCGATCCAGTCACTGATCGTGGTCAGGGCGGCAAGCCCGATCGCGGCTGCATTGCTGACGTGCACGTCTTGCCAGAGGGTTTCGCCAGGATCCGGCAGGCCACGCAAACCGAGGACCTGACTTGCCAGGGCATCGCGCCACCCCTCCCACGTCTGCCCACCGTGGTTGTTGACCTCTCGCCGCGCCTGCCGTAGCGCTGCACCGTCCGGAAAGTAGCCATGGTGCCCACCGAGGGCGACAGCGACCACTTCGGCTGTGACCTGGGACGCTCCCCAACGACGGAGGAGATCCTTCATGTGCATGGCCGTTACGAGACCGTGTGGGGTGTCGAAGCGGCGTCCCAGTCCCGCCCTCTTCCGCGCTAACCGCAGGTCTGCCGCCGCGGATTCGTCGAACCTCGACAAGGCGAGCTCGACCTTCAGCGCCTGGAAGGCGGGACTCTGCTTTCCGAGATCATGAAGGCCACACAATGTTGCGATCCATGCGTCAGGGTCTCCCAGCGGCTCGAACGCCGCGCGCAACTCGTCTCGACATCGCGGGCCGGTAAAGGTACCTATCAGCCGCTCCGCTACAGCGGCCGTGTCGAGGATGTGGCAGATGAGGGGGTGACTCTGGTCCTTACCCGTCTTGCCCCAGGCGGCCCAGATGGGCGGGTCAGCGTTCACCGGACGATGCGGTCGAGCAGATCGAAGGCTTTGATGAACTGGCTTTCCCCTGCTACGAGCGCGGCAGAGAGCGGCACAGCGGGACCACCTCTGCCATCGAGAATGTGTGCGACCACCAACCACGCGGGTGCTGCGGCAGAAACAGCGGCAGCAGCCGCAAGGGTCAGGATGACGAGCGTGCGCAGGTGGAGTCGCCCATCGGGTCTTTCCCTCTTCGCCATCTTGGACTGGCCTAAACTGGCCAATGCTTCCTCCTACGTCTGATGGGTTCTGGAAGCAGAGTGGCCTTCGGGGTGCATCCCGGAGGCCACTCGCGTTTCGGCTCGCGCATGGCCGTGCACGATGCGATCAGGACGATTGTGTCGATTCTTCGCATCCCCACCTGGTGTGGGGAGGTCGTGCCAGTGGACCCGCCTACGAGGGCACATCTCCCGCCATAGGAGAGCAAGTCCCAGCGCCTCGTCAGAAAGCGACGGTTCCGCAACCATACAGACTGATCGACCTCCAGGGGGCCAGAACTCAGTGCTTCACCACGAGATGGTTGATGGTGGCCCGCATACGAGTTCGCTCCGCCAGACCGCTCTAACGGCTTACTCGGATAGCGGTCCGGCCTTTACAGCGAGGAGACCATCTCTACATGCGAGGAGAGCACGCGGCGCGGGTACGGCCGTGGCCGCTCGACCCGGACCATCCCGCGTGCGGAGCACGGGGTAAACGGGGCGGTGACGATGTCGAGAGGGGGACCATCCCCGCGTGCGCGGGGAGCACGGAACCACCCCGGACAGCGCCCTGGAGGAAGGGGGACCATCCCCGCGTGCGCGGGGAGAACGTACGGCACACCGACCAAGAGCGCCGAGCTGGCGGACCATCCCCGCGTGCGCGGGGAGCACCGAAGTGCAGGCCCTTCATCGCGATGCCGAAGGGGACATCCCCGCGTGCGCGGGGAGCACACGAAAGATCCGATGGTGGTGATGGTGCGGGAGGGGCCATCCCCGCGTGCGCGGGGAGCACAAGCGCCGGGAGGAACGAGCGTGGCGGTGCGAGGGACCATCCCCGCGTGCGCGGGGAGCACAGGCCGAGGTTCCGGAAAAGGGTCGGGTACTCGGGACCATCCCCGCGTGCGCGGGGAGCACTCTCTAGGTACACGAGTGTGGCGTCCTCGGCCGGGACCATCCCCGCGTGCGCGGGAAGCACGGCGGTGCCGCCAGACTCCCGGGGCCGTGTCGGTGGGACCATCCCCGCGTGCGCGGGGAGCACGAGGCTGCGAAGCGGCGCGCGGAGATGCTGTCGGGACCATCCCCGCGTGCGCGGGGAGCACGACAGGATCTCGACCTGAACGTCTGTGCGGAAGGGACCATCCCCGCGTGCGCGGGGAGCACCGAGGTACGGCCCTCAGCCTTCGCCACCCACCGGGACCATCCCCGCGTGCGCGGGGAGCACCCAGTGTCGGCCAGCATGCGGCGGATCCCGACGGGACCATCCCCGCGTGCGCGGGGAGCACCCCACCAGGGCGCACACCGCGTACAGCCCGTCGGGACCATCCCCGCGTGCGCGGGGAGCACCCCCCGGGACACGCCCATCCGCCGACCGGCCTGGGACCATCCCCGCGTGCGCGGGGAGCACAACCTCGACATCGCCCTCACCCGCCAAACCCGGGGACCATCCCCGCGTGCGCGGGGAGCACATGTCCACTACGGGCATGCGAGACGCCCGGTGGGACCATCCCCGCGTGCGCGGGGAGCACTCGCGCCGTTCCACCCACAGCACCTGGGCGACGGGAGCATCCCCGCGTGCGCGGGGAGCACGACTTGGACCACGCCATCAGGCACCTCCGGGGGGGCCATCCCCGCGTGCGCGGGGAGCACGATCTCCCACTCCTCGTACACCACGTCGGCCGGGGACCATCCCCGCGTGCGCGGGGAGCACGGCGCGGTCCAGATCCGCACATCGCTGGACTGGGGACCATCCCCGCGTGCGCGGGGAGCACCTGACGCCGATCAGGGAGCACACCCTGACCCCCGGGACCATCCCCGCGTGCGCGGGGAGCACCTCACGGTCGAGCTCCACCGCGCCGGGACGTGGGGACCATCCCCGCGTGCGCGGGGAGCACATCACCGCGTCGGCGGTGTGCGCCTGGGGGATGGGACTATCCCCGCGTGCGCGGGGAGCACCGGCACCAGCCCTGACTGTGCGCTCGGCGAGGGGGACCATCCTCGCGTGCGCGGGGAGCACACCGGGCCCGTCTTCCTCGTCCTTCTGCTCCGGGGACCATCCCCGCGTGCGCGGGGAGCACGGAAAGTATCACGGTGATCCCGTTATGAACGGGGGACCATCCCCGCGTGCGCGGGGAGCACAACACGGTGGTGCCGAGCGTGGTTGTCCCCGCGGGACCATCCCCGCGTGCGCGGGGAGCACGATATGAATCTAGCTACGTGCACGTACCAGGAGGGACCATCCCCGCGTGCGCGGGGAGCACCAAGTCGATCAAGGGCGGTAGGAGCTTCGGCAGGGACCATCCCCGCGTGCGCGGGGAGCACAAACTCAAGCCCACCAACCAGGTCGACGGGTCGGGACCATCCCCGCGTGCGCGGGGAGCACGCCGGCGACGCGCTCTGGGCGCTGGCGTTCGGGGGACCATCCCCGCGTGCGCGGGGAGCACTGGACCATGTGCGCCCAGTCCGGCCGCAGGGTGGGACCATCCCCGCGTGCGCGGGGAGCACATCGTGTCGAGTCCGAGCCTGTACCACTCTTCGGGACCATCCCCGCGTGCGCGGGGAGCACGCCGTCAACGGCCTGGACACGGGCGTGTACGTGGGACCATCCCCGCGTGCGCGGGGAGCACGGCCCGTCACATACGAAAATCCTCGAGACCCGGGGACCATCCCCGCGTGCGCGGGGAGCACGCCCTCGGCTCGGGCGTGTCGACGACGGGTGAAAACTGACCCTGTGGCGACGGCCGAAAACTGACCCCCCTTCAGTCGCTCTGGAGGGTGATCAAGGTGGAGGACTGGGCGGAGATCCGCCGGTTGCACCGGGCTGAAGCGATGCCGATCAAGGCGATCGCTCGGCGTATGGGCGTCTCGAAGAACACCGTGAAAAGCGCGCTGGCGGCCGACGCGCCGCCGAAGTATCAGCGGGCCAGCAAGGGATCGATCGTGGACGAGGCCGAGCCGCAGATCCGAAAGCTGCTGGCGGAGTTCCCGGACATGCCTGCGACAGTGATCGCCGAACGGATCGGCTGGCAGCGGTCGCTGACGGTGCTCAAAGAGCGGGTGCGCCTGCTGCGGCCGCACTACAAGCCCGTCGACCCGTCGCGGACGACCTATCAGCCCGGGGAACTGGCCCAATGCGATCTGTGGTTCCCGCCGGTGAAGGTGCCGGTCGGAGCCGGGCACCGGGCCAGTCCGCCGGTGCTGGTGATGGTGTCGGGCTATTCGCGGTGGCTGATGGCGCGCATGCTGCCCTCCCGAACAGCTGCGGACTTGTTCGCCGGGCACTGGGCGCTGCTGTCTCATCTGGGTGCGGTGCCCAAGACACTGGTCTGGGACAACGAATCGGCGATCGGCCAGTGGAAGCAGGGCAAGCCTCAACTGACCGCCGATGCCACCGCCTTCCGCGGCGCGCTGGGCATCGGGATCGTGCAGTGCAAACCCGGTGATCCTGAGGCCAAGGGGCTGGTGGAGCGGGCCAACGGCTATCTGGAGACCTCGTTTCTGCCCGGTCGCAGCTTCACCTCTCCGCATGACTTCAACGGCCAGCTCGCCGACTGGCTGACCAAGGCCAACGCCCGTCATCACCGGCGGATAGAGTGCCGGCCGGCGGACCGGCTGCAGGGGGACCTGGCGGCGATGGTGGCGTTGCCGCCGATCGCTCCGCTGGTCGGGTGGCGCACCTCCACCCGCCTGTCTCGTGACCACTACGTGCGCGTCGCCTCGTGTGACTACTCGGTGCACCCCTCGGCGATCGGCCGGCTGGTCGAGGTCGTCGCCGATCTAAGCCAGGTCAGCGTGACCTGCGCCGGGCATCTGGTCGCCCGGCATGAACGGTCCTGGGCCATCCATCAGACCATCACCGACCCCGCCCACCAGCACGCCGCCGCCGTGCTGCGCGGCAGGCGCTCACGTCAGGCCACCGGCCTGGCCGAGGTCGAGGTGGAACAGCGCCGGCTCAGCGACTACGACGCCGTGCTGGGTATCGAGGGGGTGGCCTGATGGCCCGGACCGCGCCTACCGCAAACATCCCGGCATCCAACGGCCCCCGCAACAGGGGCGCTGAGCTCGCCTATCTCACCCGGGCGCTCAAGGCGCCATCGCTGGCCGCCGCAGTCGAGCGACTGGCCGAGCGGGCCCGGGCCGAATCGTGGAGCCATGAGGAGTTCCTGGCTGCCTGCCTGCAACGGGAGGTCGCCGCCCGCGAATCCCACGGCGGAGAAGCCCGTATCCGCTTTGCCCGCTTCCCGGCCCGCAAAGCGCTGGAGGACTTCGACTACGACCACCAACGCTCCCTCAAACGCGAGATCATCGCGCACCTGGCAACACTGGACTTCGTTGCCGCCCGCGAGAACGTGGTCTTCCTCGGCCCGCCGGGCACCGGCAAAACCCACCTGTCTATCGGCTTGGGCATCCGCGCCTGCCAAGCCGGGCACCGGGTCGCCTTCGCCACCGCCGCCGCCTGGGTCGATCGCCTGGCCGAGGCTCACACCGCCGGCAAACTGCAAGACGAGCTGACCAAACTCTCCCGCATCCCCGTCCTCATCGTCGATGAGGTCGGCTACATCCCCTTCGAACCCGAGGCCGCCAACCTGTTCTTCCAACTGGTCTCAAGCCGCTACGAACGAGCAAGCCTGATCGTCACGAGCAACAAACCGTTCGGACGCTGGGGCGAGGTCTTCGGCGACGACGTCGTCGCCGCCGCGATGATTGACCGTCTCGTCCATCACGCCGAGGTCATCAGCCTCAAGGGCGACAGCTACCGCCTCAAGAACCGAGATCTCGGCCGTGTTCCCCCAGCCGGTCACAGCGACGAACAGTAACGATCAACCACATCAGGGGGTCAACATTCAGACGACGCCAGGGGGTCAAGATTCACCCGTCGTTGACAGGGCGTCCAGGACTCACTGGGGGGACCATTCCCGCGTGCGCGGGGAGCACAAGAAACTTCCGGACGCAGATACGGGGATGAAGGGACCCCCGCGTGCGCGGGGAGCACGACCAATCCACGATCAATTTATTCGCATGGTTGGGACCATCCCCGCGTGCGCGGGGAGCACCACCACGCGGTTACGCATGCGAGGCGGGGGCCAGGACCATCCCCGCGTGCGCGGGGAGCACCCCGTCGCACCGGACCGGCCCCTCGGGATGCAGGGACCATCCCCGCGTGCGCGGGGAGCACAACCCGATCGCGTCCTGGCCGACCTTCGTCCAGGGACCATCCCCGCGTGCGCGGGGAGCACATCGTCGCGCTGATCAGGTCGTCGGCGGCCTGGGGACCATCCCCGCGTGCGCGGGGAGCACGCTGCTGGTGGCGCCGCGTCCAAGATGTCCGAGGGACCATCCCCGCGTGCGCGGGGAGCACAAGGAGGTCTTGAACGCCGATCCGGAACTGATGGGACCATCCCCGCGTGCGCGGGGAGCACGAGCACCCGGCCGGGGAGCAGTACCTTGCCGGGGGACCATCCCCGCGTGCGCGGGGAGCACAGCCACTGCATGGCGTCGCGGACGTTGCGCGGGGGACCATCCCCGCGTGCGCGGGGAGCACGCGAACTCCCGCAGGGTGGGCCGGGGCGAGCTGGGACCATCCCCGCGTGCGCGGGGAGCACCCCGTCAGCCACCTGTGGATCGTGGCGACCGTGGGACCATCCCCGCGTGCGCGGGGAGCACAAACGGCAGGACCGGGCCACCATCACCGCCTGCGGGACCATCCCCGCGTGCGCGGGGAGCACTTCGGTGTCAGGACCTTCCCAAATGCAGGACAGGGACCATCCCCGCGTGCGCGGGGAGCACAGCACCTCGTACGGTTCGCGCCGCGCGATGTCGGGACCATCCCCGCGTGCGCGGGGAGCACCTGTACGAGCGGGACGACTGCGCGGCCGTGAAGGGACCATCCCCGCGTGCGCGGGGAGCACCGTGCTGGACTCCACGATGCTGGGCGGGCTCGGGGACCATCCCCGCGTGCGCGGGGAGCACACTGCCTGACCTGCAGCATTGTCGGCGACGAGCGCGGAATTCGAGCACTTTCGAGGGACCGGACATTTCGGACGCTGCCAGACTGCTTATGCTGAGACATCAAGTCGGCCCAGGGTGTATCACTGGCCTCACGTGAGCAAGCCACATCGTTCGGTGCGCCAGTTCAGTGAAGTAGCCGGCACTCGCAGCGTTGACCTAGAACGGACAGCTCTGCATTCGAACCGTTTTCGTAGAGTGAGTTGCCATGCAGCCGCTCGCGCTCTTCGACCTAGACAACACCCTCGTCAACTTGGATGAGGCTTTCGAGGCGTGGGCTGGAGAGTTCGTCGAGAAACACGGCTTGGGCCCCTCCCTGCCAAAATAGACAGAGGTAGCAAACAGGTATAAAACTCTGTGTCGAGGGTGGGTAAGGAGACATCCGTTCGTGGGAGCAAGCAAGCC
>NZ_JBICTU010000038.1:0-56549 GCF_043197795.1 Sphaerisporangium sp. NPDC049003
AGAGTAGGACACCGCCGGACAAATATTTGATTGGTAGGGAAGCCATCCACATTGTGGGTGGCTTCCCTGCGTTATGGGGTCTTTTCCTCGTACGCATCGAAGCGATGGACCATTTTCACGTCCGTCCCAAGCGTCGGAGACGGCACGTACCTGCCGAAGCGAAGGAAACGGAAGATCAGACGTGCGGTTCTCCAGGGACCACATTCAGACGTGCAGCTCTCCGGACCAGATGGTGATGGCATTCCCGCTGATCTCGGTGCGTTCGCCGCGCACGGTGGTGTGGACGATGCCGCCCCGCTGGGACAGCTGCGCACCCACCAGGGAATCGCGGCCGAGCTTCGCCGACCAGTAGGGCCCGAGCATGCAGTGGGCGGAGCCGGTGACCGGATCCTCGGGAACGCCGGCGCTGGGCGCGAAGAACCGTGAGACGTAGTCGACGTCCCCTGAGGGATCCGAGGCGCGGGCGGTGACGCACACGGCCCGCGCTTCGAGCGCGGTCAGGGCGTCGATGTCGGGGGCCAGGTCGTGGACGACCTTCTCGGACTCCAGCTCGACGAGCACGTCCATGCGGCCCATGCCGACCCACGCCGGGGACACCCCGAGCGCCTTGACCAGGGTCGCCGGAGCGGAAATCTCTTCCGGAAGATATGACGGGAAATCCATCGAGATACGGCCGTGATCAAGCTGATTAGTGGTCAGAATTCCACTCTTTGTAGAAAACTCGATCGAGCCGGAGGCGGCGCCCGTCGAATACAGAACGTGCGCGGAGGCGAGCGTCGCGTGGCCGCACAGCGCCACCTCGACGGCCGGGGTGAACCACCGCAGGGAGTACGGCCGGCCCTCGCCCTGGTCCGCCACGAAGGCCGTCTCGGAGTGTCGCATCTCGCTGGCCAGCGCCTGCATCCAGTCGGCGGATCTCGGAGAGTCCAGCAGGCAGACGGCCGCCGGGTTACCCTTGAAGGCCTGATCCGTGAACGAATCGACGGTGAAGATACGCATGCCGACGATCCTATCCACCCCCAGATAACCGGTCGAAACGGCAGCGAAAACCGTGCAAAATCAAAACTACGTGGGCGTGTCGCGCGGCCCCAGCCGATACGTGAGTTACGGTCATTTGTGTCGGGGCACGGCGAAACTGGCCGGTTCTCGCGGAAAGGACAGCCGATGGGGGCAGTGCGCAGGGTGGTGAGCTACCTTGGCCTGGGCGATGGGGATCAGTACGACGAGCCCTACGACTACGACGAGTACGAGGATGAGTACATGCCCGCGTCGGAACGGGCCGCCAGGCGCTGGGGGTCGGGTGGGGATCCCGCACGGATCATCATGATCCGCCCGCGGAAGTATTCCGACGCGCTTACCGTGGGACAGCACTTCCGGGAGGGCCAGGCGGTCATCATGGACGTCGCGGGGATGTCCATGGCCGAGGCGACGCGGATGGTCGATTTCGCCGCCGGCCTGACGTATGGCTGCGAGGGACGCATTGAGCGGATCGCCGACAAGGTCTTCCTGCTGGCCCCTGCCGACGTCGAGATCTCGACCACCTAGCCACCACGGCCCCGGCTCCGCCGGCGGCTCGGACGATGGCCAGGGTCGTCGCCCGGACCACGGACTCGCTTCGTGGTTGACGACCCAGGCGTCCCTGCCCGCGCGGATCGCCGCGGCCGTGGTGCTCATGCTTCCCGCCGCGGGAGCGATCCGCAGGGGCAGCTCGATGCGGGACAACGGGTACGTCGTGAAGGCCGCCAGAGCCCTCCTGAGCGGGCACTCCCCCTACGCCGACGAGCGCTTCCTCTACCTGCCGAGCAGCGCGGTCGCGGCGCTCTCCGAGGCCTGGCTCGACGATCGGACGATCCACCTGGTGTTCCCCTTCGTCCTGGCGGTGCTCACCCTGGCGGGGTGGTCGCTGGCTCTCGGGCTCTGCGGGGTGCGGGTGGGGAGCCGCCTGGGAGTCCTCGGGATGGCCGCCACCGCCCTGCTCTTCGGCTATCGCAGCCTGCTCACCGTGGGGAACTGGAGCGTGGTCGCGGTGGTGGCGCTGCCGGCGGCGCTGCTGCTGTGCTCGCGGAACCGCTGGAGCGCCGCCGCGGTGGTCGCCGGGGTGTCCATCGCGCTGAAGCCCATGCTCGTGCCGCTCGCGCTGCTCTTCCTGTTCGCCCGGCGGCGCCGGGCGCTCGTCACGCTGGTCGCGGTGCCGCTGGTCCTCGTCCTCCTCTCCCTGCCCTTCACGCCCGAGCCGGGGAGGTTCGTGTCCAGTACGCTGCCGTTCCTGCTCCACGGGCAGGACGAGTACGCGAGACCGTACGACGCGTCGCTGGCCTCGATCCTGCCCCGGCTGGGTGCGGGCGGCGAGGTCACTCTGGCGGTCAGGAGCGTGGTCGGGCTCGTGGGCCTGCTGCTCGCCTGGACGCGCTGGCACCTCCCCGACGACACCGTTCCTCTGGACCGTTTCGTTCCGCTGAGGGGGCCGGCCGGTCTCGGAGCAGGAGAAGTCCTCGGGTCCCTGGAGCTCAGGCTGGTCGAGACCGTCAGCATGATCATGCTGACGGTCTTCCTGGTCTTCACCCCGGCGTTCGGGCACTACTCGCTGGTGATCCTTCTGCCGCTCGCCGCCACCGCCGTCGACCGACGCTCGGTGGCCCGTTCTCCGTGGTTCTGGGTGGCCCTGGCACCGCAGTTCCCGGGCGTGGAGATCCCCGGCCTCACCATGCCCGAGACGCGCGCGTTCACGGTCTTCTTCATGCACGGCGTGCTGGCCCTGCTGCTCGCTCTGCGTACGCTCCGAGATCGGAGCGCTCCGGGCGACTCGCACGAGGTCGGCGAATGGCAGAGGGAAGAGGTCGAGCGGGTGGTCGTCACCGCTGGTCGGCGACCGCCGGACCTCGGCGGAGCAGGCGGGTGAGCGCCGAGAGGTTCGCGGCCGAGGTCTCGGACCGCTGGGCGGCCTCGCGGGCGTAGTCGTGTAATGCCCACACCGCCTGCTCGGCCTGCTCGCGCAGCTGTGTCACCTCGGCCTCGACGCGCCGCGCCTCCGCCTGCTCGCGGCTGTTGAGGCGCCACAGCAGGTAGCCGACGATCCCTCCGAGGACCAGCGCGGCGATGGCGAAAAGCTCGGAGACCGTGAACGCGAGCACCAGTGCCACGATCGGCAGCAACGCCGGCCCGTACACGAGCCAGCGCCCGGATCCGCGCGACGCGGCCTCGGCTCTGACGCGCTCCTCGGCCGTCGCGAGCGAGGCCGCGTCCGGTCCCTCGGGCCGGAGTGTGACGTCGTGCCCGAGGATCGGCACGGTGATCTCGGTGGGTGGCGCCACCTGGGTCGCCTGCGCGAGCTCGCCGGCGGCCGAGCGTACGACGGGCGCGGCCACGTGGAAGGCGATGGCCGCCAGGTGCGGGTCTGAGCCCGACTGGACGTCGTCGAGCAGGTGCCCCGTGAGGGAGCCCATCGGGCCCGGCTCCTCCGATCCGATGAGGGACCGGAGCACGGTCAGCGGCTCGGCGTCCGGCCACGGGCCGGGGCTCTTGGATCGCGGGATCACGGACGGGCGGGTGGCGGTGATCTCGGTGCACCGTTCGAGCAGGCGGGACAGCCGGGCCGCCGCCTGGACGGGCTCGGCGAGCGAGGGCACCTCGGCGAGGTCGGGCAGGGCGCTGAGCGCCGGCGACACGGCGACGGACGTCTCGGCCGGGACGAGGGCACGCAGCCAGCGCTCGGGCTCCGCGGTCGAGGGCACGGCGGCGGCGTCGAGCTTGCGCAGTACGAAGATCTTCCCTGCGGGCCCGTACGCGCCGCGGGCGGCGGCCGTCCAGAGGGCGCGCTGACCGGGCGTGACGGGACGCTCGGTCGACAGGTCGCCGAACGCGGTGCCGAGCCAGGAGGCGTGGACACGGTCGCCGTGCCCGCTCACGGCGAGCGACAGGCAGAGGAACAGCGCGGTCGCGGCCTCGTCGAGCTGGGCCGCGCGGGTGAGCGGCTTCAGGGCGTCCTCACCGGTGAGGATCAGTACGAGGGCCTCGGTGGCGGGGGCGAGCCAGTGCCCCGGCACGTCAAGGGTGTTCGGAGGCGGCGGTGGCACGGTGCCGTCGGCCGCGAGATGGGTGAACAGGGCCTCGGCGTACCGCCGCAGCTCGGAGACGTCGCCGTCGCGGTCGGCCGGCTCCGCCGGGTGCCCGGGAGGCCCTTCGGCGTGGCGCTGTGGCTTCGTCGGCTCCGCGGTCCCGGGGACGTCGGGGTTCGCGGTCAGATCCATGCTCAAAACGGACAGCTCCCCGAAGGCGTGAGGAAGGCCCCCGGCGGCGAGGGTTCGGCGGACACTCCCATGACCGCGCCCAGGTTAGTTCTTTGGGCGCGGCAGTGTAGGGCGGCACGCCGACGGGAGCGAGGAACAGCGAGGAAGTTGGCCCGGCCGCGATCGGACGCGGCCGGACCGGCATGACTACATGCGATCGGGCACAGGGACGCCGAGAAGGTTCAGACCGGACTGCAGCACGCGCAGGCTCAGCGCGCACAGCGCGAGACGCGAGGCCCTCGTCCGCGGGTCGACGTCGTCCTTCAGCACCGGGCACTTCTCGTAGAACGTGGTGAACGCGCTCGCGGTCTCGTAGAGGTAGGCGCAGACGCGGTGGGGCTCGGCCGTGGCCGCGGCGTTCTCGACCACCGTGCCGAAGCCCAGCAGCTGGAGCGCCAGATCGCGCTCGGCCGGCTCGCCGAGGACGATCGGCCCGGTCACCTCGGCCGGGTCGACGCCGCCCTTGCGGAAGATCGAGCGGATTCTGGCCGTGGCGTACTGCATGTAGGGCCCGGTGTTGCCGGTGAACGCCAGCATGCGGTCGAAGTCGAAGATGTACTCGCTGTCGTGGCTGACCGACAGGTCGGCGTACTTCACGGCGCCTATGCCGACCGTGCGGGCGATCTCGGAGCGGGTCGCCTCGTCGTACCCCCGCTCGGCGATGGCGGCCGAGGCGCGCTCGATGGCCTCGTCGAGCAGGTCGGTCAGCTTGATCGACTGGCCGCTGCGGGTCCTGAACCTGCGGCCGTCGGAGCCCAGCATCATGCCGATCTGGATGTGCTCGGCGGAGACGTCGTCGGTCAGCCAGCCGGCCTGCCGGGCGGCGGCGAAGACCATCTGGAAGTGGAGCGCCTGCTCGTTGCCCACGACGTACAGGATGCGGTCGGCCTTGACGTCGCGCACCCGGTAGCGGATTGCGGCGAGGTCGGTGGTGGCGTAGCCGTACCCGCCGTCGCTCTTCCTGATGATCAAGGGCAGCGGCTTGTCGTCGCTGCCCTTGAAGCCCGGCGGGAACACGCACAGCGCGCCCTCGCTCATCACGGCGACCCCGGAGGCCTCAAGGTCGGCGCAGGTCTCCGCGAGCATGGGGTTGTACATGCTCTCGCCGGCGATGTCGCTGTCGGTCAGCGTGACGCCCAGCGTGGAGTAGACCTTGTTGAAATAGCGGAGCGTGGCGTCCATGAACAGGTGCCAGAGCCGGATGGTCTCGGGCTCCTCGGCCTGGAGGGTCGCCACGCGCCGGCGCGAGCGCTCCTTGAACGCGGCGTCGGCGTCGAACTTGGTGCGGGCCTCCTGGTAGTAGTCGTTGCCCTCGCCGGCCTCAAGCCGGGCGATCGCGTTGGCCTCGCCGATGTCGAGCAGGTGCTCGATGAGCATGCCGAACGGAGTGCCCCAGTCGCCCAGATGGTTCTGCCGGACGGCGCGGTTGCCGAGGTGCTCCAGCATGCGGACCAGGGAGTCGCCGACGATGGTGGTGCGGAGGTGCCCGACGTGCATCTCCTTGGCGGCGTTGGGCGCGGAGTAGTCGACGATGACCGTCTGCGGGGGCGTGGTCAGCCCGACCCCGCTGCGGGGGTCCTCAAGGGTCGCCAGGGCCTGGGCGGCGATCCAGTCGTCCTTGAGCGTGATGTTGAGGAAGCCGGGCCCGCTGATCTCGACGCTTTCGAAGACGTCGCCGGTTCCGCCGGAGCCGAGCGCGTCGGCGATGGCCTGGGCGACCTCCCGCGGCGCTCGTCGCAGCCGCTTGGCCAGGCTCAATGCCACGTTCGCCTGGTAGTCGGCGAACTGGGAGGGCCGGATCAGCGGGTCAGCGCCTGCGTACTCCGGACCGAACGCGGTGCCCAGCGCTTGCTGGACCCGCTCGGTGAGCACGAGCTGCGGGTCGGTCATGCTCCAAGGATATCTGCTGATCATCAGCACCGAACGTGGATATCCGGCCGCCTCCATGACACTGGGGCTGAAGTGACACCGGAGGTCCTCACCAGAGGCGATGCGACTTCTGCGTGGTCGCGATGCGCTCGCCGACGTGGCCGACGGTGCCCTGGCGGGCGAGTGTCGCGGCGAGCACGCAGGCCGCGGCGACGCCCTTGGCCGTCGAGGAGCCGTGGGCGATGACCACGGTGCCGTTCAGGCCGAGCAGGACCGCGCCGCCGTACGCCTCGGGGTCGAGCCGGCCGCGCAGCTCGCGCAGCCGCCCCCGCTGGAAGAGCGCGCCGAACCGCGCCATACGGCCGCCCTCCAGCGTCTCGCGCAGCTCGGTGAACGCGTAGCGGACGGTGCCCTCCATGGTCTTGAGGGCCACGTTGCCCGTGAAGCCGTCGGTGACGATGACGTCCACGACGCCCTTCAGCAGATCGTGGCCCTCGACGTTGCCCGTGAAGTTCAGGCCGGGGGAGGCGGAGAGGAGCTCGTGTGCCCGCTTGGCGAGCTTGTTGCCCTTCTCGGCCTCCCCGCCGATGGTGAGCAGCCCCACCCGTGGCCGCTCGATCGTGAGGGCCGTCTCGGCGTAGGCCACTCCCAGGTGGGCGAACTGCACCAGGATCTCCGGCTTGACGTCGGCGGTGGCGCCCGCGTCCAGCAGGATCGTGGGATGGGGCCTGGTCGGCAGGGGGACGGCGATCGCCGGCCGGAGCACGCCCGGCTGGGCCCGCAGGCGGAGCTTGCCCGTCGCCACCACCCCGGCGGTGGATCCGGCGGACACGACGGCGGACGCGTCGCCCCGCCGTACGAGATGGCAGGCCACGGCGATGCTGGAGCGTGGACGGCGCAGGCTGGCGAGGGCGCCCTCGTCCATGGTGAGGGTCTCCTCCGCCCGGACGATGGGGATCTCCCCGGCCGCGTCCAACTCGGCGAGGGCCTCGGAGATGGCCGGGGGCGCGCCGACGAGGACGATGGGCACCCCGTGCTCCCGTACGGCCCGCACGGCTCCCGCCACGATCTCGCCAGGGGCGTGGTCGCCTCCCATGGCGTCAAGGGCTATCGGCGGAATGCCATCCAAGCGGTCACCTCGTGCGGAATGAGTGCGTGTCCCGCATCGTAGGTGGCCCGGCGGACTACTGTGCGCGCCAGGGCCAGTGCCAGTCGGCGGCGCCGCGCGAGACCACGACCTTGCCGAACATCGCCGTGCCGGTTACGCGGATGAGAGGGCCGCTCGCGTCGCCGCCCTGCTCGCCGCCGGAGACGTGGCGCTTGGAGAAGATCGCTTTGCCCTCGTCGATCACCCGCGCGTTGCCGGGCACGCGCACGATCAGCTTCCCGCAGAACGAGTTGAGCTCCAGGGTGACCTCGCGGCCAGGGAGCACGGCGTCGGTGAGGTCGATGATCAGCGCTCCGAAGGTCGAGCGCAGTACGGTGTGGCGCCCGGCGACCCAGCGGCCGGACCGGATGACCTTGCTGAACACCGCCGCGACCTCTTGCTGGTCCGCGCTGAACGCCGCCCCGGGCGTTCTGGCGACGTCGGCCAGGTCGCGGGTCAGCGGGACCAGGTCGCCGATGGTAACAGCGGTGTAGGCCGCCTCAAGCCGGTCGGCGTGCTCGACGCTGGTGAGGCGGCCGGTCGCGAGCCCCTCGCCGAGAACGGCGGCGACTCGATCACGATCGGCGTCGGAGGCGCGCTGCGAGGTATCCGCTGCGCGCGAGGCTGTTTCGCCTGCCTCGAAGGGCGTAAGGGAGCTCACAGACGCCAGACTAACCCAACTCAAGATATGTCGCGATAGCTGAAAGGTTTTACCAAGCCTTTTCGGTCGTACGGAACCGAGCCGACTCGCTGGCGCGTCCGTTAAGGAAAGTGACAGACGCATGACAGGGGCATCAGGTTTACCGGAGAGCACACAAGAGAGGAAAAATCTCGAGTGACCCTTACACACACCGGTACACGAGGATTCAGGGCCTACACGGCCAAACACCTGGACGATCTTCTGAAGCGAGCCGAGTTCGACTACGAGACCCGGCTGCGCATCCGGGCGGTGGCGTCCGTGCTCCCCTTCCGGACCAACGCGTACGTCGTCGACGAGCTGATCGACTGGTCGGACATCCCCGACGACCCGATATACCGGTTGGTGTTCCCGCAGGAGAACATGCTCCCCGAGGCCGACGTGACCCGTATCGCCGGACTCCTCCGCGCCGACGCGCCTGCCCGTGAGATCCAGGTGGCCGCGAACGCGGTGCGGATGAGGCTCAACCCCCACCCGGCGGGGCAGATGGAGCTCAACATTCCGAAGGCCGGAAGCGAACCGGTGCCGGGCATGCAGCACAAGTACCCGGAGACCGTCCTGTTCTTCCCCAAGCAGGGGCAGACCTGTCACGCGTACTGCACGTACTGCTTCCGCTGGGCGCAGTTCGTCGGCGAGCCCGACCTGAAGATGGCCACCGACGACATCGAGGGCCTCGTGCGGTATCTGCGGGAGCATCCGCAGGTCACCAGCGTGCTGTTCACGGGCGGCGACCCGATGATCATGAGCGGTCCGGTGCTGCGGCGGTACGTCGAGCCGCTGCTCGCGCTGGAGCAGCTTGAGTCGATCCGCATCGGTACCAAGTCGCTCGCGTACTGGCCCGGGCGCTTCGTGACCGACCCGGACGCGGCGGAGACGCTGCGCCTGTTCTCCGCCGTGGTGGAGTCGGGCAAGAACCTCGCCTTCATGGCACACTTCTCCCACCCCCGGGAGATGGACTCGCGGCTCGTGCAGACCGCCGTGCGCGCGATCAGGGACACGGGCGCGGTGATCAGGACCCAGGCGCCGCTGATCAGGTCGATCAACGACCACCCGGACACGTGGGTGGAGATGTGGCGCACCCAGCACGCGCTGGGCATGGTGCCGTACTACATGTTCGTCGAGCGCGACACGGGCCCGCAGGACTACTTCGCGGTGCCGCTGGCCCGGGCGTACGAGATCTTCCGTGACGCCTACGCGCGGGTTTCCGGGCTGTGCCGCACGGTGCGGGGGCCCTCGATGTCGTCGACGCCGGGGAAGGTGTGCGTCGACGGCGTCACCGAGGTGGCGGGCCAGAAGGTCTTCGTGCTCCACCTCATACAGGCCCGGGATCCGAGCCTGGTCGGGAGGCCGTTCTTCGCGCGCTACGACCCGGAGGCGGTCTGGATCGGCGACCTGCGGCCGGCCTTCGCCGACCGCTTCCCCTTCGACCCCGCCACGGTGGGCGCGGACGATCTCGTGGCGCGCTGAGCGAGCCGGAGAAGACCGGCCGGCGCCCCCAGGCGGGGGGTGCCGGCCGGGCCGGTGTTCGAACGGTGGGCGAAGGAACGGGCGGATATCGG
This sequence comes from Sphaerisporangium sp. NPDC049003, assembly GCF_043197795.1. Lineage (NCBI taxonomy): Bacteria > Bacillati > Actinomycetota > Actinomycetes > Streptosporangiales > Streptosporangiaceae > Sphaerisporangium > Sphaerisporangium sp. NPDC049003. Next base: position 9,559 of record NZ_JBICTU010000038.1, read on the forward strand.
TTGGACGATGAACTCGGTGTCAGGCGCCCGGGGCGCGCACGTAGGTGCGGCGGGCGATCTGGGCCTGCAGGCGGGCCATCTGCCAGTGCAGCTCGATGAGCTGCTCGGCGAGCAGGCCACGTGGAATGTCCGACGGGTCCTCGGCGGACAGGTGATCGATCGCGTTCGCCAGCTCTCGCACCCCGCACCCCCACTCCATCACGGTTTCCTTCAGATCGAATCTACGTTCGAATCATAGTGGAACGCCGTCTGAAGTGTCAGCAGATTCACCCCGCGTGTTCGGACTTCTGTACGGTCTAGCCCGCCGGGTGGCAGCCCGCCCCAGGACCGGGCTCAGGTCTCGTAGACCGGGGCGATGTACCCGCGGGCGAGCGTGTTGCCGGTGATGTTGAAGCCCACGACGGCCGAGGGCGTGTCGCCGTCGAGGCCGAGCCTCTCCACCCCGAGGGCGTGCACGGCGAACAGGTAGCGGTGCGGGGCGCCGGGAGGCGGCGCGGCGCCGCCGTACGCGCGCGTGCCGTAGTCGGTACGGCCGTGGACGGCGCCCTCGGGCAGGCCCTTCATGTCGCCCGAGCCGGCCCCGGTCGGGAGTTCGGTCACCTCGGCGGGGATGTCGAACAGGACCCAGTGCCAGAATCCGCTGCCGGTCGGGGCGTCGGGGTCGAAGCACGTCACGGCGTAGCTCTTGGTGCCCTCGGGCGCGCCCGACCAGCGCAGGTGAGGCGACAGGTTGCGCCCCGTCATCCCCCAGTCGTCGAAGACATGGTCGTCCGACATGCGCTCCCCGTCGCTCACGTCGTCGCTCTCGACGGTCAGCGAGGGGACCTCGGGGAGGAAGTCATAGGGAATCGGCGGTTGCTTGGCCACGGTGGACCTCCGATGGAAGGGCGGTTTCGGTCGCCCCCATCTTGCCCCGTGCCGCGCGGCTCAGACGATCAGCGGCCCGGGTGAGCGCCGTCGGTCCCCGGGCGGATGATTCGGTGGCCCGGGTGAGCGCCGTCGGTCCCCGGGCGGACGATCAGGAGTTGTAGGCGGCGAGCACCGTCGCCGGGTCGCCGTCCATCTTGATCTGCCCCTTGTGCAGCCAGATGACCCGGTTGCAGGTCTCCTCGATGACGTCGAGGTTATGGGCGACCAGGAACACCGTGCCGGCCTGCTCGCGCATCTGGTGGATGCGCTCCTGGCTCTTGCGCTTGAAGTCGCGGTCGCCGGTGGCGAGCGCCTCGTCGATGAGCAGCACGTTGTGGACCTTGGCCGAGGCGATGGCGAAGCGGAGCCGGGCGCCCATGCCGGAGGAGTACGTCGACATCGGGAACTGCACGAACTCGCCGATGCCGGAGAACTCGACGATCTCGTCGTAACGCTCCCTGACCTGGGCGGGGGTCATGCCCATGGCGTAGCAGCCGAGCACGATGTTGCGCTCGCCCGTCAGCTCCTTCATGAGCGCGGCGTTGACGCCGAGCAGCGAGGGCTGGCCGTCGGTGTAGACCGAGCCCTTGTGCGGGGGCAGCAGGCCGGCGATGGCCCGCAGCAGCGTCGACTTGCCGGAGCCGTTGCGCCCGATGATGCCGATGGCGTCGCCGTGACGGGCGACGAAGGAGACGCCCTTGACGGCGTGGACCTCCTTCATCTGCGGCCGTCCCTGGCGCCGGATGATGCGCATGAGGGCGTTGGCGGCGTTGCCCTTCTCGGCCGCGCTGGCCGCGCCGTACACGCGGTAGACGATGTGGAGGCCGTCGACGATGACCGTCGGCGCGCCGGGTGCGTCCACCGGCTCCGCCGCGGGCTGGGACGCCGCCTCATCGTTCGGGTGGGCCATCTGGGACAGCTCCTTGGTCAGCTCAGCCACGGCCATACCTCTCCTCGGCCCGCCAGAAGTACCAGAAGCCGCCGATCAACGCGACCGCGGCCCAAAAGCCAGCGTATAGCCACAGTTGGGGGAGGCTGCTGTGGGGGAAATGATGCTTGGCCAGGTCCTGCGGGTAGGTGCTGAGGATCAGGTGCCGTATCAGGTCGATGAAGACCGAAGGAGGGTTGAACTCCAGCAGGAAGCGCGCCCACTCGGGGGCGTCCTTCATGCGGGCCGGGATGCTGTAGAAGACACCCGATGTGTAGAGCCAGGTGCGCAGGATGAACGGGAGCAGTTGGTTCATGTCGCGGACGAAGGCCCCGACACGCGCCAGGAGCAGGCTCACGCCGACGTTGAAGATCGTCTGAAGCAGCAGGGCGAACGGGACGAGCAGCCACAGCCAGGTCAGCGACTCGCCCGTGACGAGCACGATGACGGCCAGCACGCCCATCGAGATGGCCAGCTGCTGGAACTCCTGGATGGTGTACGCCAGCGGGAGCGCGGCCCTCGGGAAGTGGAGCGCCCGGATCAGCGAGAGGTTCCCCGAGATCGACTTGGCGCCGCCGGTGATGGACCGCTGCGTGTACGAGTACACGAAGACGCCAGTTATCAGGAAGGCGGTGTAGTTGGTGATGTCCGCCTTCTGCCCCATGATCACGCCGAACATGAGGAAGTAGACCCCGGCGTTCAGGAGCGGCGTCAGCACCTGCCACAGCTGGCCGAGTGCCGAGTCGGAGTACTTCGAGACGTTGCGCGACGTGGCGTACGTGAAGACGAAGTGTCGCCTGTCCCACAATTGACGCAGGTAGGCGGGCAGACTGGGACGCGCGATGGCGCGTCGCAACCCGTGGCGCTCGGCGAGCGCGGACAGCGATTCCTTCCCGCTGGGGGAGGAGCCGCTCGCCCGGTCGCCCGCCCGGGAGTCCGCGACAGCGGATTCCGGCTGACTCATGGCATGGACTCTATTGGATACGGGTGAATGACATGCCTGCGGTGCCGCTTGACCACCCTGGATCATGAGAACACAGGGAGCCGGTCAAGGCCAACCCATGGCGTCGCCGCAGGTCCGTTGAGGGTTGGATGCTTATGTCCTGGCCTGCCCCAGGATGCGACCACTGCCAGTGCGTGTGTACCTTGGTGAGGTCTTTATGCCTGATCAAGGCATTGTTGACAGCGTAGTTGGTATGCGTGTGACGTCCGACAGGGACACGTGTGACCGAACTGCAATGCGCCAGAGACTCGCTGGTGAGAAGTAGTGAGGGATGCTCACGGTCGACTGGCAGGGCGTCAACTGATTTGACCGTGTCCGCGAATTCCAGGGACGGATCCCTTGGAAGCGCATGCGACATGGGCGATTCAGTGCCATTGCCCACCTTAGAGGGAGGATTAATCCACGATGCGTGTGACCAAGGGCGCACAGATCGTCGCCGGGACCGCGCTGCTCGCGCTGGCGGTTGCGGCGTGCGGCGGCAGCGGCGACACGTCCGGCTCCAGCTCGAGCGCCGCCGGAAACGCCGGGGCGGTCCGGGTCGAGATCGCTGAACCCCAGCACGACCTGATTCCGGGCAACACCACTGAGTCCAGCGGCGCTGAAGTGCTGAACGCGCTGTTCGTCGGTCTCGTTGACTACGACGCGGACAAGAAACCCTTCAACCGCGTGGCCGAGTCCATTGAGTCGCCCGACTCCACGACGTGGACGATCAAACTCAAGGATGGGTACAAGTGGCACAACGGTGAGCCCGTTGTCGCCCAGAACTTCGTCGACTCCTGGAACTTCACCGCCAACGGTGCCAACGCCCAGGAGGGCAACTACTTCTTCGGCAGCATCACCGGCTACGACGATCTGAACCCGGGCGAGGGCAAGACGCCGACGGCGACCGCACTGAGTGGTCTGAAGGTCGTCGACGACAAGACCTTCACCGTCGAGCTGAAGAACCCCTTCTCCGGCTTCCCGACGATGCTGGGCTACACGGCGTTCTACCCGCTTCCCAAGGCCGCCTTCGAGACCGAGGGCAAGCTGAAGGCCGACTTCGGCGGCAACCCGATCGGCAACGGTCCCTTCAAGGTCTCCAAGCCGTGGAAGCGCGGCACGGACCAGACCATCTCCTTGGTCCGCAACGAGGACTTCAAGGAGGGCAAGGCCAAGATCGACGCGGTCGACTTCAAGATCTACACCGACCTGAACACCGCGTTCAACGACCTGCGCGCCGGCAACCTGGACATCATGGACCAGCTGCCCGCCGAGGCCATCTCCACGGCCAAGCAGGAGTTCGGCGACCGGTACATCGAGCAGCCGTCCTCCGGCATCGGCTACATCGGCTTCCCGATCCACAACGGTGCCGACTACTCCAAGAGCGCGGACGTCCGCAAGGCGATCTCCATGGCGATCGACCGCAAGACGATCACCGAGACCGTCTTCTCCGGCACCCGCGTCCCCGCCGACGACTTCATCAGCCCGGTCGTCTCCGGTTACCGCCAGGGCGCCTGCGGCGAGGCCTGCACCTACGACCCCGCCAAGGCCAAGGCGCTGTTCGAGCAGGCCGGTGGCCCGAAGATGGGCGCCATCGAGATCGGCTACAACGGTGACGGCGGCCACAAGGAGTGGATCGAGGCCATCGCCAACAACCTGCGCACCAACCTCGGTGCCGAGGTGACGCCGAAGCCGGTGGAGAAGTTCGCCACCATCCTGGACGACCTGGGCGCCAAGAAGTGGCAGGGCGGCTTCCGTATGGCGTGGATCATGGACTACCCGTCCCCGGAGAACTTCCTGCGCCCGATCTTCGGCTCCGGCGGCAGCTCGAACTACTCGGGCTACAAGAGCAAGCAGTTCGACGACCTGATCACCGCGGGTGACGCGGCCAAGACGCTGGACGAGGGCATCAAGTCCTACCAGCAGGCCGATGACCTTCTCATCAAGGAACTGCCGTACATTCCGGTGTACTTCTACCAGACGAACGGCGCCTACTCGCAGCACGTGAAGAACGTCAAGATTGACCCGTTCGAGCGGATCGACCTGTTCAACGTAGAGAAGGCCTAACGTCAACCGTTCCGGGTGGTTCGGTACCCTGAACCACCCGGAGTGGGCGACCACCCCACGAGGGCAGCCCAGTTGGTTGCGGCGGGCTGCCCTTTGTAATGATCGGGAGACTGAATGGGCCGCTACGTCGTCAGGCGCCTGCTCCAGGCGATCCCTGTGCTGCTGGGCACCACCTTCCTCATCTTCGCCATCGTCTACGCGCTGCCGGGTGACCCCCTCCAGGCGCTGGCCGGCGAGAAACGCGTAGACCCTGTCTTCGCGGCGGCGATGAGAGAACAGTTCCACCTCAACGAGCCGCTCATCGTCCGGTACGGCTACTACATCCGTGACATCGTGACCGGCAATTTCGGGACCACCTTCCGTGGGCTTCCCGTGTCGACCATCTTCGAGGGCAAGTTCCAGGTCACCTTCAAGCTGGCCATCACCGCCCTCATCTTCGAGGCGATCATCGGCATCGGTCTCGGCCTGTGGGCGGCGCTGCGCCGGGGTAGGTGGGAGGACAAGTTCATCCTCGCCATCACGCTGCTGATGGTGTCGATCCCCACCCTGGTCAGCGGCTTCGTCCTCCAGTTGGTTCTCGGCGTGAAGCTGAAGCTGGGCACGGGCATCGACTTCTTCCCCGTCGCCGGAGTGCAGGACGGGATGCGCAGCTACCTCCTGCCGGGCTTCGTCCTCGCCATGGTCTCGATCGCCTACCTCACGCGGCTGACGCGGACGAGCCTCATGGAGACGCTCCGCGCCGACTACATCCGTACGGCCATCGCGAAGGGCATGCCGCGGCGACGGGTGCTGGGACGGCACGCCCTGCGGAACTCGCTGATCCCCCTGGTGACCTACCTGGGAGCGGACCTCGGCACGCTGATGGGAGGTGCGGTGATCACCGAGACCATCTTCAACCTGCCCGGCATCGGCCAGCAGCTCTTCCAGTCGGTCTACCTGCGGGAGAACCCCGTGGTGGTGGGCATCGTCACGGTCCTGGTTCTGATCTACATCGTGGCGAACCTCGTCGTCGACCTGCTGTACGCCGTACTCGACCCCAGGATCCGCTATGAGTAACGACACTCTCCCGGCTACCGCACCGGCGCAGCCCGTCAAGCCGGCGAAGGGCAAGAGGCCCGCGAGCCTGTGGTCGGACGCGTGGTACGACCTGCGGCGCAACCCGGTGTTCCTCATCGGCGCCGCCATGATCACCCTGTTCGTGGCCATCTCCGCGTTCCCCGGCGTGTTCGACACCGTGGGCGTGGACCCGTCGACCTGCTCCCTCGCGCAGGCTCGCAAGGGGATCACCGGCGAGCACTGGTTCGGCACGGACAACCTCGGCTGTGACGTCTACTCCCGCGTGATCCACGGCGCCCGGGTCTCGATCATCGTCGGCATCGTCAGCGCGGTGGTGACCGGTATCGTCGGCGGCGCGCTCGGCCTGCTCGCGGGCTTCTACGGGCGCTGGGTCGACGTGATCCTCTCGCGTGCCGCCGAGATCTTCTTCGCGATCCCCTCCATTCTCGGCGCCCTGCTGATCCTGGCCGTGATCGGACGCGACAACGCGGGTATCGCCAGCGTCGTGCTCGCTCTCGCCCTGCTGGCCTGGCCGATGATCCTGCGCATCATGCGGGCGTCGGTCATCACGGCCAAGCACCAGGACTACGTCATGGCGGCCCGCGCGCTCGGCGCGGGCCCCGGGCGGATCATGATGCGGCACATCCTGCCCAACGCGATCGCGCCGGTGATCGTGGTGTCCACGATCAACCTGGGTGCGTTCATCGCCGCGGAGGCGGCCCTGTCCTTTCTCGGCGTGGGCATCCAGTCACCCCAGATCTCCTGGGGCCTGATGATCGCGGACGCGCGCAACCGCTTCCTGGAGGCGCCGCTGCCGTTGCTGTTCCCCGCGCTGTTCCTGAGCCTCATCATCCTCAGCGTGGTCATGCTGGGTGACGCGGTTCGTGACGCGCTCGACCCGAAGCTGCGGTAGGAGAGGGCACCGAAGGTGAACAACCCGTCAGCCGACACGCACCCGCTGTCGGACCAACTGGGAAACGAACCCCTGCTCGCCGTGGACAACCTGCACGTGGAGTTCACGACCAGGCAGGGTGTGGTCAGGGCCGTGAACGGCGTGAGCTACACGGTGAACGCCGGCGAGTCCCTCGCGGTGCTCGGCGAGTCCGGTTCGGGCAAGTCGGTGACCGCGCAGGCCATCATGGGCATCCTCGACATGCCGCCCGCCCGGATCCCCAAGGGGGAGATCCGCTTCCGGGGTACGGACATGCTCAAGCTCTCCGACCAGGCGCGCAGTCAGATCCGCGGGCAGCGCATCGCGATGATCTTCCAGGACGCTCTGTCGGCGCTGAACCCGGTGTTCACCGTGGGCTGGCAGATCAGCGAGATGTTCCGGGTGCACCGCGGCATGTCCAAGCGAGACGGCTTGAAGAAGGCCGTCGAGCTCATGGACCGGGTGCGCATCCCGGCCGCCAAGGCGCGCGTGAACGACTATCCTCACCAGTTCTCCGGGGGCATGCGCCAGCGCATCATGATCGCGATGTCGATCGCGCTCGACCCCGAGGTGCTGATCGCGGACGAGCCGACCACCGCGCTCGACGTGACCGTGCAGGCCCAGATCATGGAGCTGCTCGCCGAGTTGCAGCGAGAGAGCAACATGGGGCTGATCCTGATCACCCACGACCTCGGCGTGGTCGCCGACGTCGCGGACAAGATCGCGGTCATGTACGGCGGGCGCATCGTGGAGCACGCCCCGGTCCACGATCTCTACAAGAATCCGGCGCACCCGTACTCCAAGGGCCTGCTGGACTCGATCCCCAGGGTCGACCAGAAGGGCCAGGAGCTCTACGCCATCAAGGGTCTGCCGCCCAACCTGCTCGACATGCCTTCGGGCTGTGCCTTCCACCCCCGCTGCCCGTACGGCCGACCCAACTGCGTGACCGACGTGCCCCCGCTGTACGAGATCAGTGGGACACGCGGAAGCGCCTGCCACTACTACCGGGAGGTCCTCGATGGCACCGTCGGCTGAGCGGATCCTTGAGGTTCGTGATCTGGTCAAGCACTTTCCGCTGAGCCAGGGCATCCTCCTCAAGCGCCAGATCGGTGCGATCAAGGCCGTGGACGGGGTCTCCTTCGACCTGCACCGCGGCGAGACGCTCGGTGTCGTGGGCGAGTCGGGCTGTGGCAAGTCCACGCTGGCCAAGCTGCTGATGGCGCTTGAGCGGCCCACCTCGGGCGAGGTGAAGATCAACGGCGTCGACATGGCCAAGGCGCACGGCGCCGAGCTGAAGCGCATGCGCCGCAACATCCAGATGGTCATGCAGGACCCGTACACCTCGCTGAACCCCCGCATGACGGTCGGCGACATCGTCGGCGAACCGTTCGAGATCCACTCCGACGTGGCGCCCAAGGGCGACCGGCGCAAGAAGGTGCAGGAGCTGCTGGAGGTGGTCGGCCTCAACCCCGAGCACATCAACCGCTACCCGCACCAGTTCTCGGGCGGTCAGCGGCAGCGCATCGGCATCGCCCGAGGGCTGGCGCTCCAGCCCGAGGTGATCATCTGCGACGAGCCGGTCTCCGCGCTCGACGTGTCGATCCAGGCACAGGTGATGAACCTGCTGGAGCGGCTGCAGAACGAGTTCAACCTGGCCTACATCTTCATCGCCCACGACCTGTCGGTCGTCCGGCACATCTCCGACCGCGTCGCGGTGATGTACCTGGGCAAGATCGTGGAGCTGGGCAAGGACGTCGCGATCTACGAGCGGCCCGCGCATCCGTACACCCAGGCACTGCTGTCGGCCGTGCCCGTGCCGGACCCCGAGGGCCGCGAGCAGCGCGAGCGGATCATCCTGCAGGGCGACCCGCCGTCCCCGGCCGACCCGCCGTCGGGCTGCCGGTTCCGTACGCGGTGCTGGAAGGCGCAGGACATCTGCGCCACGCAGGAGCCGCCGCTGGAGATCCGCGCGGGCGGGCACCTGAGTGCCTGCCACTTCGCGGAGGAGTACGACATCATCCACGCGGTGGCCGAGGCGTAACGACGTCCGGATCCTCCACAGGCCGGCTGCGCCTGTGGAGGATCACGCACGCCTGGCGGCGTTAGGCCGTGAGGCCCGTGCCGGTGAGCCCCGACACCCTCGCGACGCTGACATCCCCGGAGGCGTCGGCGCTCACGTCGCCGCCGAAGTCACCTCCGATGTCGCCGGTCCCCGTGCCGGCCTCCCCCTCGGTGCCCAGTCCGAGACCTGTGTCCAGCCCGACGTCCGTGCCGAGTCCGGTGTCGGTGTCGTCATCCTCCGCCCAGTTGCCACCGGTCAGTACGGAGCCCGCGGCGGACGCGGCGGTGGCCGGAGCCACGATGGCGATGGCGGCACAGGCCGAAGTGATCAGAAGACGGCGAATCATGGTGTGTTCCCCCCCCGTTGAAAACCCGCCGCGGAGCCGTTGGGACCACGATCCCTGGAGCATCCGTTATGTTCCGCACCGGGTGACGCTGTGTGACCGTTATGAGATACCCAGAGTGAGAACATTGGTAAAGGTGGTGAATGGTCAGCTGATGGCGAGGATTGCGGAGCCGTGACCGAAGAGTCCTTGGTTCACGGCGAGGCCGGCCCGCGCGCCCTCCACCTGGCGCGCACCGGCCGTGCCCCTCAGCTGCCAGGTCAGCTCGCACACCTGCGCGATCGCCTGCGCCGGGATGGCCTCGCCGAACGACGCCAGGCCGCCTGAGGGGTTCACCGGCACCTTGCCGCCCAGAGCGGTCTCCCCCGAGCGGACGAGCCCGGACGCCTCGCCCCGGGCGCAGAGCCCGATGTCCTCGTACCAGTCGAGCTCCAGGGCGGTGGAAAGGTCGTACACCTCGGCGAGGGACAGCTCGCCCGGTCCCACCCCCGCCTCTTCGTAGGCCGCCGCCGCGATCGACGGCCGGAACCCCGGGTCCGGCGGGGGCACCGCCGCCGAGGAGTCCGTGGCGAAGTCCGGCATCTCCAGCACGGTGTTGGGGAAGGCCGGGGTCACGGTGGAGACGGCCGCGATGCGCACGCCCGAGAGCCCCCGGCGGCGGGCGAAGGAGTCCGAGACCAGCACCAGGGCGGCGCCGCCGTCGGAGGTCGCGCAGATGTCCATGAGACGCAGCGGGTCGGCGACCATCGGCGAGGCCAGCACCTCCTCCGCCGACACGGTCTTGCGGTAGCGCGCGTTGGGGTTCAGCGCCCCGGCCCTGGCGTTCTTCACCTTCACCGCCGCGAAGTCCTCCGCCGTGGAACCGTAGAGAGCCATACGGCGGCGCGCGTACAGGGCGAAGTAGGCGGGATTGGTGGCCCCGAGCAGGCGGAACCTGAGCCAGTCCGGATCGTCGGGGCGGTCGCCCCCGACGGGCCTGAAGAACCCCTTCGGAGCCGAGTCCGCTCCGACCACCAGGGCCACGTCGCAGAGCCCGGCGAGGATCCGCGTGCGTGCGATCTCCAGCGCGTGGGCGCCCGAGGCGCAGGCGGCGTAGCAGGAGGCGACGCGCGCGCCCGTCCAGCCGAGCGCCTGGGCGAACGCCGACCCCGCGACGAAGCCGGGATAGCCGTTCCTGATGGTGTCCGCGCCGACCAGGAACTGCACGTCGGTCCAGTGCAGGCCCGCGTCCGCCAGCGCCGCGCGGGCGGCGGCGACCCCGTACTCGACGAAGGGCCGTCCCCACTTGCCCCAGGGGTGCATTCCCGCTCCGGCCACCAGGGTCATGCGGTGACCGCCTCGTCGCCGGGGAGCCCCCACATCCACACGAGCGGGCCGTCGGCGAGCGGGCCGCAGGTCAGCTCCAGCTCCAGGCCCACGCGCAGATCGTCCACGGTGAGGCCCGGGACGACCTGGCCGAGCACCACGATGCCCTCGGCCGCGAGCTCCACCGCCGCGAGCGTCACCGGCGCGTACGGCTCCGCCGCGGCGTACGGCGGGGGCGGCGGGTAGCAGGCGTTGGTGTACGACCAGACCGTGCCCCTTCGCGACAGCCGTACCGGCTCGGGCGAGTCCCCGTCACAGTGCGGATTGCGGCAGAACCCGGCCCGGGGAGGGAAGGAGACGGTGCCACAGTCGGCACAGCGGGTGCCGAGCAGGTGTGTGACTCCATCCTCGATGGTGAACCAGCCGTCGATCGCGAGCACAGCCATGTGCCCAATATGATACAAGCGCTTGCTCACATACGAGAGCCCGTCCCACGCCCGCCCGCGCGACCGTACGAGGGGGTCACCGTCAAGCCGCCGGTGCGGAAGCTCACCCGACGCCCGCCCGAGCGAGCCGTACGTGGGCGCCCGGAGGCAGGCCGAGGCGCTGCGCGGCGTCGCCCGAGTTGACCGCGAGCGCCACCTGCCCGGCCGAGTCCGTGAACGCGACGAGGTTCCCCGGCGGCACGGCCGCGTAGGTGTCCCGGAACGGCACCGTGATCTGGCGCCTGCCCATGGACACCGCGAGGCTGTCCCCGACGCGGACGCCGAGGGTCACCAGATCGTCGGCGGTCACGGAGAGTTGCACGTTCCCGTAGCGGTCGAGCGACAGCACCTCGCCCTCGGCCGCCCCTTCCCCGATGCGCGCGGTGGGCGCGGGAAGCGACAACAGCCGGTCGAGCGGGATCTCCGGGCCGAGGTCCGCGGGCTTGCGCCCGGCGCACAGGTGCGCGGCGACCGGCGCGTAGACGTCGCGCCCGTGGAACGTCGGCGACACCGGAGTGAGGAAGAGTTCCTCGTTGGTGATCTCGTACGCGACCCGCGCCCCGCCCGACGCCAGTAAGGCCCAGGAGAGCAGGCCGTTGTCCGGCCCGATGAACACCCGGTTGCCCGCCTCCACGGCGACCGAGCGCCGGGCGCTCGCGGCGGCCGGGTCGACGGCGGCGATGTGCACGCCGGCGGGGAGGTAGGGCAGTGTCTGGGCGAGGATCGCGGCACCACGTCGGATGTCCCCGGCCGGAACCAGATGACAGACGTCGATGATCCGCGCCTCCGGGGAGATACCGATGATCACCCCGTGGCACGACGCCACGAACCCGTCTTCCAAACCGTAGTCGGTGAGAAGCGTGATGACTGAGGTCACACCTGGTGACTGTACGTCTCCCGAACTGTCATGAACAGCCGCGAATTCCCGACTACGATTGCCACGGGCCGCATGCGCGCGTCGTGGCTCAGGGTCGCGCTCGCCCGGGCGCACGTTCGCTCGTCTCCCGCCCTCCCCTGCCCGGCCCGGCCCGACGTCTCCGCGTGCCCGACCGAGGAGGACAGCATGGACACCGCACCCGACCATGGTGACAGCGACCCTGAAGAACGATCCGCCCCCCACACCCCCGGAGAGCTCACCGAGCGTGAGCGCGAGCTGCTCGCCTTCGAGCGCCAGTGGTGGCGCCACGCGGGCGCCAAGGAGCAGGCCATCCGCGAGACCTTCGGCATCTCCTCGACGCGTTACTACCAACTGCTCGGCGGGCTCGTCGACCGCCCCGAGGCCCTGGCCCACGATCCGATGACGGTGAAGCGGCTGCGGCGGCTGCGTGCCTCCCGCCAGCGCGAGCGCGCGGCGCGCCGTCTGGGCATGCGCCCCTGATCCCTGGGGTACTGCTCCACGCGTGACTCATGATGTATTGCCGGATATCGCCGGTTTGGCTGCCATCAAGGCCGACCCCGCAGGGGCGGTGGTCGGGCTCGACTTCGACGGCACGCTCGCGCCCATCGTCCCCGACCCCGCCGACGCCCGGGTCGACCCGCACGCCGCCGCGGCGCTCGTACGCCTCGGCGGCCTGGTGGGGGGAGTGGTGATCGTCACCGGACGTCCCGCCGCCACCGCCATCGCCTACGGCGAGGTGCCGGGCGGGCCCGGTCTCGCGGATGTGCCCGGCCTGGTGGTGCTCGGCCAGTACGGGCTCGAACGCTGGGAGGACGGCCAGGTGCTGTCCCCGCCGCCGCCACCGGGGGTCGAGCGCGTGCGTGCGGGACTGCCCGGTTTGCTGGCCCTGCTGGGCGTCACCGTCACCGACGGGGCGGAACCGGGGGTGACGATCGAGGACAAGGGCAGGGCGGTCGCCGTCCACACCCGCAGGGCCCCGGACCCGGAGGGGACGTTCCTGGCGCTGCGCGAGCCGCTGGCGAAGCTGGCCGCCGAGAGCGGCATGCTCGTCGAGCCGGGGCGGCTGGTGCTGGAGCTGCGCCCCTCGGGCATGGACAAGGGGCACGCGCTCGGAGTGTTCCTCGCCGAGCGTTTCGCACGGTCCGTGCTGTTCGCCGGGGACGACCTCGGCGACCTCGCGGCGTTCGAGGCGGTACGGCTGTCCGGGCTGCCCGGCGTGACGGTGTGCAGCGCCTCCACGGAGGTCACCGCGCTCGCCGAGCGCGCGGACCTCGTCGTCGACGGCCCGGCCGGGGTCGCGGCGCTGCTGTCGGCGCTCGCCGACGCGGTGGACGAGCGGAGCCCGGGCGGGAGCTGATCAGGGTCGGGTGACCACGGTGGACGAGAGGGGCACGCGCGGGAACTGATCAGGGCCGGGCGGCGCTCATGGACGACAGGAGCCCGCGCGGGGCCGGCCCAGGCTCTCAGGCGGGGGCAGGCGCGGGAGGCCGGGAGCTGAGGGCGATGCCGGCGATGGCGAGGGCTATCAGCAGCGGGACCATGAGGAACGCCGTGCGCGTGCCGAAGCCGTCGGCGATGGCGCCCAGCGCGAACGGCCCGATGCCGACCGCGACCCCGGACCAGATGGAGGCCGCCGCGCTCGCCTTGTCGGCCCGTCCGGCGGCCATGGCGAGGACCCTGGCGAGGCCCAGCGGGAACTGCACCGCGACGCCGAGCCCGCTCAGGACCAGGCCCGCGTACGAGAGCACCGGATGGGCGCTGAACCAGAAGACCGACCAGCCCGTCAGGGTCACCACCAGCGCGCCGGCCAGCATGGGCGTCGGGTCAAGGCGGAGGGCCAGCCGCCCTGCGGCGAACCTGCCCACGGCGATGCCGGCGGTGAACGCGGTGAGCCCGGTCGCCGCGACGGCCGCGGTCATGCCCGTCTGGTCGGCCAGCAGCTTCGCGGCCCAGACGTTGAAGAGGAACTCCATGGCCACCAGGCAGAACAGCACCCCGCAGGCGACGTGGAAGCGCCAGCCGTACGGGGCTCTCACGGCATGTGTGACGCCGTCCTCCGCGTGGTCACCGGCCGGCGGGAGGGCCGGCACCCACACCCTGCCCATGAACGCGAGCAGGAGCAGCGCCGCGATCGGGGTGACGAGGATGCCGGCCCGCCAGCCGAGCGGGGAGTCGGCGAGCACGCTGACGAGGTAGGACACGCCGATGCCGACGGTGACGCCGACCGCGTTGGCCTCGTTGATGGCCGCGGGTCCGGCCGCCCGGTGGTGGTCGTTCAGCACCGACATGCCCACGTAGAGGCTGATGGAGCCGCCGCCGCTCGCCAGGCCGAACCCGAGCAGGGTGACGGGCAGCGCCGTGGTGACCGCGACCAGCGCGACGCCGCAGGCCATCGCGGCCACGCCGAGCCAGGTCGTGCGGCGCCGGCCGATCTTGGAGGTCAGATGCGGTATGGCGATGCCGCAGATGATGCTCCCGACGGCCATGGAGGTGCCGTGCAGCCCCGCGACGGCCTGGGACACGCCCTGGTCGATGCGGAGCAGCGGGAGCGCGGCGGAGAGCCCGTACAGGTAGGTGCAGAAGATCGCGAGCTGGAGGTAGATGAGCCAGGTCGGGCGGTCCCTGGTGAGCCTGGCGCGCGGTCGTGCGGACATGGTCGAGCTCACAGATCCCCCGTGCCTAGGAGCACTCGAACGGTCAGAACGTATCACCGCCCCCATATCAGTGGAATGTGGCTCTACGGCGAGTAACCCCGTATTTGGGACGGTCGGGGTCAGCGTTCGAGGGCGGCCAGTTGGTCGGCGAACCACCGGCTCGGGGGGAGCGCCGTCGCGGCGGCGCGCAGCCGGGTGCCCCGGTCCGCGCGCTCCTCCTCGGGAAGGACCAGCGCTTCGTGCAGGGCGTTCGCCGTGCCCGAGACGTCGTACGGATTGACCAGCAGAGCGTCGCCGCCGAGCTCGGCCGCGGCGCCCGCCTCCCTGGAAAGCACCAGCGCGCATTGGGGAGCGAGGATCGGGCCCTCCTTGGCGACGAGGTTCATGCCGTCGCGGATGGGGTTCACCAGCAGCACGTCGGCCATGCGGTAGGCGGCGAGGGAGCGGGCGTAGTCGTCGTCCACGTTGAGGATCACGGGATCCCAGTCCTCGCCGCCGAACAGGTCCTCGATCTCCTTCGCGCAGCGCTGCACGGCGGCGGTGTACTCGCGGTACTCGGGCAGGTCGTGCCGCGAGGGGTAGGCGAAGGCGAGGTGGACGACCTTGCCGTGCCACTCGGGATGGTCGGTCAGGAACTGCTTGTAGGCCGACAGGCCGCGCACGATGTTCTTCGACAGCTCGGTCCTGTCGATCCGCACTATGAGCTTGCGGTCGCCCACCCGCTCGCGCAGGGCGGTCATGTGCGACTCGACATCGGGCTCCAGGGCACGGGCCCAGAGCGCGTCACCGTCGACACCGAGGGCGTGTACGCCGATGCGCGTCGTCCGGCCCTCGTAGGTGACGGTGCGTTCGACGCGGTCGACCCGGGCGCCGAGCAGGGTCTCGCAGCAGTCCATGAACGCCGAGGCCCAGCGGGCGGCGAGGAAGCCGGCGTGGTCGGCGCCGAGGATGCCCGACAGCAGCTCGGCGGAGATGTCGTCGGGCAGCAGCGAGAAGTACTCCGGAGGCGCCCACGGGGTGTGGGAGAAGTGGGCGATGCGCAGGTCGGGCCGTTCGACCCGGAGCATCGCCGGGGCGAGGGTGAGGTGGTAGTCCTGGATCATCACCCGGGCGCCGTGCGCGGCCTCCTCGGCCAGGGCGAGGGCGAACGCGGCGTTGTAGTCCTGGTAGGACTCCCACTCTCTGCGGAACCGCATGTCGAACTGCGGCGAGTTCGGGATGTCGTACAGCAGGTGGTTGACGAACCACAGCGTGGAGTTCGCCACGGCGTTGTAGGCGCGGTGGAACGTCGCGGGCGGGATGTCCAGCATGCGCACGGGCCCGGTGTCGTAGCCCGCCTGGTCGAGGCGCCCGCTCGGAGCGAGCCGTACGGCGCTGCGGTCGCCGTCGGAGAGGGCGGCGCACACCCACAGCACGTTCGTGTCCTTGGCGACCTCCGAGAGGCCGGAGACCATGCCGCCTCCGCCCCGGCGCATGGTCAGCGCACCGTCGTCGGCCAGCGTGAACGACACCGGGCCCCTGTTGGAGGCCAGCAGAACAGTGTTCATCTGCCCATCACCACTCCTCGTCCGCCAGGTGGCGGTCGTCCCTCGCCGTTCATCTCCGCTGTGATGCGCACTCGGCCGCAGATTAAATGAATTTAACGCTCCCAATAAGATGGGCTGATGGTCTGGTCGAGGCAAAGTGGAGACGGTCGAGGGGAGCTCCGGCATGGCGCTTGACGAGACGACCGAAGAGCTGGCCCGCGCCGCCGCCCAAGGTGATCACCGCTCCCTCGGAGAGCTCCTCCGCCGCATCGAGCCCGACGTGCTCCGCCACTGCGCGAGGCTCCTGCCCTACCACCAGGACGCGGAGGAGGCTAGCCAGGATACGTTGCTGGCCGTCGCCCGCAACATCGGAAGGTTCGAAGGGCGGGCACGTTTTTCCACCTGGTTGCACATCGTCACCGCCAACTGCGCGCGCACGACCTATCGCACGCTGAAGCGCCGGGGCGCCGAGCAGACTTCCGAGGACCTTCCCGACATGCGGGCCGACCCGCGCCGGGTGAGCGTCATCGCGGGCTCGCGGCTCGACCTGCTCGACGCCATGGAGGCGCTGGAGGCGGACAAGCCCGAGCTGGCCCAGGCGCTCGTGCTGCGCGACATCTGCCAGCTCGACTACAACGAGGTCGCCGAGCAGCTCGGCATCCCTCTCGGCACCGCCAAGTCGCGCATCCACCAGGCACGCAAATACGTGCAGGCGGCCCTCGGCGACGCCTACAGGTGAGCCCGCGATCCCACCGCGCGGTCACTCCGGCCGCGCGTCGGTGATACGCGGTCGTCTCGCTTGGTGAGACAACTCGCCGAACCCGCTGGCGGGCAAGGTACAGTTCTTTTGTCCTGCCTGAAACATCGGCGGGATCACAACTTCATATTGCTCATCCAGAGGGGTGGAGGGACCGGCCCTGCGAAGCCCCGGCAACCCTCCCGGCTGTGGTCACACGCGTCTCCGAACGACGCGGCATCCGACCAACTGAGACCAGCCGGGACAGGTGCCAATTCCGGCCCGTGATCAAGGTGGTCCGGGCGAAGATGAGGGAAAGGCCTCGCTTCATGGCGCTCGCAACAGCTGAGACAACGACCACACTCGACTTCGGCCCCGCCGTCGCGCTCTCCTGCCGCGAATGTGGCACTCGCTACGACCTCGGACCGATCTTCGCCTGTATCGAGTGTTTCGGGCCACTCGAAGTGGCCTACACCTGGGACACCCCCGAGGCCGGCCGCGCCGCGTCGGTGACCCGCCGGGAGATCGAGTCCGGCCCGCAGAACATCTGGCGCTACCGCTCGCTCCTCCCGGTGCCCGCCGACGTCATCTCCAAGCCCAACCTCGCGCCCGGCTGGACCAAGCTGGTCAAGGCCGACAACCTGGCCCGTGAGCTGGGGATCCGGAGCCTGCACGTCAAGGACGACTCCGGGAACCCGACCCACTCCTTCAAGGACCGGGTCGTCGCGATCGCCCTTGAGGCGGCGCGCAACTTCGGCTTCCACACCCTGTCGTGCTCCTCCACGGGCAACCTCGCGGGCGCCGTCGGCGCCGCCGCGGCCCGCGCGGGGCTCGACTCCTGCGTGTTCATCCCGTCGAACCTCGAAGAGGCCAAGATCATCATGGCCTCGGTGTACGGCGGGCGCCTGGTGGGCATCGAGGGCACCTACGACGAGGTCAACCGCTTCTGCTCGGAGCTCATCGGCGACCCGCTGGGCGACAAGTGGGGCTTCGTCAACGTGAACCTCCGTCCCTACTACGGGGAGGGCTCCAAGACCCTGGCGTACGAGATCGCCGAGCAGCTGGGCTGGCGGATCCCCGACCAGATCATCGTGCCGGTGGCCTCGGGCTCGCAGCTCACGAAGATCGACAAGGGCTTCAAGGAACTGATCAAGCTGGGGCTCGTCGAGGACAGGCCTTACAAGATCTTTGGGGCGCAGGCCGCGGGGTGCTCGCCGGTGTCGTCCGCCTTCAAGGCCGGTCTCGACATCGTCCAGCCGGTCAAGCCGGACACCATCGCCAAGTCGCTCGCCATCGGCAACCCCGCCGACGGGCCGTACGTCCTGGACATCGCCCGCCGTACGGGCGGAGCGGTCGAGGACGTCACGGACGCCGAGGTCGTGGACGCGATCCACCTGCTGGCCCGCACCGAGGGCATCTTCGGTGAGACCGCCGGCGGCGTCACCGTGGGAGTGCTCCGCAAACTGGTCCAGAACGGCCTCCTGGACCCGGAGGCCGAGACGGTGGTGCTCAACACTGGGGACGGCCTGAAGACCCTCGACGCGGTCTCCGCCAAGGCCCGGCCCACCGCCGTCATCCGGCCCTCGCTCGACGCATTCCGCACGGCTATCGCCGATAACTCCTGAAAGGTCACGATAAATGAGCGTTTCTGTGCGGATTCCGACGATTCTCCGTACGTACACCGACGGTGCCGCGGAGGTGAACGGTGAAGGCGCGACACTTCGCGAGGTGTTGCAGAAGCTGGAGACCGACTTCCCCGGAATCGGTGCCCGAATTCTGGACGAAACGGGCAAGATTCGCCGTTTTGTCAACGTGTATGTCGGAGAAGAGGACGTCCGTTTTGTAGACGGACTCGACACCGTCACGCCGGACGGGGCGCAGATCTCGGTGATCCCCGCGGTCGCCGGAGGCTGACCCTCGGGTACTCCCAACGCCCACGCGTCCCTGGGACGGGTGGGCGTTGGCATGTCCAGGGGGCCTGGAACGGCCTGACTATCATAATAGAAGTTCTTACCTGGCCCTTCTGTGTAGTTTAATTATCAACTAACGCACCAGAGCGGGAAAAAGTAGCGTCCCGCTTACAGCGAACGTCAAGAAGTAGTTTGGTGTTTGACACTGTTGCGCCAAGCCTTGCCACAGGTATGGTCGAGAACGATCGACGTGGCCGAGGAGTTCGCATGCGTCTCGGTTCCGAAGGTCACGGGCCTCGCGGAGGAGTGGGTGGGGTCCGGAGCCCAGCAAGAGGAGTCGGAAAGTGGCGCAGGGCACCGTCAAATGGTTTAACGCGGACAAGGGCTACGGCTTCATCGCGGTAGACGGTGGTAAGGACGTGTTTGTCCACTACTCAGCGATCATGTCCGAGGGATACCGGTCCCTTGAGCAGGGTCAGCGGGTGGAGTTCGAGATCACACAGGGCCAGAAGGGTCCACAGGCGGAGTCCGTGCGGACTGTGTGACGACACCGGCGCTGTCCGGTCGTCGACGAAGATCCACTGGTCTCTCTCAGTCAGTAGCTGGAAGGTTCGGTTCGTCGTGCATCAGGACGGGCCGAGCCTTCCGTCATGTCCGTGCTCTCCCGCACGTGAGGTCAGGTCCAATATTCGGCATACGGTCAGAGAAATCCTTGTGCCGCCCAGGTCATAGGGGTTGTCGCTTGCACTCGGCAGGGTAGAGTGCTAAACAGTTCGTTGGCACTCTCCTGGGGAGAGTGACAAACCTGGATCGAGGCGATGGGGCCTGGCGGTTCACGGCGACAGGTGTCGTGAATTCGCGGGTCTACATGCCGTCGCGGGCGTCGGCTCGATCCGCTGCAAGCCACCCTGTATCTGGGAGGTCTAGCCGTATGGCAGCCAAGATGATCGCGTTTAACGAGGACGCCCGGCGCGGTCTCGAGCGCGGTATGAACCAGCTCGCCGATGCCGTCAAGGTGACCTTGGGTCCCAAGGGCCGCAACGTCGTGCTGGAGAAGAAGTGGGGCGCTCCCACGATCACCAACGACGGCGTCTCGATCGCCAAGGAGATCGAGCTTGAGGACCCGTGGGAGAAGATCGGGGCCGAGCTCGTCAAGGAGGTCGCGAAGAAGACCGACGACGTCGCGGGTGACGGCACCACCACCGCCACCGTGCTCGCCCAGGCGCTGGTGCGCGAGGGCCTGCGCAACGTCGCCGCCGGCGCCAACCCGATGTCCCTGAAGAAGGGCATCGAGGCCGCCGTCGAGCGCGTCAGCGAGGAGCTCTCCAAGCTCGCGAAGGACGTGGAGACCAAGGAGCAGATCGCTTCGACCGCCTCCATCTCCGCCGGCGACACGCAGATCGGCGAGATGATCGCCGAGGCGATGGACAAGGTCGGCAAGGAAGGCGTCATCACCGTCGAGGAGAGCAACGCCTTCGGCCTGGAGCTTGAGCTCACCGAGGGTATGCGCTTCGACAAGGGCTACATCTCCGGTTACTTCGTGACCGACCCGGAGCGGATGGAGGCCGTCCTCGACGACCCCTACATCCTCATCGTCAACTCCAAGGTGTCGGCCAACAAGGACCTGCTCCCGCTGCTCGACAAGGTCGTGCAGGCCGGCAAGCCGCTCGTGATCATCGCTGAGGACGTCGAGGGCGAGGCCCTGGCCACCCTGGTCGTCAACAAGATCCGCGGCCTGTTCAAGTCCGTGGCCGTCAAGGCCCCCGGCTTCGGCGACCGCCGCAAGGCCATGCTGGGTGACATCTCCATCCTCACCGGTGGCCAGGTCATCAGCGAGGACGTGGGCCTCAAGCTTGAGACCGCCACGCTCGACCTGCTCGGCCGCGCGCGCCAGGTCATCATCACCAAGGACGAGACCACCATCGTCGACGGCGCCGGTGACCCCGAGCAGATCTCCGGCCGGGTCAACCAGATCCGCGCCGAGATCGAGAACACCGACTCCGACTACGACCGCGAGAAGCTCCAGGAGCGCCTCGCCAAGCTGGCCGGCGGCGTCGCCGTCATCAAGGCCGGCGCGGCGACCGAGGTCGAGCTCAAGGAGCGCAAGCACCGCATCGAGGACGCCGTTCGCAACGCGAAGGCGGCCGTCGAGGAGGGCATCGTGCCCGGCGGTGGCGTGGCTCTGCTGCAGGCGGGCGCCAAGGCGTTCGACAAGCTGGAGCTCTTCAACGACGAGGCCACCGGTGCCGCGATCGTCCGCAAGGCGCTCGAGGAGCCGCTGAAGCAGATCGCCGTGAACGCCGGCCTCGAAGGCGGCGTCGTGGTCGAGCGCGTCCGCAACCTCGAGGTGGGCATCGGCCTCAACGCGGCGACCGGCGAGTATGTCAACATGCTCGAGGCGGGCATCATCGACCCCGCCAAGGTCACCCGCTCGGCGCTGCAGAACGCCGCGTCCATCGCGGCCCTGTTCCTCACCACCGAGGCGGTCATCGCCGAGAAGCCCGAGAAGACCCCGGCCGCTCCCGCCATGCCCGGCGGCGGCGACATGGACTTCTGAGCCTCCGGCTCGCAAGTCACCAAAAGGGCCATCCCCGGATCCACCGGGGGTGGCCCTTTGGAGTCCTATGAGATGCGGCGGCGCTACGACCTTCCCGGTGACCGCCGGCTCGTCGGAGGCGGCGCGCCCGGACTGGGAGGAAGGGCCGTCAGGCCACGCCGTAGGCGCCGATGCCGTTCTCCAGCAGGTCGAAGGCGAGCCGCGCCTGGGCGCGCACGTCCCTGACGACGTCGTCGTGGCTCTCTCCGGCAATCTTGCGCCTTATGCCGTCCGCCGCGAGCCGGCGGATGGCCGCGCAGACCTGGGCGGCGACGAGGCCGGGCCTGAGGTCGTCCTCGTCCGCGTCGGTCTCCTCCGCCAGGGTCTCGGCGAGGTGCTCCTCCCGGCGTTCGGCCAGCTCCCGCATGCGGGACATGAGCGATGGGCTCTCGTTGATCAGACGGACGACCACTTCGGCCCCGTCGTTCAGCCCGCTGCGCCAGTCGCCCTCGTCGAGCGCCTCGAAGAAGTCCCGGCGCAGCGCGGCGATCACGGACTCGCCCGCCCGCCGCTCGCGGACCACCCGGCTCGGCTCGTCCACAAAGCTGTCCTGGCGGTCGAGGAAGAGGTCCTCCTTGGTCCTGAAGTAGTTGAAAACCGTGTTGACGGAGACGTCGGCCACCCGCGCGACCTCCGCCACGGTCACGTTCTCGAACCCTCGAGTCATGAACAGGCCCATGGCCATGTCGGCGATGTGCTGCCGCGTCTCCCGCTTCTTGCGTTCACGCAGGCCGAGCTGTTCTCCCATGTCCTCGATCCTAGAGAGGAAAATTGGAGCGACACCACGGATGGTGCCACTCCATCGCCATCCGTGCTCTACGCGGGACCCTCCAGGATCGGCGCACACGTTGAGGCTCGCCATCTAGCATGTCCCACTACGTGGCACACCGTGGGACGTAGTCGCATGATGTGTCCAACCGCGTCAGGTAGCGATTCGTGAGGTCGCCGCCGGAGGTCGTTTTGGCTCTTCGGGATGGCCATCGCGCACCCTGGGGGGCGACGCGGGTGTCAGGCGCGCCGAGGCCCGAAGGGCTTGACCCACCGCCCCCACTCCTCTTGGCGTACGTAACCCGCGGCGGTCCAGGCGTGGTGGGCGAGGGTGTTGTCGTGGAGGACCATGGCGTCGGCCCGCATCCCGCCGTGCTCCACGAAGCGTCTCTCGGCCGCGTCGAGCAGCATGCGGGAGATGCCCCTGCGGCGGTGCGCGGGATCGACGGCCAGCCGGTAGAGATGGCAGCGCCACCCGTCCCACCCGGCGATCAGTGTGCCCACCATCCGCCCGCCCACCTCGGCGACCAGCAACGCCTCCGGATCCCGCTCGATCAGCCGGCGCACGCTCTCAGCGCTGTCATGCCGATCGGTCCCTTCAGCGGCTACGAGCCAGAAGGCGAGCACCGCCTCGACGTCCTCGGCCATGCCGTTCCGTACGGCAAGTCCCGTTTCCGCTGCTTTGGTCATGAACGTCAACGTAGCAAGGCATGGTCGCCGGCAACGCTTGAGCGCTGGTCAGCGCCGGTCTTCACGCCGTGGATGAACTCCTGCCATTCGGTGCTGCTGAAGCGCAGCATCGGACCGCTCGGGCCGATTGATTGACGCGCACCGCTCTCCGCATCGATGGCCATGGCCTGCCCCTTGGCGGGGGACGTGTCGACGTCGCCGCCTTGGGGGGCCACGGCTGGGTGGGTGGGTGGCACTGGGTGCCACGACACTGGGTGCCGGGTGGGCGACAAAGGTTGTCAGTCCAGTGCCCGAGGATGGGCCCTTGTCTCGGCTAGGCGAGCTGGGGTGGGAGGTCGCGGGTGTGGAGGACTCTGAGGGAGGTTACGGCGCGGGTGAGGACGACGTAGAGGCGGGCCAGGCCGCGGTCCTCGGCGTCCACGATGTCCGCCGGTTCCGCGACGACCACGTGGTCGTACTCCAGACCCTTGGCCAGCGACGCGGGGATGACCGAGACCCGCTGCTCGGGGGAGGAATCGGGCCCGAGCACATCGTGTGGGATGCCCGCCGCCGCCAGGGCGGATGCGATCACTCCGATGGAGGCGTCGGCGGCGATCACGCCGATGGAGCCCTCGTGCGCGATCGCCTCGTCCACGGCCTTCGTGACGGCCGCGGACAGGTCGGTCGCGCGCCGTACGGACAGCGAGCCGGCGCCCGGGCGCAGGGACCTGGGGGCGGCCAGGGTGGGGGCCACCGAGGGGAGCAGGCGGGCCGCGAAGTCGAGCACCTCGCGCGGGACGCGGAAGCCCAGCGTCAGCTCGGTGACCGCGCCCTCGGTGAAGCCGAGATGTTCGAGCACCTCCACCCACGACCGGGCCGACCACGGGGTGGTGCCCTGGGCCAGGTCGCCGAGGACGGTCGCCGAGCCGGTACGGCAGCGCCGTCCGAGCGCGCGCAGCTGCATGGCGGAGAGGTCCTGCGCCTCGTCCACGACCACGTGCCCGAGCGTGGGGGTGCGCTCGACGCAGTCGGCCAGCTCGTCCAGCAGCGCGGCGTCCGCGGCGGACCACTTGGCGGACTTCCACGAGCGGGGAGGCTTGGCCCAGAGCAGGGTCTCCTGCTCCTCGGGCGTCAGATCGTCCTTGGCGGCGCGGGCGAGGAAGCCGGCGTCGGACAGGAGCCGGAACAGCACCTGCTGAGGGGACACGCGCGGCCACACCTGGTCGACGAGCTGCTTGACGGGCTTGGACCTGGCGACCGCGTCCTGCACGCGGTCGTCGGGGGATTCGCCGCGCTGCTCCATGCGGACGAGGATCGCGTGGGCCAGCCGCTGGGCGAGCGCCGCGCGGCCGGGGCCGTACCGCGTGGTGCCGCGCAGGGAGGCGACGATCTCGCGCACCTCGTGGTCGGGGACGCGGAAGCGGTTCACGCCGCGGGTGATCAGCAGACCCTCCTCGGGCTTGCTGATGTGCATCCACAGGGCTCGGTGGAGGACCGGCGCCAGCCGGGCGTCTCCCTTGACCGTGGCGACGGCGGCGTCCTCGGGGGCCGAGTGGTCGCCGACGATGCCCGCGACGGTGGTCTGGTCGACCTTGACCTCGCCGAGGGCGGGCAGCACCGAGGAGATGTAGGACAGGAACGCGCGGTTCGGCCCGACGATCATCACGCCCGAGCGCGCCAGCTTCTCGCGGTGGGTGAAGAGCAGGTAGGCGGCCCGGTGCAGGCCGACGGCGGTCTTCCCCGTGCCGGGGGCGCCCTGGACGCAGACGGTCTGGCCGAGGTCCGCACGTACGATCTCGTCCTGGTCGGGCTGGATCGTGGCGACGATGTCGCGCATGGGGCCGGTGCGGGGCCGCTCGATCTCCTCGGTGAGGATCCTCGACTCCATCTGGGGCGCCGCGCCCTGGTCGAGCGGCTCGTCTTCGTACGCGGTCAGCTCGCCGCCGTGGAAACCGAAACGCCGGCGGCGCCGCACGCTCATCGGGTCGGACGGGCGCGCCTGGTAGAACGCCCGGGACACCGGGGCGCGCCAGTCGATCACCAGGGGACGGCTGCTGTCGTCGTGCACGTGCCGGCGCCCGACGTGGATGGTGACGGGGAGATCGTCGTCGTCGGCCCTGTCGAGCCGGCCGAAGAACAGCGGGGTGTCGGCGTGGTCGGCGAGCGCCGCCACACGCTGGTCGAGCAGGCCCTGCAGCACCTGTTGCGAGACCCAGTCACCCGCCGCGTCGGCCGACAGCGACTGGGCGTGCTCGCGCATCGCGCGGAGCGCGGAGCGGGACGCGGCCAGGTGGGCGCGCTCGGCCTGGAGGACCTGGGAAGGGTCGGCGGGGTCTTCGGAAGGGACGCCTGAGGGGCTTTCCGTGAGGTGAGAGGGGTCGTTCTCCGGCGTGCCGGGGTCCTCTCCGGATATGTCAGGGGCCAATTGATGTCCGGGCATGCTGAAGGACTCCTCGGGGGACGGGGGCGGTGGACAAAGGCAGCGAACCAGCAAGCCTATATGCTGACGCCACGTCCGTCGGCTCGTCCCTATGTCGCGTGTCCCCAGATGGACGTACGACGTATTGCTTGTCCGGAGTTTGCCGACTCTTGACCTTTGGGTACAGCCGTCAGGGTGACGACGCGTACCCAGTTGGCGGTCTCTCCGGTAATTCCCGCCATGGCCAATCTGCTTCTCGGCGGGCTGTGGACGTTGTCGGTCTTCGCGGGGTGGGGGTTCGCCGCGTTCTGCGGGAACGGGGAGCCGTTCGACTCGTGCATGGACCGGTTGACGGTGGTGTCCACGCTCTCGGGGGTGTTCGCGCTCGTGGCCGCGAGCGGCACGGTGGGCGGCCTATTACCACCGATAATGCGTAGATATCCGGAAAAGTCTTTGGTGCTTGTGGGGATCGCGACGGCTTCCTGGCTAATCGCGCTGGGTGTGCTTTACGTCGGCGGGTTAGTCGGTCGGTGATCTGACGAACACGTTGCGTTAGCGTATACCAAAATCGCGAAAAACCAGGACAGCCCTTGTGATTTAGTTAGATCATCGGGTATGTCGCAGTTGGCGCCGTGGGAGCCAATAGGCGAGGGGGTGATGCGGTTGTACAGGACCGACGGTATTTCGTGGACCTGAATGCCTGTCCCCTGGGCGAAGCTTTTCCTGGGACAGGTTTGGGGGGACCGGCGGCGTGCCGCTCAGCGAAACGAGTCACTCGCTGGCGAGCACGTCGTCCGCGTCGATGATTTGGTACGCATAACCCTGTTCGGCGAGAAAACGTTGCCGGTGCGCCGCGAAATCCTGGTCGATCGTGTCTCTGCTGACGACCGAATAGAATCGCGCTCCGCCGCCGTCCGCCTTCGGGCGGAGCACCCGCCCGAGCCTCTGCGCCTCTTCCTGCCGCGAGCCGAAGGTCCCCGACACCTGGATCGCCACTGAGGCCTCCGGCAGGTCGATGGAGAAGTTCGCCACCTTGGAGACCACCAGCACCTGGATCTCCTTGTCGCGGAAGGCCTGGAACAGCCGCTCGCGCTCCTTGATCCGCGTCTCGCCCTTGATGACGGGCGCGTTGAGGTGCTCGGCCAGCTCGTCGAGCTGGTCGATGTACTGCCCGATGACCAGCACCTGCTCGCCCGCGTGCCGCCTGACCAGCGTCTCGGTCACCCGGGTCTTGGAGGGGGTCGTCGCGCAGAAGCGGTAGCGCTCCTCAGACTCGGCCATCGCGTACGCGAGCCGCTCCTGGTCGGTGAGGGTGACCCGGACCTCGACGCAGTCGGCGGGCGCGATCCAGCCCTGGTTCTCCATTTCCTTCCACGGCGCGTCGTACCGTTTCGGGCCGATGAGGGAGAAGACGTCGCCCTCGCGGCCGTCCTCGCGTACGAGCGTCGCGGTGAGCCCGACCCGCCGCCTGGCCTGGAGGTCGGCGGTCATGCGGAAGATCGGCGCGGGCAGCAGGTGGACCTCGTCGTAGATCACGAGCCCCCAGTCGCGGGCGTCGAAGAGCTCCAGGTGCCGGTAGACGCCCTGCCGCCGGGTCGTCATCACCTGGTAGGTGGCGATCGTGACCGGGCGGATCTCCTTCTTGGTGCCGGTGTACTCGCCGATCTCGTCCTCGGTGAGGGAGGTGCGCTTCAGCAACTCCTGCTTCCACTGGTGGGCGGAGACCGTGTTGGTGACCAGGATGAGCGTCGTCGCCTTCGCGTGCGCCATCGCCGCCGCGCCCACGATCGTCTTGCCGGCGCCGCAGGGCAGCACCACCACACCTGACCCGCCGTGCCAGAACGAGTCGGCCGCCTCGCGCTGGTAGGGCCGCAGCTTCCAGGTGTCCTCGGCCAGCGTGATCGGGTGGTGCTCGCCGTCGACGTACCCCGCGAGGTCCTCGGCGGGCCAGCCGAGCTTCAGCAGAGCCTGCTTGATGTTGCCGCGCTCGCTCGGGTGTACGGCCACCGTGTCGTCGCCGATGCGCTCGCCCAGCATCGGCTGGATCTTCCTGGCCCTGAGCACCTCCTCAAGGACGGCCTTGTCCGTGCTGGTCAGCGTCAGCCCGTGGTGCTCGCTCTTCTGCAGCCTGAGCCTGCCGTACCTGGACATCGTCTCGGCGATGTCCACGAGCAGCGCGTGGGGCACGGGATAGCGGCTGAAGCTGATCAGCGCGTCGATGACCTGCTCGGCGTCGTGCCCGGCGGCCCTGGCGTTCCACAGCGCGAGTGGGGTCACCCGGTAGGTGTGGACGTGCTCGGGAGCGCGCTCCAGCTCGGCGAAGGGCGCGATCGCCTTGCGGCAGTCGTCGGCCCTGGCGTGCTCCACCTCCAGCAGCAGCGTCTTGTCCGACTGAACGATCAGCGGGCCATCAGACACGATCTCTTCTCCCGTTCGCATACGGCCACCGTGCTGGCGGTCCCGTCCGCTTATCCAACAAGAGAACGAGCCGGATCAGTCCCGTTTTCCCGCGGCTTGCCGCCGCGACCTGCTCCTTTACGAGGCGGCGCTGAGGACGACGACGGCCACGATCCCGAGGACGAGCAGGCCGATGTTGATCCCGATGCTGATCCAGGTCCATTTGAGCATGCCTCTGGCACGGGCGGGATCGGACTCCACTTTGCTGAGCGCGATGCCGGCGATGACGGCCCCGGCGATGCCGCCCAGCGAGACGTAGCAGCTCAGCACCAGCACGAGGCTGACGACGAGGGCGACGATCGCGTGGCTGCGCGGGCCGTCGCTCGCGGGCCTCGGCGGGTACCCGTAACCGGGCTGCCCGTACCCCGCCTGACCGTAGCCGGGCTGACCGTATCCAGGCTGGCCGTATGCGGGCGGCCCGTATCCCGGCTGGCCGTAACCAGGTTGGTCGTACCCGGGCTGGCCGTAGGCGGGTTGCCCGTAGGCCTGCTGGTCGTACCCGGGCTGGCCATAGGCCGGTTGGCCGTACCCCTGGTCGTAGCCCGGCTGGTCGTATGCCGGCTGGTCGTATGGAGGCTGGGCGGGCGCGTCGTAGGGCTGCTGGTCGTAGGAGGGCTGGGCCGGTGCGTCGTAGGGTGAACCGTATTGGTCGTATCCAGGCTGCCCGTACGGCTGGTCACGGGGCGGCTGGTCGCCGTACGGCGTATTGCGGGCGGGGCCGGCGTAGGCATCGCCGTGCGCCGGCTGGGCGCCGTAGGCGTCGTGCCCTCCTTGCGATCCGTAGGGACTTTGCCAGTCCTTGGGATTGTGGCCGGAGGACTCGGGAGGGCCGCTGCTCACGATCGTCTCACTTCTGTGGCTTTCCAGGCGGATCAACACTTACCACGTCGCGGACGGCCGCCGCGCCGCTTATCGGTCGAACTGGGACCGCAGCACCTTCCTGTCGAGCTTCATCACGCTGGTCAGCGGGATCGTGTCCACGAAGTGCAGCTCGCGGGGATACCTCACCCGGCCGACCCGTTCCCTGGCCCACTCCATCAGGCTCTCGGCCGTGGCCGCGCCCCCCGGGTTCAGCTGGACGAAGGCGACGACCTCCTCGCCGAGCCTCGGGTCGGGACGGCCCACCACCCCCGACATCGCGACGTCGGGGTGCCTGTTCAGCGCGTCCTCGACGTCGCGCGGGAAGACGTTGAAGCCGCCCCTGATGATGAGGTCCTTCTTGCGGTCGACGACGTAGAGGTAGCCGTCGTCGTCGGTGCACCCGATGTCTCCGGTGCGCAGCTCGCCGTCCAACAGGGCGTGCCCGCTCTCGTCAGGAGACCGCCAGTAGCCCCGCATGATCGCGTCTCCCCGGACGCAGATCTCGCCGATGTCCCCGGGCTCCACCGGCTCGCCGTCCTCGTCCCTGATCGTGATCGTGTATCCGGGCAGGGGCAGCCCGGCGCTCCCGGTCTTCCTGCGGTCCAGCGGGTTGAACGTGGTCACCGCGCTCGTCTCCGTCAGGCCGTACCCCTCGATGATCCGCACGCCGGGCACCCGCCGCTCGAAGCCGGTGAGCACCTCGCGCCCAAGCGGCGCCGCGCCGCACGTCAGATACTGCAGGTCGGGTAGCGGGGTGGCCTCAAGCGGCTCCGTCAGCAGCTCCTGGAGCATGGTCGGCACCACCGCGCCGTACTGCACGCGGTGCCCGGCGGCGAGCCGCAGGAACGCCTTCGGGTCGAACCACCGCATGAGCACCGTGTGCGGGGGCTCGGGAGCGTGCATCGCGGCGATCGTGATGATCAGGCCGTACGAGTGCGAGAGCGGCACCGGGACGATGGCCCGGTCGACACCGGGACGGTGGGTGAGGTCGTGCGCGGCCTTGGAGACGTGCCACAGGCCCCCGTGGCTGAGCATGACGCCCTTGGCGCGGCCCGTCGTGCCGCCGGTGTACATCAGGGCGGCGAGGTCGTCCTCGTCCCGGCCCGCGGCCCCCGCCTCGGGCGCCTCCTCCAGCTCCGCGAAGCCGCTGACGCGCTGTGTCCCACCCTGCGGGGCGCCTTCGGGGATCTCGCCGGCCACGACCACCGCGACGTCGAGGCCGTCCGTCGCCGTCAGCGCGGCGGGGAGTAACTCGGCGGAGACGATGAGGGCGCGCGGCTCGCTGTCGGTGATGATGTGCCGCAGCTCCTCGGCCGCGACCAGGAACAGGACGGGGGTCACCACCGCGCCCGCCGCCCACAACGCCTGGTAGGCGATCTGGACCTCGGGGCAGTTCACCATCATCACGACGACGCGGTCACCAGGCTCCACGCCGAGCGCCTTCAGCCCGCCGGTGACATGCCTCGTGCGCTGCGCCAGATCGTGGCCGCGGTGCCAGGACCCCTCGAAGTGGAGCGCGTCGAAGTCTCCGAGCTTGTTCCACGACTCCTCCGCCAACCGGCCAAGCGTCCGCTCCGTGCCCATCATGCTCACCTTCTCCCACAGGGATTCACGCCCTCGCACGCCAACCTGATGCGGCATATGAGGGCCGTCAACCCTTATGGTGGCGGGAGTCCGGTCAGTTGACGTCCGCGACGCCGGTGATGCGGTGGAGCGCGAAGCGGTGTATAGCGGCGCGGGTCTCGTCGTAGGCGGTGAGATAGCCGCCCTCCATGCGGGCGGGCTCAAGGATGCGGCTGGTGGCGTGGCCCTGCGAGTCGAGGTAGCCGATCCAGACGCGAGACCCCTGCCGGATGGCGTCCTGCAGCGCCACGATCGTGCTCGTCGAGGGCGAGCGCGGCACCTGCCCGTCGGGCGCCGCGACCGGATGACGGCGCGCCAGGTGGGCCTCGTCCCCGGCCCTGATGGCCCGTACGGCCGCCGCCACCAGATCGGCGTCCGGACCGGACGAGCTGATCGCCGGCCGTACGGTGGGAGGCCGTTCGGTACGCCGCGCGTCGGCCCGGGTCACCACGACGTCGCCATCGGACGACTCGGCCACGGGGGAGTAGCCGATGGCGCGCAGCGAGTCGACCACCAGCGCGCGGGAGCTCCGTGAGGCCACGACGGTGGGCGCGAGCCGCCGCAGGCGTAGCGGGACCGCCCGCTTGTCGGCCATGACCTCGTCGAGCACGGAAGGGTCGTCGCAGCGCACGTAGGCGCTGGCGGTGCCCACCCGGAGGCGGCCGTGCCTGCGGGCCACGTCGGTCACCAGGTAACGCAGCGGCTGGGGGACCGAGGTGGTCGAGTGCTTCTCCAGCATGGCGACCAGCTCGTCGGCGCTGGATCCGGCGTCCAGCGCACGCCTGATCGAGCCGTCGCCGAACCGGTAGACGGTCGCGCCGCCCTTGGACTCGATGTCGGCGGCGAGCGACAGCCAGCGTCCGAGCTCGCTGGTCAGCGGGCCGGGGGCGACGGCGGTGAGGTCGGCCTGGAGCACCACGTGGTCGACGGGCTCGGGCAGCAGCGGCGCCAGCAGCTCGGCGGGGGTGGCCGGCGCGAGGGCCCTCGCCCTGGTGGAGCTCTTGGCGGCCTCCGCCTCGCGGGCCGCCCCGGGGAGCAGTCCGCGGCCGAAGACCGACATGGCGCCGAGCCCGGTGAGGCCGAGCTGCTCGGCCTCGCGCAGCGTGTAGCCGACCAACTGGTCGCGGTAGGTGCCGCGGCGGC
Organism: Sphaerisporangium sp. NPDC049003; assembly: GCF_043197795.1. Classification (NCBI taxonomy): domain Bacteria; kingdom Bacillati; phylum Actinomycetota; class Actinomycetes; order Streptosporangiales; family Streptosporangiaceae; genus Sphaerisporangium; species Sphaerisporangium sp. NPDC049003. The sequence continues at coordinate 40,887 of NZ_JBICTU010000038.1, forward strand.
GGGGCTGCTCGAAGGCCAGCCGCTCGCGCACCGACTCCGCGGACGGGGCCAGGCCGGGGCCCGCCGAGGCCAGCACGCGCAGCGTCCGCAGGCGGACCTCGGGCGCGGCCGGACGACGCAGCTCGGGATGCAGGACGTTCATCAGGCGGTCGCGGTCGTCCCGCTCGCCGACGAGGCCGGGCACGCGGTCGCTGGTCAGCCAGGCCGCCGCGAGCGCCTCCCAGCGGTCCTCGGTGGCCTTGACGCGCCAGCCGTCGTAGGCCGTGGTGGGAAGCCACTCGCCGTCCACGGGCGCGCTCGACGCGATGAGACCCGCGGCGTGGACCACCTCGACGACCAGGGCGGTGGTCCACTCGGGCAGGTCGAGGAGCTGCGCGGCCTTCTTCCAGTCGCGCACCGACAGCCCGCCGGCGCGCAGGGTGCCCGGAGGGTCGACGCTCCAGTGCTCGCAAAGCTCCTCGACCGTGCGGACGAAGGTGAACGCCTGCCCCGCGGCCGTACGGTCGGCCAGGGCCTGGTCGCGCGCGGCCCCGTCGAGCGGCGGCGCTTCGGGACGCAGGTCGCGATGCACCCGGCCGCCCCGCAGGGCCAGCGCCACCTCGCGGGGCAGCACGACGCTCTCGTCGCCCGTGGCGGCCAGCAGGCCACGGGCGAGCAACTGCTCGATGGGCGACTGGGCGGTGGCCACGCTCACCTCGCGCCGGGCGTTGGGGAGGCGGCCGGTGGGCGGGCCCCAGGCCAGCTCCTCAAGGGCGGCCCGCGCCTGGGGGGCGACGTCCTCCAGCAGGCGTTCGACGACGCCTTCCCCGGCCAGCAGGGCGGCGAGGCGCTCGGGCACCGCCTCCCCCCGGACGGCCCGACCGCCTTGGACGGCCCGCCCGCCCCGGACGGCCCGGATCAGCTCCTCCACGCGCTCGGACGGGTGGTGCCGGAAGGCCTCGGCGGCCGGCGGTCCGAGCCCGGCGGGCGTCTCGGACACGTCGCGGACGCCGGGGGCGAGCCGCAGCCCGCTTTCGGGGCCGTACACCAGCGCCATCATCTGGAGCAGGTCGATCGCCTCGCGCAGCGGCTCGTCGAGGCGCGCGGCGTCCTCGGGGGAAACGGACCTGGCCACGGTGTCGCGGAGATCCTTGTAAGCCTGCCCCGGCCCCTCCTCGCTGGTCGTGACGAGGAGCGTCTCGACCACCGCGAGGGCGAAGCGGTTGAGCCGGTCGAGCGCCCTGCCGGTCGCCGAGGGGCTGGTGGCCCGGATCACGAGACCTTCGAGGTGCGCGGGAACGGGGGTGATGAGCTCGGGGCGGGCGGCCACCAGGGCGCGCAGCCGGTCGTCGGCCAGGCCGCGCAGCCACTCAGCGAACTCGGTGTTCATCACGCTCCACCGAACCCCCTGTCCACCGTTCGCCGCATGCGCGTCCCACGCCGTGGAACCGTCCCCTCCATCGTAGGAGCCCACGGGCCATCGCACGCCAGTTGCCCGATCACCGGCACTTCCGTCATTCCACCGGAAACGGGTAGCGTCACCGGCCGGCGGATAGCCATTTCGCCGAAAGGGCGCGCGGGCCGGTGGGCTGGGGCAGTATGGCGAGCGTGATCGAGCGCGCCGACCAGCTCGTCCTGGAGTACGTGAGCAAGGTGGCGGACGCCGCCCACGGCGTGCTGCGCACCGACCAGCGCCTCGATTTCGTCGGGCGGCTCCGCACCCGCATCGAGGAGGAGCGTCGCGGCAGCGCCGATCTCGCGACCGTCCGCAAGGTGATCGCCCGGTTCGGCGATCCGGGGGTGCTGCTCCAGCGGGAGATCCAGCGGCTGGCCGCAGGCGAGCAGGAGGCCGCGCGCCGTTCCCGCGAGTCCCCCGCGCCCGGCTCCCCGTCCTCTCCGGCCCTCCGCGCGTCACGTCCGGCGCCTGGCTCCGCGTCCTCAGCGTCCTCTCCGTCCTCCGCGTCTTCCGCGTCCTCTCCGGCTTTCCGCGCGTCGCGTCCGGCTGAGAACGGCTCGGCCGGGGGCCCGCCCGCCGTCCGTCCAAAGGCGGCGGACGACTTCGGCGACTCGGCCACGGAGGTCTTCCCCGCCGTGGCCGACGACGCGACCGCGGTCATCCCGGCCCAGCCGCCACGGCCGCCCAGGCCCGCAAGGCCCGCAGGGCCCGCAAGGCCCGCGAGGCCGGTGCCGCGCGGCGCCGTTCCCGCGCCCCGCGGGGGTTCCTTCGGCCCCCCTCCCGATGCCGTACGGACCCCGCTGGCGGCACGCCTGCGCGGCCGGGTGAACGCCACTTCCAGCGACGGGCGTGACATCGGCACCATCCTGCGCAACGACCGCCGCGAGGTGATCGGGATGGCCCTGCTCATCCTCGCCGGCCTGCTGATCCCGTTCCCCCTGCCGTACGTGGCGATCTTCCCGTTCCCGGTGCTGGTGTGGGCGGCGGGCGCGCTGACGGTGCTGGCGAGCGAGGGCTGGATCTTCAAGGACCGCCTGACCGGGCTGGTGGCGCCGGTCGCCGCCTATCTGGCCGGAGGCCTGCTGCTCGGCGCCCTGCGGTCATCCGAGGAGCCCACCGTGGGGCTTCAGGCGTTCGTCGACTCGTTCTGGCACGTCAGCGGGCTGATGTTCATGCTCGGAGCGGTGGGCGGGGTGATGTGGCTGGCCTACCGCCTGCTCAACCCGCCACCTCCGCCACCCCGGCGGCAGCCGCTCGGGACGGTGCGCTGAGCAGGCCCGTCGACAACCGCACCCAGGACGCCACGAACCTGTCGCGCTCGGCCCGGCCGGGAGGCTCCCCGACGGTCTCCTGGAACAGCTGGTAGTGGACCACCGCTCCGCCCAGCACCGCGCCGATGGCGGCCCAGTCGAGATCGGCTCCGGCGTACTCCGGCTGCGCGCGGAACCAGGTCGTGACCGCGTCGAACATGGGTTGGAGCAGTCCCTCGCGGACGGTGGCGACCAGCTCGGGGAACTGGCTCAGGTCGCGGAAGAAGACCCGGGTCAGCTCGCTCTCCTCGTGGGCCTTCGCGAGACCCGCCCTGCACAGGCGGGCGAGACGCTCCTCGACGGGGACCGACGCGCCGATGGCGTTCAGCTCGTCCAGTTCCTCGGCGATCTGCGCGCGTGTGCGGGTCGCGTGCTCGTTCATCGCGGCGGCGAGGACCTCGTACTTGGACTTGAAGTGCCGGTAGAGCCCGCCCGCTCCCGGCGACAGCCCGGCGGCGGCCTCGATCTCGGCGACCGAGGTGGCCGAATAGCCCCGTTCGGCGAACAGTCTCAGGGACTCGCCGATGATCCGTTCGCGCGTCGATCTCGTCATGAACGCCCGCTTTCCGGCGCGGGGACGCGCGTCGATAAGTAAGCCCTTTCTCGCCGCCAAGGGTGCCATAACCGGCAGGAGTACGCGTGACCCTCCGGGGTTTGGCATCCTTCAAGGGTGTATTCGGTAGGTTTTGATCTTGATCTGACGCTCGCGGACACCCGGGCGGGGATCGCGGCGGTCTACGACGAGGTGGCGCGCCGCCTCGGCGTGGAGATCGACAGTGCCGTCGTGATCGGCCGGCTCGGCCCGCCTCTGGAGCATGAGCTGACCTACTGGCTTCCACCCGAGGAGATCCCGGGCGCCGCCGCCCTCTACCGCTCCCTCTATCCCGGCACCGCCGTCCCGATGACCACGCTCATGGCCGGAGCGATGGAGGCCGTGGCCGAGGTGCGCCGCCACGGCGGGCGGGTGATCGTCGTCACCGGCAAGCACGGTGACACGGCCCGCCAGACCGTCGAGTTCCTCGGCCTGGACGTCGACGAGGTCGTCGGTTCGGTGTTCGGGGCGGCGAAGGGCGCCGCCATCGCGAACTTCGGGGCGGCCGTCTACGTTGGAGATCACGTGGGCGATATCGAGGCCGCGAGGGCCGGGCGCGCGGTGAGCGTCACCGTGGCGACCGGTCCGTACACCGAGGAGGCTCTGCGCGATCACGGAGCCGACTTCGTCCTGCCGGATCTGACGGGGTTCGCAGGGTGGTACGAAGCTTGGCGCGTCTAGGAAATCGGGCCGTTTCGACGGTCATGTGATGCCCCGGGTGGGCATAACCTCTATCCATTACCATTCATGACAGTCTGAACGAGGTCACCCCTGTGCCTACTGGCAAGGTCAAGTGGTACGACGCTGACAAGGGCTTCGGTTTCCTCACCCGCGACGACGGCGGTGAGGTCTTCGTGCACTCCTCAGCGCTTCCCAAGGGCGTGGAGGCGCTCAAGCCAGGTCAGAAGGTCGAGTTCGGTGTGGCCGAAGGCCGCCGTGGCCAGCAGGCGCTTTCTGTGCACGTGCTGGAGCAGCCGCCGACGCTCGCCAAGACGGTGAAGCCGAAGGGCAAGCGCAAGAAGCCCGACGAGCTGGTCGTCATCGTCGAGGACCTGATCAAGCTGCTTGACGACGTCTCCAACTCCTACCAGCGGGGCAAGCACCCGGATGCCGCCCACGCGAAGAAGATCGCGACCGTGCTGAGAGCCGTCGCCGACGACATAGACGCCTGACCGCCCCTCCCCGGGTCCTTTCCCGGAGCCCCCTTCCCCGAAGCCCTGCCGGGCCGCCATACGGCTTGTCCCGGCCGGTGGAGAGCCGGGCTCCGGGATCAGCCGTGCGGGTTGGTCAGAGGCTTGGTCGAGTCCGGCCGGGGCCTCGCGGCCTCGGGCCTGAGGCGTTCGGTGTACGAGGAGTCCTCGCGGGGCGTGGTGCCCTCGCGGTGCGGGCTGTCCGCGCGCTGCGGGGAGTTCTCGCGGTACGGGCCGTCCTCGCGCGGTACGGGCGTCCTGTGGACGTCGGTGAACGGCTTCGGCGCGGCCGTGCCCGACGGCCCGGCGGACGACCACGAAGCGGGCTGCGCCGAGGCGGGCGATCCCGAGGCGGAGGGTCCCGAGGCGGACGGCCCTGAGGCGGACAACCCCGAGGCAGACGGTCCTTTGGCCGACGGTCCCGAGGTCCGCGCGGCGCGGATGCGTTCGGAGCGGGCGCGCAGCCGGCGGTGGCGGGCGACGAGAAGCCAGGCCAGCGCGGCGACGAGCCCCACCGCGACCACGGCCAGCCCGATCGGCCCCGCGGAGCGGCCGTTCAGCAGGGACAGCAGCAGTCCGGCGAGGCCACCGCCCACCCAGGCGATTTGCAGCAGCGCCTCCACCACGCCGAAGGTCGAGGAGCGCACCTCCTCGCCGATCTCCCGCTGGACGATCGCGTCCAGCGCCAGCTTGCCGACCTCCTGCGCGAACCCCGCGACCAGGGCGACCACGACGGCCGTCCACAGCGAGAAGAAGAACGCGCTGACCGTCGCGGTCGCCGTGGCGAGCGCCAGCGAGACCAGCACGATGACCTGCGGGGAGTGGCCCCGTACCCACGAGGCGACCACCGCTCCGATCAGGCCGCCCGCTCCGGCGCCGCCCGCGAGGATCGCGATCACGATCTGCTCGGGGATGCCGCTGCCGCGAAGGTGCCCGTCCTGCACGAGGAAGAGCAGGAAGAACACCAGGAACCCCGACAGCAGCCGGATCGCGGCGTTCGCCCGCATGGCCTCGGCGACCACCGGGCCCACGTTCAGAAGGGTGCGCCAGCGAGGCCTCGCATCGTCCGCTTCCCCGTCGTCGTCGAAGTCCAGGTCGGGCGCGTCGACGTGGCGCGGCAGCCGTACGGCGACCACGCCCGCCGACAGGAAGATCACCATGGTGCCGCGCAGCACCCAGTCGGCCCCCAGCCACGCGGTCAGGCCGACGGCGACCGGGGCGGCCAGCCCTGCGGACACCAGCGAAAAGAGTGCCACCCGGGCGTTCGCGGTCACCAGCGTGATGTCGGCGGGCAGGACGCTCGGCATGGTCGCCGCCCGCGAGACGTTGTACGCCTTCGACAGCACGAGCACGGCCAGGGCGGCCGGGAAGAGCGTGAGCCCGTCGGCCGGGCCGATCGCCGCCGCCATGGCCCAGCAGAGCAGCCCCCGAGCGAACAGGGTGCCCGCCATGATGTAGCGGCGTCCCGACCGGAACCGGTCGAGCACCGGCCCGACGAAGGGGGCCACGACGGTGAAGGGCACCATCGTGATCAGCAGGTAGAGGGCCACCTGGCCGCGCGCCTGGTCCACCGGCAGGCCGAAGAGCAGGGTGCCCGCCAGGCTGACGGTGATGAGCGCGTCCCCGGCGCCGTGGGCGGCCGTCAGCTCGATGAGGCGGCCGAGACCGGTGCGGTCGGCGCCCTGCGCGTGGGTGAGTTTGCGGCTGGCGTGGCCGATGCCCCGGCCCGCGCGTACCGTCCCCCTCGCGGCCGTGCGCCCGGCGCCGGCCGTCCTCTTCGCGGCCGTACGGCCGACGCGGACCGTGCCGCGGCTCGCGGCGGCGGCGGCCTTGCCGGCACGCGACAGCGAATGCCGGGCTCTGTCCCAGGCGCCCGCCATCACGCGCGCGCGGGCGGGTCACCGGAACCGGTGGCCAGGCGTCCCACGCTTCCTCCCTCGATGCCCTCGATCATGTTCGTTCTTGGTGATGGATCTCCAGAATCCCGTGCGGGGCTTTGGTTTACAGTCTTACCCGACCCATACGAGTGATGTCCGCTCGTAGCATGGGTGAGAATTGACGTGTGAGCCGCACTCGTTCCCGCACCTTTGCCGTCGACCAGGCCTGCGCCGCCGCTGTGGAGCCGGCCCGGGCCGCCGCCGAGGAGATCGCCCGACCCGGCGAGGTGGGCGAGCATCTCGGCTTCGAGAGCGAGGCCGAGCGGGTCGTCACGCACTACTTCGCCTGTCTCGACCGCGCCTACCGAGGGTGGCGCTGGGCCATCACCGTGACCCGCGCCTCCCGGGCCCGCAACGTCACCGTGAGCGAGACCGTGCTGCTGCCGGGCGGCGGCGCGCTCCTTCCCCCGGCGTGGGTGCCGTGGAGCGAGCGCCTGCTCCCCGGCGACCTCGGCGTCGGCGACCTGCTGCCGACCTCCGACGACGACGACCGCCTGGCCCCCGGGTTCACCGAGACCGACGACGACTCCGACCGTCAGATGATCTTCGAGTACGGCCTCGGCCGGGCGCGGGTCCTCTCGGCGATCGGGCGCGACCGGGCCGTCCACCGCTGGCACGCGGGCGACTCCGGCCCCCACACCCCGCTCGCCCACGCCGCCCCCGCGCAGTGCTCCACCTGCGGTTTCTACTGGCCGCTCGCCGGCGCCCTCCGCCTCGGCTTCGGCGTCTGCGCCAACGAGTACGCCCCCGACGACGGCAAGGTCGTGGCCGCCGACCACGGCTGCGGCGCCCACTCTGAGGCGGCCGTGGTGACGCCGGCCGGCGTCGAGCAGGCGACGCCCATCCTCGACGACCTCGGCTACGACCTGATGGAAGAGGGCACCCCGGCCGTCGGGTCCGTCGACGACGAGGTCTCCGAGCCGTTCGGCCATTCCTGAGTCCAGTTCTCTCCGAGTTTTACGGCCGAAGGCTCCCGTGGGGCTCGGGGACCGGAGATGCTTTCCGGGCGCAGAAGCTTTGCGAACCTTTGGTATGGAAAGCCCGGCCCACCTCCTCCACCCTTGGGACATGACTGGTGACTGACATCTTTGGCACCGAACGCATGCGCGGCACCGTCCTCGCCGCCTGGACGGCCTCGCCCGCGCGGTTCCGTGAGGACGCCAACGCCGAGGAGGACTTCGCCCTCGGCGGGTACCGCGATCGGCTGATCGTCGAGCTGGCGCAGAACGCCGCCGACGCGGCCCTACGTACCGGCGTCCCCGGACGGCTCCGGCTCACCTTGGAGAACGGCGTCCTGAGCGCCGCCAACACCGGCGCCCCGTTGGACGCGACCGGCGTCGAGGGGCTCGCCACGCTCCGCGTGTCGGGCAAGCGCGACGAGGTCGGCTCGATCGGCCGGTTCGGCGTGGGCTTCGCGGCCGTGGTCTCCGTCTGCGACGAGCCGCTGATCGCCTCGCGCGCGACCGGGGCCGTCCGCTGGTCGCGGTCGGAGACCGCCGCGCTCGTCGCCGCGGAGCCCGCGCTGGCCGCGGAGCTCGCCACCCGTGGCGGGCATGTGCCGCTGCTGCGCCTGCCTTTCGAGGCCGGGCCGGTCGAGGTGCCCGGCGGCTTCGACACCGTCGTGCGCCTGCCGCTGCGTGACAAGGCCGTCGAGCAGGCCGTACGGCAGATGCTCGACGAGACGGGCCCGGCGCTGCCCCTGGCCATGCCCGCGCTAACCACGATCGAGATCGAGATCGACGGCGAGATCCGCACGGTCATGGCCGGCGACTGGCAGGTGAGGGAGGAGTCCGGGACCTTCACGGCCGAGCAGGTGGCCGAGCTGTTCGCCGACCGGCCCACCGAGGAGCGCAACCGGCCATACTGGCTGGTCCGCTGGGCCGTGCCCGCCGACCACGGACGACTGCCCAAGGACGTCGCCCCCGTCGTGCACGCGCCGACGCCGAGCGACGAGCCGCTCGACCTGCCCGCCCTGCTCATCGCGAGCTTCCCTCTGGCGACCGACCGGCGGCACGTGGCCTCGGGGCCGCTGGCCGACTTCCTGATCGAGCGGGCCGCCGACACCTACCTCGATCTTCTGAAGTCGCTGCCGAAGACTCCCCGCCTGCTCGACCTGGTACCGGGCCTGATGGGCAAGGGCGAGCTGGACGCGGCCATCCGGCGGGCGATCCTGCGCCGCCTTCCCGACACGCCTCTGCTGCCCGCGATCTCCCCGCCCGCCGACGTTCCCGACGGCTCCCGTGACGCGGACGCCGGGGGATCGTTCGTCGTCTCCGGACGTGAGGCCTCCGTAGTGGCGGGCCCGGCCGAGTTCCTCGCCATGATCGCCGACGTGGTGCCCGGCCTGCTGCCGGCCGGGTGGGCGTCGAGGCATCCCGCCCTCACCACCCTCGGGGTCACGCGGGTGGAGCTGTCCGACGTCGTCGACATGCTCTCGGGCGACGCCGTCGACGACAGGTCCGCCGCCTGGTGGCACGCGCTGTACGACGTGGTGCCCGGTGACGACCGCGAGGCACTCGGCGCCGTGCCGGTCCCGCTGGCCGACGGCCGTCTCGTACGGGGCCCGCGCGGCACGCTGCTGCTCACGGACGGCTCGTCCCTCGATCCGGCGCTGCTCGGTCCGCTCGGGCTGCGCGTCGTGCACCCGGAGGCCGCCCACCCGCTCCTGCTCCGGCTGGGCGCGGCGGAGGCCAGCCCGAGGAGCGTCCTTGAGGACCCGCTCACGCGCGCGACGGTGTCCGAGTCGCTCGACAGCGCCGACCCTGAGCCGGTGGCGCAGGCCGTCCTGGCGCTGGTCGACGCGGCGGGGCTGACGGCGGGGGAGGCTCCGTGGCTGTCGGCGCTGGCGCTGCGCGGAGCCGACGGCGAGCTGTACCCCGCGGGCGAGCTGCTGCTGGGGGAGGGCTCGCTGGCCAAGCTGATCGACCAGGACGTGCCGTTCGGCGTCGCCGCCCCCGACCTGGTCGAGCGGTACGGCTCGCGCGTCCTGTCGGCCGCGGGCGTGCTCGACGGCTTCGCCGTGGTCAACGACTCCGACGTGCTGCTCGACCCCGACGAGTGCGACCACGACCTCGACGCCGAGGACGAGTGGCTCGAAGCCGTGCTCGACGTGCTGCCCGAGGCCGACGTGCCTCCGGTGGCGCGGGAGTTCACCGCGATCCGCGACCTGGAGTACGTCGCCGACTGGCCGCACGCGCTGGCGCTGCTGTCCCGGCCGCCGCTGCGCGCCGCGCTCCAGCCGCTCCGCGCGCTGGTCAACGGCGAGATCGCCGAGGCTCCGTCGTACACCTCCTGGTGGCTGTCGCACCACCCCGTGCTCGACGGCAGGCGCCCGACGGCCCTGCGCCTGGCCACGGGCGACCCCCTGCTGTACGGCCTCTACGGCGACGCGCCGCAGGGCGTGGACGAGACGGCGCTCGCGATGATCGGCGTGCGCACGACGCTCGCCGACCTGCTCGCCTCGCACGGCGGGCCCGATGAGCTGCTCGAACTGCTGGCCGACCCCTCGCTGGAGGTCGACCGGGCCCAGCTACGGGCGCTGTGGATCGCGCTGGCCGCCGTCGAGCCCTCGCGCGTCGCGCCCCCCACGGCCGTACGGGCGGTGCTGAACGGCGAGATCGTCGTCGCGGACGCCGACGACGGCCACCCCATCGGCGGCAACGGCCACGCCCTGGCCGAGGGCCTGGTCGCCACGGGCGGGCCGGTCGTGGTCGAGGCGCCCGACCTGCTGCCTCTGGTCGCCTCGCGCCCGCTCGTGCTCGCGCCCTTCGACCTCGCGGAGGCGCTGTCGGAGCTCCTCGACCTGCCGGTCATCGGCGAGGAGGTCACCGGGGACGTCACCTCGTCCGGGCAGGAGCGGCAGGTGCCCGCCCAGGTGCGCTCACTGCTGCCTTCGGCTCCGGCGAGCTACGTCGAGCACGCCGATCTGGAGGTCGACGGCGTCAAGGTGCCGTGGCGCTTCTTCGAGGGAGCCGTCCACGCCAGTGGGGTGGAAGGGCTGGCCAGGGGCCTCGCCTGGGCGAGCGGCCAGTGGGGAGACCGGCTCGCGGTCGCCGCCCTGCTGCGCGACCCGGAAGCCGTACCCCTGCTCCTGGCCGAGGCCGACCTCGACAGCTGACGGCTGATCACTGACCCGCGGCACGGGGCCGTCTGTGCCGCGGGGCGTTCACGGCGTGGAGCGGTCATTCACGACGAGGCGCGGCCGTTCACGCGGCCCGGGACCGGCTCGTCCTTCTGGTCGCCGGTGCCCGATGGGCCGTCGCCGCGCCGGTCACGCCGCCGTACGAACCAGCAGCCGAAGAGCCCGAACCCGATGCCGGCCACGCAGGTCCAGATCCACCAGCGGTGGTCGGGCGAGGGGTTCATGATCAGGAGCACGATCAGCGCGACCACCCACAGGCCCGTGCCCGCGAGAATGGTCGCGGTGTCGTTGGTCTCCAACGGGGCGGGATCCGGGGGGCGCGACTCGTTCACGCACTCCAGCCTAGGCGAGAACGGTCCTGACATTGCTGCCCGGGTCGGATAACCCGCCGCAGGATCCGAACCGTACACAAGTTGGTCTCATTCGGACCACGAGCGCCTCAGGGGACTTCCCGACTGTAATGTCGCCTGTCACTCTGCCCGCGTGAGCGAGATAACTGCCCCCGTGTCCCAGCCGACGGGTCTTCTCGGCTGGCTCGACCGCTTTTTCCACATCTCCGAGCGCCAGTCGACGCTCAACCGTGAAATCCGTGGCGGACTGGCCACCTTCTTCACGATGGCGTACATCGTCGTCCTGAACCCGCTGATCATGGGCGGCGTCAAGGACGCGGACGGCCAGTACCTCGGGGACGGAAGCGTCCCCAACTACGCCATGATCGCCGCGGCGACCGCGCTGACGGCGGGGATCCTGACGATCCTCATGGGCGTCGTCGCCAGGGTGCCCTTCGCCCTGGCGGCGGGCCTCGGCCTGAACGCCTTCGTGGCCTTCGGCATCGCGTCCAGCATGTCGTGGGAAGACGCGATGGGCCTGATCGTGCTGGAAGGCATCGTCATCACGATCCTCGTGCTGACGGGGTTCCGCACGGCCGTGTTCCACGCGATTCCGAGCCAGTTGAAGACCGCGATCAGCGTGGGCATCGGCCTGTTCATCGCGTTGATCGGCTTCGTCGACTCCGGATTCGTCCGCAAGGCCGCGGGGACGCCACTCGAACTCGGCATCGGTGGTGCGCTGACCAGCTGGCCCATCTTCGTCTTCGTGATCGGCCTGCTGCTCACCGTGCTGCTGGTAGCCCGCAAGGTCAAGGGGGCGATCCTCCTCGGCATCGTCGGCACGACCATCCTGGCGATCATCGTCGAGGCGGTCGCCAAGGTCGGCCCGTCCAACGGGGGCAAGAACCCGCTGGGCTGGAGCCTCGTCGTCCCGGTGTTCCCTGAAAAGATCGTCGGCTGGCCCGACCGCAGCCTGATCGGCCAGTTCAGCCTGTTCGGCTCGTTCAGCAAGGTCAGCGTGGTGCTGGCCGTGCTGCTGGTGTTCACCCTGCTCATCACGGACTTCTTCGACACGATGGGCACGATCGTGGGCGTCGGTCGCCAGGCGGGTCTGGTGGCCGAGGACGGCACGCTGCCCCGCACGCGGGAGATCCTGCTGGTCGACTCCCTCGCGGCGGTGGCCGGCGGCGCGGCCTCGACCTCGTCGAACACCACCTACATCGAGTCGGCGGCCGGCGTCGGCGAGGGCGCCCGTACGGGCTTCGCCAGCGTGGTCACCGGAATCCTCTTCCTGCTGGCGGTCTTCCTGTCGCCGCTGGTCGACATCGTCCCCTACGAGGCCGCGGCGCCCGCCCTGGTCGTGGTCGGCTTCCTGATGATGACCGCCATCAGGGAGATCGACTTCAACGACTACGAGATCGCCATCCCCGCCTTTCTCACAATCGTCCTGATGCCCTTCACCTACTCAATCTCTACCGGAATAGGTAGTGGGTTCATCACGTACGTCTTGATCAAGCTGGTGAAGGGCAAGGCACGCGAGGTTCACCCTCTGCTGTGGGTAGTAACGGCCCTCTTCGTGATCTACTTCGCGATCGGTCCCATCAAGATCCTCTTTGGTTTGAGCTGACATACCATTGTCCCGGAGTGTCGGAGCTCCGGGACAACGTTCGGCTCATGACATCCGCCTTCAGCCATTGGGCATGCAAGCTGGATTACCATGACAGCCTGCCGAGTAAGTCCGCGAGCTAATCCTTATGACGAGTGCTGGTGATCTCAACCATCCGCCATTTCATCCCAACTAAGGGTCGTTATCTCTGGTCTGCTGGCAAAATGATCCCGTGCCATAGTTGTGTGCCACGTGAAGGCGGCGGATTCCAGTAAAATATCCCATTCACTCGCGCTCCTCGCGACTCGCTTCAAAATCTCCGTTGTACCCATCTTAAGCATCTCGATACATGTCGCACCTATGTATGCGACCTCCTGTGTGTTCACCGATCCGCGCATCCCGAAAATGGGCCCATGCTCCATGTTCATGGCGGTAACAACCTGCATCGAGCCAGCATGAACGGCAGCATTGGACGCTCGGTATATATATCGAAGTTGACTGCCCTCAATGGCATCTTCGATGTCTCGGAAGGTGATGCGTCTTCTACGTGGAATACCAAGACCGGGCTCGGCCCAGTTGTTATCGCCGCCAAAAAATGAGTCTCCCCATCGCTTGCGGGCTTCTTCGAGGACTTTCATGTCATAGGAGTCTAGCTGCAGAGGATCAAGTGCTTCTAGCCGAGCAGAGACGTAATATCTCTCTGCAAGCTCGTAGCCATCCAACAGGGGTTCGTTGTTACAAATAAAGAACGACTTAACTGCCATTTCGTAAAGGGTTCTTAAGCGCGCATGTGCGCCATTGTGGTAGCCGCCGCGTAGTAAGACCAGTATCTCGCTAGAGTACGTTGTCATTCGTGCTTGCATTCCCGCCAAGACCAATGTCTTAAGGGCGGCTCCTCCTAGCTCCTCACCCAAGTCGAACAGTCTGCTTTCTGCCTGCGGATCGCTCGATCGCATTTGACGCACCAGTACTTGGATAAGCAGTTGATTTACCAGCTCGGATGACGCCAGGGCTAATTCCCAGGCATCGAATGCTGCGCTGAAGTGCTTCCGTATTTTGCCTTCGGCTCTTCTGGCCTGCCGCTTCCGACGTTCCCTACCTTGCTTCGCCAGTTCCAGGCTCCGTGCATGTTGCTCTGGAGTAAGGCTCTCAGTGTTATTGATGCAGCGATACACTGCATCAGAAACCGCGTCGGTGTATGATTCTTCACCTATGGGATGAGGAAGAGCGGATATAGTCGAGTTCGCAATTTGAGTGATTATCTGAATAAATTGCGACGCTTCAGGCTTCATGAAGATCCTTTCCCGACTGGGCAGCCGATCAGGATCTCACATGGCCGTTGGATGCTGCAAGTCCATTGACCATGTGACATCTATGCAGGCTCTCCATGGGGCAAGACGTTGTTTCGGCCGTTCTCTGAGGGCCGGTTCTCGCTGGCGCCGACACCTCGCTGTGGTTCGAAGACGAGGCCAGGCAGAGCTTAAGGTCGCCCAAGGGACGTGCCTGAGGACGGTAAGGCAGGATTCCGGTCATGACGGCGCCGGCGTAGTAGCGGCCGCTCCATGCCCGATACGTAATCTGGCCGGGATGAAGAAAGTCAGATCTCGGCCACTGCCTGAGCGTGTTCACCATGGCGCCTTGCAGCCTGCGACCGTTCGTTTGGGCCACATGTAGGGGAGCGTGGTCCCCGTCTAGTCCCCCTGTGAGGCTTGCCGCTCTCGCACTGTCATCTGAGAGGGGTGCCGCGCCTCGTGCATGCACCCCTCAGCTCTACATCATGATCTGCTCTATATGTACAGCTATGCCGACGGACTGGGTGGCTGCTTGATCACATACATAGCGACGAGCGCTGTGACCTGGCTCATGATCTGAGTGATGTCCGTTGCGGTGTAGCCGACCAAGGCAAGAGCTAATGCAAGCGTGGCCAGAATGCCAGCAGTAAGTACAGGATGCCAAGGTGGGGGTAGGCTGCTCACATGCGATTCCTCTCACGTAGGGGTTTCGAAGCCGCCCACGTCTGAGGATGCTCCTGGCAGAGTTGTTAGACCTCAGGCGGGGCGGTGCAGATCGCACTCTACGCGGAATACGATGCGTTCATTGACGATCAATGCGTCGAAAAAAGGCCGCTAATTGTACAGGCACTTAGCCCGTGGTGTACGTACACCCTCGACTCAATCATGCAGGTCAAGAGCGTAGGTCCGCGTATAGATGTGCTGCTCAGAGAGGACGATAATCCGGATTATGCCCCCCTAGAAATGATCAGTCACAGTTACGTAACACTCGTGTTTGCGGTGGCTTCCTGGGGGCTTTGCCCGTTTTAGTCAGTCCGTGCGGGCGGGGAGCGCGCCGACCGACTAACCACCTGGATGATCTCGGTCCAGGATCTTGGACCTGCGGACCGCGCATGGCATCTAGGCTGCGCTGTGCAACCCCTTCTCTCTCTCTTGCGGTGCTCGGGGAGCCAGCCGAAGTACCAAGGGTGCGCAACGCGGGTAAGGGTCATGAATAAGCAGGGCCGGCGCACTTGATGGCTCCCGAGGTCAGAAAAGGAGGCTGCGAAGCATCTCCGAAACCCCTTGCGTGATCAGGAAAAACCTAGTCGGGACGACAGGATTTGAACCTGCGGTAGCGCCGAGTCGCAAACGTCTGGAGGTAACTGTGCTGGGACCATCGAAAGCGACAGTGAACGATTGCGTAGGAGTCACCGTGTGTGTTGCGGAGAAGGAATGGCTCGTCTCATCACCTTCCCGAGTGTGGCTCTTGACCGTAGCGCTCCCTCGAAGCGAAGCGCGATATATCCGAGATGAGGTTGAGAGCACCTATCTTCAGGGTGATCACGTAAATCATATCATCGAAGAACGTGCAGGTAGAGGTAGCTGGGGAGCCGATAGCGGCCTCTTTCACGAAGTTACGCTTTTCATCGCCCAATCCACGGCAGACGGCGTGATCGCAGCCGCAACGATGAAGTTGTTCGAGAAACTGATCGCACGACACCGCGATCACCGAATGAAGCCCCCGGGTGATGGTTCAGGGCCCCGGCGAGTTTGTGATTTGGTCAGCTTGATTCCCTCACTTCCATCTTGAACAGATTGAGGGTGCGTCGGTGGCTGTAGACGTGGTGGC
>NZ_JBICTU010000039.1:0-55808 GCF_043197795.1 Sphaerisporangium sp. NPDC049003
TGTGGATCAACAAACCACTCACGTCTCAAGACGACGGCGCTTCACCACAAACCACACAAGTAGCCTGATGTCTCAACACGTTTGACAGGTTCCGGCGGGCTCCAGCACCAACCTTGAGCGTTACCTGGCGTTGCGCAACGCCTACGGCGACGAGCCTCCGAAGGTCGGCATCGGAATCCTCTCCTATGCCGGGTATCCCGGCCTCAACGACTGGTCCATCCCGACGGACCTCGCCGTGTACACCCTCCCGGCCGGCGTCCAGGCCCGGGTGCCGAGCTTTGAGACGTGGTTCCGCCTGCTCGACGAGGAATTCGGCGCCTCCGCCGCCTACCCGCTCTCGGCCCAGGTCGACCTTGTTCTCGCGTACTCCCGTCTCGGCCCGCACGAGGACGTCGTCGGAGCATTCCAGACCGTGACCGGCTGCAGGCGGTCCGCGCTGCTCAAGGGGAAGGAGCCGTCGGCGCGAATCGGCTGCGACGCCTCCTTCCTTCGCGCGCTGGCGGCCGCCGGGCCTTCTCCTTACGAAACCGGTGAGTCGAGGTCGTGCTTCCAGAACTTCGCCTCGGGATACCACGGCCCGAGGAACGCAGCCGCGATGCGGGCTGTGCTGTACCAATGTCAGGACCTGGGGTTCCTCAACACCGGCGTCGCGCTCGGCTACAACACCTATGCGAATCCGTTCGTCTGCGCACCCGCCTTCAAGCAGTCGGTACGGCAGAAGTACACGGGCAGGGAGTTCATCGTGCCGAACATGAACTTCGACGCGCTCCCGAGCCACATCGACATCGAATTGGACCTCGGCCAGCCCTCGGAAAGAGGCTTCCTGCGGACCGGTTACTGCTCGACCGGGTGCGGACACCTCGCGCCACCTGGCCCCGTCTACCAGGGCCAGGTGGTCGCGGCTTCCGGCGAGGTCCTTCGCGAGCTTTAGCGGGGGCGGGCGGAGGCGAGGCCGGGTGGAGCCGCGGCGAGGGCCTTCTGGATGGCCTCCACCAGGGCGAGGGCCGACTCCTCGGTGAGCTCGACCGCCACCCGGGCCGAGGGGCCCTCGGACGGGTTGGTGAAGTCGATGTTCACCGTGTGCTCGTGGCAGGCGTGGAAGGGGTGGTCGACGTAGACCAGGCCCTCCCTGACCGTGAACCAGCCGGTGCTTCCCTTGCCGGCGCCGTCGAGCTCGATCTTCTCGGTGAGGTAGGTGCACATACTGATCTCTCCTGTCAGGCGCTGAGGTGACGGCCGTAGAAGTTGAAGATCTTCTTCCAGCCCTCCGTCGCGGCGGCCGGGCGGTAGGCGGGCCGGTCGACGGAGAAGAACCCGTGCCCCGCGTCCGCGAAGAGGTGGAACTCGTGGTCCTTGCCGAGCTTCTCCAGCTCGGCGGCCAGCACCGCGACCTCCTCCGGCCCCGGATACGAGTCCTGCTCGCCGAACAGCCCGAGCAGCGGGCAGGACAGGCCGGGAGCCTTGGAGATCAGCGGAGAGACCTTGAGCGGGAACTCCGCGGGCGGGTCGTTCACCACGAAGGCGCCGTAGCAGTCGACCGCCGCGTCGAGCTGGAGCGAGCAGGCCGCCAGGAACGCCTGCCGGCCGCCCGAGCAGTACCCGATCACGCCGATCTTGCCGTTGGCGTGGTCGAGCGAGTTGAGGTACGCGGCGGCCCCGGCGACGTCGCCGACGAGCTGCTCGTCCTTGACACCGCCCTTCGCCCGCGTGGCGGCGGCCTGGTCGTCGGGGCTGACCCCGGCTCCCTCCCGCGAGTACAGGTTCGGGCAGATCGCCGCGTACCCGTTCACCGCGAACCGCCGCACGATCTCCTTGGTCGCCAGGTCGTACCCGGGCAGGTGGTGGATGACCACCACACCGCCGCGCGGACCCTCACCGAGCGGCCGGGCCAGATAGGCCTCCAGCTCGGCCCCCTCGTGCCCGGCGACGGAGACCGTGCCTGCCCATATCGCGTCGTTCATATGCGTGCCTCCTTGTGCTCCACGGGAGCCTGGTCTGTGTAGTCGTACCGGCCGCCGCGCAGGGCGGAGGCCATGGCGGCGATGGTGGCCATCACCGCGGCGCTGATGAACACGGTCACCAGCCCATGGTGGAACGGACCGGAGATCAGCTCAGGGAAGAACCGCTTCCCGGTGAGGACCGCCACGTCCTGCGCCGGCAGCGTGCCCATCACACCGGTCGAGGAGAGCAGGTGGCCGATCGGGTTGTCACCCAGGAAGGCCGCGAACAGCGTACTCACCGGCGGCAGGCTCGCCACGTGGGCGGCGGCCGAGGCGGGCACACCGTGGCTCTCCAGGCCCGAGGTGAGGGCCCCGGGCAGCGTGCCCGACAGCCCCGCGACCATCAGGGAGAAGAAGACGCCGATGGACAGGGCGCTGCCGGAGTTCTGGAAGGTGGCCCGCATGCCCGAGGCGACCCCGCGCCGGCCGGGCGGCACGCTGCTCATGATGGAGGAGGTGTTCGGCGCCGAGAACATCCCCATGCCGATGCCGCAGGCCAGCAGCAACAGGGCGAACGGCGGGTAGGTGAAGCGCACGGGCAGCAGCATGAGCCCGACGAAGGACAGCGCTGTGATCATCAGCCCGCCGGTGGCGAAGACCCGCGAGCCGTACCGGTCGGACAGGTGGCCCGAAAGCGGTCCGGCGATCAGGAAGCCGACGGTGAGCGGGAGGATGTAGATGCCCGCCCACAGCGGGGTGTCCTCGAAGTCGTACCCGCGCAGCGGCAGCCAGATGCCCTGCAGCCAGATGATCAGCATGAACTGCAGCCCGCCCCGAGAGATCGATGTCAGCAGCGTGGCGAGGTTGCCGGCCATGAACGATCGGATCCGCATCAGCCGAAGGTCCAGCATGGGTTCGGCCACCTTGGTCTCGACCACGCAGAAGACGACGAGCACCAGGATCCCCGCGCCCAGCCCGGTGAGGACCAGCGGGTTGCCCCAGCCGGTCGGGCTCCCTCCGTACGGCTGGATGCCGTAGGTGATCGCGGCGAGGATCGCGCTGGTGCCCGCCACGAAGGTCAGGTTGCCCGCCCAGTCGATCCTGGCCCTCTTCGGGCTGCCGACCTCGCGCAGGCTGCGGTACGACCAGATGGTGCCGAGGACGCCGAAGGGCACGCTCACCCAGAACACCGCCCGCCAGTCGATCACGGCCAGCAGCCCTCCCGCGACCAGGCCGAGGAACTGCCCGGCCAGCGCGGTGACCTGGTTGACGCCGAGCGCCATGCCCCGCTGCGAGGCCGGGAACGCGTCGGTCAGGATGGCCGCGGAGTTGGCGGTGAGCATCGCGCCGCCGAAGGCCTGGACGAAGCGCCAGCCGATCAGCCAGAGCGCTCCGCCGCTCTTGGTGAAGGGGTCCACCGACAGCGCGAGCGAGGCGACGCTGAAGATCGCGAAGCCGAGGTTGTACAGCCGGACCCGGCCGAACATGTCACCCAGCCGCCCGAGCGCCACGACCAGCACCGCCTGCGCCAGCAGGTAGCCGAGGATCATCCACAGCAGATAGCCGATGTTCCCCGGATCAAGCGGGTCGAGGCCGATCCCCCTGAAGATCGCCGGAAGCGAGATGATCACGATGGACGCGTCCAGCGTGGCCATCAGCACGCCCAGGGTGGTGTTCGACAGGGCGATCCACTTGTAGCGGTCGCCGCTCACCACAGGTCGCGGAAGTGGGCGCGGACCGTCCTACTCCCGAGGCGGACCGTCCCACGCCGGCGGCGGATCGTCCCACGCCGGCGGCGGATCGTCTCGCTCTGGGAGTGGATCGTCTCACTCCGGCGGCGCTCCGCCGGAGCCGCACACCCGGAGGCGGATCGTTCAGGCGCCATTTGCCTCACTCCTGTCCATGATGTCGTTGAGCAGACCGGCCGCCTCGCGCAACCGCGAGGTGTCCTCGTCGCTGAGCTCCTCGATGGCGGTGACGAGCCATCGGGCCCGCCGGGCGCGCTGCTCGGCGATGACCTTCTGCCCGCGCGGAGTGACCGACCAGAGGATCTGCCGCCGGTCGTCCGGGTCGGGGGCGCGCTCCACCAGTCCTTGCTCGTGCAGCGCCGCCAGGGTGACCGCCATCGACTGCGGCGTGATGTGCTCGGCGGCCGCGAGACCACTCGCCGTCATGGGGCCGCCGCGTCGTAGCCACCCCAGCGCGGTGGCGTGCTGGTACGGCATGCCCGACTCTCGCCGGAGGCGGCGCACCACCCGGCCGAGCGCCGTCCGCAACTCCTCGGCCACCGTCTCCGCCTGCGCTTGGTCAACCACGCCACCAGAGTACACAGTTCAACTTAACAGTTAAACTGCCGATATTTCCGGCTGGCAGGGGCCAGGCTTGTTCCACAGGATGCGATCTCGCTAGATTCCCGGCTCGTACGGCTCGCGGGCCGGCTGGGTCTGGAGGCGCCACAGGGCGCCGCAGCAGCCCAGGATCAGGAACATCACGTTGGTGATCATGGGGAAGCTGAAGGCGTCGAAGGTGCCGAAGCCGAAGATGGCCACGGCCATCGAGGCGGCGAAGCACTGGGCGAGGTGGCGGGTCTCCTCGTCGGTCGCGGCCTTCCTCGCCTGCCGGGCGAGCACCCAACCGGACAGCAGGAACACGATCAGGGCCAGCACGCCGACGAGGCCGGTCTCCAGGGCCGACATCAGGTACTGATTGTCGATCACGCGGTAGATGCGCGGGAGGTAGGTCGCGAAGCCCTGGCCGAACAGCGGGCGTTGCGTCACCGCCTGGACGACCGCGTCGTAGTCGCCGGTGCGCGTGGTGGAGTTCTCGTCGGAGCCGATCACGGAGACGAGGTTCAGCACGGTGCCGATGAGCCCGGGGATGACCAGGCGCATCACGATCGAGGCGACGCCGAAGATCAGGATCGCCCGCAGCCGCCACTCGGAAGGCCAGGTCGGCAGCAGCACCACCATCACGACGAACAGGCCGAGGATGGCCGAGCGCGACACGCTCATCGGCAGCGCGCTGGCGATGAGCGCGACCATCAGCCACCGCTTGCGGCGCTGCTCGGGGATGCGGCAGTAGATCGCTCCATGCAGCGCGAGCGGCAGCACGGCGGCGAGGACCACGCCGAGCTCGATGGGGTGCGTGGCGGTGCCGGCCGGGCGGAAGAAGCCCTCGCGCTCGAACAGCACGGCCGACCCCTTCTCGACGAGGCCCGGCAGGGCGAGGTAGCGGGTCACCTCGATGCCGGTGAAGAACTGGATCATCGCGACGAACGCCGGGAAAGACGCCCCCAGCACGATGCGCTGCCGCAGCGTCTCCAGGCGCTCCATGCTGTTGATGCCGTCGGCGGTGACCAGGGAGATGCCCGCCCAGCCTCCGACGAGCACGAGGCCGAGGTCGGCGGCGTTCACCTCGTCCGCCGAGAGCGGCCGGGTGGCCGCCGCGACGTAGCTGGCGAGGACGGCCAGGGCGAAGAAGACGATGACCGGACGTACCGGTTGCCGCCCCCGGATCGGGGTCCACCGCGGCGAGAGCGTGGACAGCAGGTACCAGACCAGCAGCAGCACGGCCACCATCGAGGAGGGCGAGCCCGCTCCGCCGAGGGGGCCGACCACGTACCGGGCGGGCATCACGAACAGGACGATCAAGAAGAACGTCATGATCGTCACCGGGTCGACGCGCGCCTTCGGCAGGATGGACCGGCGTTCAGGCGGCCGGCGGGTGGGGGGGCGGACCCGCGCGGCCTCCGACGTGCTGGTCACCGACCTGGCCTGGTGGGGTCGAACACGACGTACGGCTCGTCGTCGGAGTCACCCCCGGCGGAGTGCGAGCCGGGGGTCTGCCGGGAACGCAGCCCATTGGACTCAGGCGCCTGACCGGAGGGCCACCCCTGTCTGGCGCCGTTGCCCGCGGTGTCCCTCGACGGGGACCCCGAGCCCGAGGGAGGGGCGCCCCTCGGACGGTCCTTGTCGTCGGACCAGACATAGAGGTCGTCGTCGACCTTGATGGCCGGGAGCGGGACGGTGTAGCCCTCGTCGATGCTGTGCTGGTGCGCCCAGGGGTCGCGGGGCTCGGAGGGCGACCCGGGCTTGGCAGAGGAGGACGCGGAGTTCGCGCGGCGGTCGTGCAAGCGCGGCTCGGGCGGCTCGATGGGCCTCGGAGGCCGCGCCGGGGGCCTGCTGCGCGGCGCGACGCCGTTCGCGGGCCGTTGAGGGGCGCCGCCGGCGGAACGTTGCACGCGCTGCTGAGGCGGGCCCACCGGAGGCTGCCCGGCCCTGGCGGTCACCACGTCGGGCTGGGACGACCGGCGGCGCTTCTGCGCCACCGACTCCAGGAACAGCGGAACCCCGATGGTCAGCAGCATGCCGCCCGCGAAGATGATCACCAGCAGGCGGATCTTCTTCTCAGGGGTCAGCTCGGCCTTGTCGCTGGAGGTGACCAGCTCGGCCCGGATCGTCGCGTCCGGGAGGATGGACGACTTCTGCTGCATCTCGGTCAGCCGCTCCTGGCTGAGCGTCGCGAGCGTCTCCATCGTGGCCTGGGCGACCTTGGGGTCGGCCCCCGTGGCCGTGATGTCGAGGAGCGGACCCCGCGAGTCCTGCGCGAGGCCCACGGTGAAGTCGGCGGTCTTACCCTCGTCCTTGAGCTTCTGCAGGGTGCGCTCGTCGCTCATGCCACGGGAGATGACCTCGGCCGTGATGGTCAGCGAGGCGTCGAACGCCAGCCAGGGGTTGCCTCCCACCGGCTGAGAGCCCTTCCTCGACGACAGGAAGACCACGGTGGCCTTCGACTCGTACTGCCAGGGAATCGCTATGAGCGCCCCGACCGTCGCCGCGATCGTGACGGCCAGCAATGCCAGCGTCACTGGCCACCGCCGGAGCAGCGCACGCAGCGAATCAAGCAGGTCCATAGTGTCCCTTCACCCCCGCCCGGCCGGCCACATCTGTGATTCCCACCCCGCCGAGTCGCCGAGGTAGGACGCGCGAACACATCGGCGCGTTGTCATCGCCCTCAAGTGTTTCCTCTGAGTGCTTTCTTTACCAGGCCCGTCCCAAAACTCCATACGCCTGTGCCACGATGTGTCGGTGCGAAGGCGAGTGGTTGTGCGGAGCTGCTGCCTGGCGCTGATCTTCCTGGTCGCCGCCTGTGCGGTGCTGTGGGTCCGTTATAGGTCACCTCTTTACCAGAGTTCGGTCACGGTCGCCTTCATAACCAAGACCAACCACTTTCAAGGTGAGGTCTACGACCACTTCACCGACAACCACATCTATATGGCCCTGGCCACGGCCCGTTTCTTCGACAACCCCAGCACCCAGGAGCGGCTCCGCTCCATGGGAGGCACCGCCTCCTTCCACTACGCGGTGGCGCACTGGGGCAACGAGGAGCTCCCGGTGTACGGCCAGCCGTACGCCTCCATGCAGGCCCTGTCCGACAACCCCAAAGAGTCGATCGACACGCTCAACCTGGCGCTCCAACTTCTCACCCAGAAACTCCAGCGCCTGCAGACCTCGGCGGGAGCCACGGGGCGGGTGATGATCAAGTATGAGCCCATCGGCGGCATCATCGGACCGGAGCGGCAGGGCCTCCAGAAGAGCCGTGCCACCGTGGGCATCGGCCTCATCACCGTCCTGATGTCGGTCGTGGCCATGTCCCTCACCCGTGACCGCAGTGGCGGCTCGCCCGGCACGTCACCCGCACCACGCCCGACGGCCTCTCCAGGCCCTGTGAGACGAGCACGGCCGTCCCGCGTCGGGGCCGGCACCAATCTGTAGTTGAGATCCACGAAAGGTGACAGCGCTTCCCGCGAGCCCGCTGTGGAGCGTTCCGAAGACCTATGACCTGGAGCTTTCGGTGTCCTCATCGCTGCCGCGCCGTTGTGCCCCGCTCGTCGTCTCCCTCGTGATCGGCGGCGCTGCCGCGGCCGGCTGCGGCGCGAGCGGCACGGCGGACGACGGGCGCGAGCCCATCCCCGGGCACACTCCCCAGCCCGAGGTCCGGCCCTCCCCGGAGAACAACGGCTTCCCCTCCGCCGCGACCACGGGGGTGCGGCCCGGGAGCCCGCTCAAGAAGGTCGGCGAGGTCACCGTCATGAAACCGGGGGCCATCGTCGAGAACCTCGAAGTGCACGGCAAGCTCAACATCAAGGCCGACAACGTGACGGTCCGCAACGTGCGGGTGATCGGCGAGGGCGACTGGTCGATCATCCAGGCGGAGGGCGCTTCCGGCGCGGTCGTCGAGGACTGCGAGATCTCCGGCGACGGCGTCGTCAAGGCGCAGTGGGGCGTCCTGAACCAGGGTGGCGACATCACGGTGCGGCGCGCGAACATCCACACCGTCTCGAACTCCGTGGGCACCGACCACGGTCTCATCGAGGACTCCTACATGCACGACTTCAAGGAGTATCCCGGCGACCACGTGACCGGGCCCCAGATCAACGGGTCTCCCCAGAAGGGCCTGACCCTGACGATCCGCCACAACACCATCCTCAACCAGATCGCCCAGACCTCCGCCATCTCGATCTATCAGGACTTCAGCAGGGCACACGACGTGCTCATCGAGCGCAACCTGCTCGGCGGCGGTGGCTACGCGATCTACGGCGGGGCCGGCAAGTTCGGCACTCCCACCGATATCCGGATCATCGGCAACGTCTTCACCCGGCGCCTGTTCCCGAAGGGCGGCTTCTGGGGGCCCCTGACCTACTTCGACACCAAGGGCAAGGGCAACCGCTTCGAGGGCAACGTGTGGGAGACCACCGGCGAGCCCGTCGCCCCCTGACCGGACCAGGCTCACGTCGCGGCGGGCGAGTAGGCGTCCCGCAGCAGGAGCCGCGGACGTCCCGAGCCGTCGGAGGGCACCGTCCACACGTCCGAGCTGTCGCCCCGCAGCCTGCTGTACATCACCGTGCGCGCGTCGAGCCAGGCCACCTGGTCGTCCACGTTCGCGGGCTCGGCGAGCGCGGTCTCCCGGCCCGACCGCAGGTCCAGCGTGTACAGCCGCCACGGATCGCCGCTGCCGCCCATCCTCTTCTTGTACGCCACGTGAGTGCCGTCCGGTGAGAGCGACGGGCACTCGGCGTTCTCGCGGAGCACGCGCATCCGGCGCTCGGCGAAGTCGCCCTGCACCAGGTAGGTCCTGCCCTCGCTCGACACCGTTGCGTAGAAGCGGTTGTCGTCGGCCGCGAAGGTGACACCCCAGTAGTTCAGGTCGGGTGCCCTGAAGACGCGTCCGTCCTTCTCAAGCGTCAGGTCCTCCAGGCTCTTGACGAGCGTGCCCGTACGGGTGTCGAGGATGCCCGCGCGCGTGGAGAAGCCGACGCTGAGATAGGAGTCACCCGCCACGAAGAAGGTCCAGGCCGCCATGCGCCCGCTCGCCGAGACCCGCGCCCTGCTCGGAATGCCCGAGAGCGAGATCCGCCGCACCTCGCGCAGGTGGTCGTCGACCACGATGGCCTCCGACTTGGTGACCACGCCGTTGGTGACGCGCAGGCAAAGTCCGGTGCCCGCCGCCGCGTAGAAGCGCTTGCAGCGCAGGCCCGTGGAGCGCGGCTGCCCCTCTCCGCTCGCGGGCACCGCGAGGACCGTACCGCTGTCCGGCGAGGCGCCCGCGCGCACCATGAGAAGCTCGCCCGGCTCCAGGGAGGTCTGCCGGAGCGCCGGGCCGGCGCTCGCCGCGGCCCGCTCGGGCGCCTGCGCCTCCGGCCTCGCCCGCAGGACGTAGACCACCCCGACCGCGCCGAACAGCAGGACCGCGACCACGAGGATCACGACCCGCGCGCGCCCGGACAGCGCCGAGACTTTCACGCGGGCCCACCCGACCGGCCGCCACCCTCAGCGGTCCCCCCGCCCGACCCGCCGGCCTCGCCGTCCACCGAAGCGGTCGCCCCGCCGGACTCGCCGTCCACCGAGACGGTCGCCCCGCTCGACTCGCCGTCCGCCGAGGCGGTCTCCTCGCTCGGCCCGCCGGCCTCAGGGGTCACCGGGACGGCCGGGCCGCTCAGGTGGCCGTCGTGTTCGGTGTACGTCTCGCCGGTCTCGGGGCAGCGCCACAGGCCGGGCGCGTCCTGCCGTAACGTCACGCCCGCGCGGCCGACCCAGCCGATCCGGCGCGCGGGGACCCCCGCCACCAGGGCGAAGTCGGGAACGTCCCGGGTCACCACGGCCCCGGCCGCGACCAGCGCGTGCCGCCCGATCGTGCGCCCCGCGACGACCACGGCCCGCGCCCCGATGGAGGCGCCCGCCCGTACGACCACGCCCTCGGCGGTCCAGTCGCCGTCACGCTTCAACCCGCCGTCGACGTCGGTCGAGCGAGGGTAGACGTCGTTGGTCAGCACGGCGGCGGGCCCGACGAACACGCCGTCCTCCAGCACCGCAGGCTCGTACACCAGGGAGTAGTTCTGTAGCTTGACCCGGTCGCCGATCTGGACGCCCGGCCCGACATAGGCGCCCCGCCCGAGGATGCACCCCTGGCCCAGCACGGCCTGCTCGCGGACCTGGGCGAGGTGCCAGATCTGGCTGCCCGCGCCGATCTTGGCGCTCGGGTCCACGTCGGCGGTGGGCGCTATTCGCGGTTCGGTCATCGGGAGCTCCCATTGAGGGTGAATACTTCGGAAGTATGCCAAGCGCGAGCGTCATCATCCCGGCGCACAACGAGGGCCGCGTAGTCGGCCGGCTCCTCGCGCGCCTCCTGGAGGAGGCCGCCCCCGGCGAGTTCGACATCGTGGTCGTGGCCAACGGCTGTGACGACGACACCGCGTCGGTCGCGCGCGGCTTCGGCGTCACCGTGATCGAGACGCCGGTGCCCTCCAAGCGCGAGGCCCTGCGGCTCGGCGACGAGGCCGCCCGCGCGCATCCCCGCGTCTACGTGGACGGCGACGTCGAGATGGGCACCGCCGACGTCCGCGCCCTCCGCGACGCCCTCCTGGGCGGCAGCCTCGCCGCCGCGCCCGAGAGGGCCCTGGTGCTGCGCGACCGCCCGTGGACGGTACGCGCCTACTACGCGGTGTGGAGCAGGCTTCCCGCCGTGCGCGAGGGGCTGTTCGGCAGGGGCGTGATCGCGGTGTCCGAGGAGGGCAACCGCCGCATCATGGATCTTCCCCCGGTGATGGGCGACGACCTCGCGGCCTCGCTCGCCTTCACGCCCGCCGAGCGGCAGGTGGTGCGCACGGCGCACGCGGTCATCCACCCGCCGAGGACCCTCGGCGACCTGATGCGGCGCCGGGTGCGCGCCGTGACGGTCGTCGCGGAGATCGAGCAGGGCCCTATGGCGGGGCAGGAGGCCCGCACGGGCCTTCGCGACCTGATCGCCATCGGCGCACGCGCGCCCTGGCTCCTGCCGCACCTCGGGGTGTTCCTCGCCGTCACGGTGGCCGCCCGCGCCCGGGCGCGCCGCGCCGTGCGGGCGAAGGACTACACGACCTGGCTGCGGGACGAGAGCAGCAGGACCTGAGCTGTCAGGCCCGCCTGCGGCCCTGGACGTACTCCTTCACCACCATCCAGGCGAACCGGGTGTTGGTCGACAGGTAACGCGGCCCCAGCCGGAGGGGCTCCTGGAGGAACCGGTAGAACCACTCCAGGCCGAGCCTCTGCCACAGGACGGGGGCCCGGCGCACCTTTCCAGCGAAGACGTCGAACGAGCCGCCGACGCCGTGGATCACCCCTGCCTGGACGTCCTCGGCGAACCGCGCGAGGAAGATCTCCTTCTTCGGCGAGGTCATGCCGAGGAACAGCAGGTCGGGCTTGGCCTCCCCGATGCGCGCCGCCACCTCGGGGGCCTGCTCGTCGGTGAAGTAGCCGTCGCGCGCCCCCGCAACCTCCAGCCCCGGATAGCGAGCGCGCACCTCGGCGACCACCCGTTCGAGCACCTCGGGCCTGGCCCCGAGGAAGTACGCGCGGTACGACCGCCTCGCGCCCTCCTCCATCAGGGAGGTGAACAGGTCGATGCCTGCGACCCGCTCGGGCAGCGGACGGCCGAGGAACCGGGAGGCCCACACGATGGCCTGCCCGTCGGCCACGACGAGGTCGCACGAGGTCACCGAGTCGCGCAGCAGCTCGTCCTCGCTCATGCGGACGGCCTTGGCCGCGTTCACCACGCCGATGGTGAGGTTCTCCCGTCGGTCGACCGCCGCCACGCACCGGGCGACGGTCTGCTCCATGGTGAGAGCGTCGAGCGACAGCCCCAGCAGCGCCCTGCGGGGCGGGGCGGCGCCGTTCACCCGTGCTTCCCGCGCGTGTCGCGGGGCAGCGAGAACAGCCACGCGTAGAGCAGCCACCCCAGCTCGTACGGGCGGCACTCGCGGTCGACGGCGAGCGGCGGGTAGATGCGGTCGAGCACCCCGATGCGCGAGCCCTGGTTGATCGCGGTGGCCACGGCGCGCACGCCTCGGACGATCTTCTTCGGGTCGTCCCTGGCGGCCTTGCGCCACGTCAGGTCGAGCTCCTCGACGATCAGCTCGTCGTCGATCTCGGGCCTGGAGGTCATCCAGTGGAGGCCGAGGGCGATGTCCTTCATATAGGAGGTGCCGCCGGCGTCGGCGAGGTCGAGCAGGGCCATCGGGGCCATCGAGAGCTGGTGGACGCTGTAGACCGGGTAGCCCTCGACCACCCCGCCCGTACGGGCGTCGTAGTGCCACCACCACTGGCCCTCCGGCCCCTGCGCCGCGCAGATGCCCGCCGCGATCTGCTCGGCCGCCCTGAGCGCCGCGTCGTCGCCGGTGTGGGCGTGCAGGCGCGCGAGGGCCTGGAGGGGATAGACCTGGTCGGCGAAGCAGCCGACGTGGGCGCGGTACCAGGAGGCGGGGCCGAGGACGTGCCGGTAGAGCCGGTCGTCCCCCAGGCCGGTGAGCAGCCTCTGCCCGGCGTGCTCCAGCCGCCTTTCCAGCTCTGGAGCCCCCGCCTGCACCCGGTGCGCGGCGGTCAGGGCGGCCAGCGCCCACGACGCCTCGACCGTGTAAACCGGGTCGCCCGTGTTCAGCGCGCCTTCGAGCTCCGCCAGCCGGTGGAGGCCCCTGTCGAGCTCCGGGTGGCCGGTCTCGGCCGCCGCCCACGTGATGAGGGCCACGTCGCCGAGGTTGGCGATGTCGGGAAGCCCCTTGATCAGGTTTCCGACCAGATCGACGACGGTGTCCCCCGCCAGGGCGGCTCGCTGCGTGCCCTCCGGCAGGGTGGCCACGCCGAGGGCCACGATGGCGCTGTAGCGCACGCTCCGCCCCTCGGGGACGGCCGTCCAGCGCCCGTCGTCGCCGCGCCTGCCGCGCCTGGTGAAGACGAACTCACCGTTGGCGTAACCGGGAGGAAGCCCGCGGACCGACAGGTCGACCATGCGGTCGACGAGCGCGGCCGCGGGTGCGTCGATTTCGGCGAGCGCACCGAGACGACCCTCATGGCGAGTCATCGCTCACCCCCCAAACTTGTGATCAGTAGAAGACGGCATTGTCATGGTTTTCAGGCATCCCAGCCACCGCGCCACCTGCCGCGGGCGGCCCACAGCTCGGCCCAGTCGCCGCGCTCGGCCGTGGGACGGCCCTGCCGATCGGTGTCCGGAGGTGCCACGCGACGACTGAGCGCCGCCCTGAGCCAGACGCCGAACAGCAGCATGGCGGCGCCCAGTCCGCGCAGGCCGCGCGGGAAGTGGCGCCGGATCACCGTGATCTTTCCGGTGAACAGCAGCACCAGCTTGTTCAGGCTGGAGGAGGACATGCCTCCGGGATGCACGAACACGGCCCGGTCTGTCACCATCGGCCGGTAACCGGCGGCCCCGGCCCGCAGGCACAGGTCGGCGTCCTCCCCGTACATGAAGATCGCGGTGTCGAACCCGCCCACCTCGTCCCAGACGTCGCGGGCGACGAGCATCATCGCCCCGGTGACGATGGGCACCCGTCGCTCACCGGTCCAGGTCGTCGGGGACTCGGGGTCGAACAGCGCGCGGCCCGGGAAGACCGTGGACAGGCCCGAGGCGAAGCAGAACACCGACCACGGCGTGGGCCTCCCCCACCAGGAACGGGGGTCGTTCTCGCCCGTCTCGGTGACGCAGCGCCCGCCGACGATCCCCGCCCGGGGATGGCGCTCCGCGCACTCCAGCAACCGCGTGAACGCCTCGGGCCAGACCTCCGCGTCGGGGTTCACGAAGACGAGGTACCGGCCCGCCGCCACCTCCGCTCCGGCCACGCATCCCTCGGCGAACCCGCCGTTCACACCACGGGCGACGACCCTGGCCCACGGCGCGGCGGCCCTCGCCACCTCCACCGTGTCGTCCGGGGAGTTGTTGTCGACGACGATCACCTCGGCGTCCGTGGCCTTGGCCGCGCTCTCCACCGCCGCGAGACAGCGGGCGATGTACCCGGCGCTGCGGTAGGTGACGATGATCACAGACAGCTTCACGCGCGTGCCCTTCTCAGCAGAGGAACGGCGACGGCGAGCGCGACGCCGAGGCCCGCCGCCATCGCGACCACGGCGGCCTGCGGCCCGCGCGCCGTCCACAGCACGCCGAAGACCCACGAGGCGGCCATCGCGCCGAGCGCCTGGCCGGTCTGCACGACCGCGAGCCCCGTGGCCCGCCGCTCCTCCGGCAGCAGGGGCCCCGCGAGCGCGCTGACCACTCCGTCGGTGGAAGCGTACGACAGGCCGCGCAGCACCAGCGCCGCGACGAGGACCGCAGGACCGGGCGGGAGCAGGAGCAGCGCGTAACAGGCGAGCAGGGCGACGTATCCGCCGATCACGACCGTGGAACGCCCCACCCGGTCGGCCAGCCGCCCGAACGGCACGGCGGCGACGAGGTAGGCGGCCGAGACGCCGACGGGGAACAGGGGAAGCCAGCTCGCCTCGATGTCGAGCCTGCTCTGCAACATGAAGTACAGGAAGGAGTCGCTGATGGTCGCGAGCGACAGCGGCAGCATCGCGAAGAGCACGCGGCGGAACGGCCTCTCCCTGAGCAGTTCCAGCGCCCCCCGCAGCGACACCTTCGGCCGCTCACGCCCACCGGCCCGTGAAGGCCCACCCCCGGCGGCCCGTGAAGGCCCACTCCCGTCGGCCCGTGAAGCCCCGCCCCCGTCGCCCCGTGAAGCGCCCCCGTCGGACCCTGAATCCTCACCCGCCGCGGGCGGTGTACGTCCGCCCGCCGGGCCGCCAGGCTCGTGGACGAAAAGGACCATGATGAGCACGCCCACCATGGCCACGCAGCAGCTCACCACGAACACCGGGTCGTAGTCGTTGGCGCTGCCGACGGCCGCCACCACGCCGAAGGCGGCGAGCGGGCCCATGAGCGCGCCGGCGGTGTCCATGGCGCGGTGCAGCCCGAAGGCGCGGCCCTGCGCCTCCGGCGGGGCGCTCAGCGAGATCATCGCGTCCCGGGGAGCGGTGCGCAGCCCCTTGCCCGCCCGGTCGAGGCCGATCACCAGGCCGATCAGCGGCACGGAACGGCCCACGAGCACGTAACCGAGCTTGCAGACGGCCGACAGGCCGTACCCGACGCCCGCCACCAGCTTGCGGCGGCGGAAGCGGTCGGCGACGTGCCCGCCCACGAGCCGGAGCACGGCCGTCGCCCCGGTGTAGACGCCGTCCAGGAAGCCGAACTGCATCGGGCTGAGCCCGAGCTGGTAGATCAGGTAGAGCGGCAGGATCGCCGTCACCATCTCCGAGGAGACGTCGGTGAACAGGCTGACCGCCCCGAGCGCGACGACGTTGCCCGTGAGGACGCGTCCCACCCCGCCCGAGCCCCGGCCGTGGGGCCCCTCGCCTCCGCTCGGCGGGGATCCGCCGTCCTCGCCCGATGCGCCCGGCGACGGCCGCTTCTGGGAGTCGGCCCGGCGCGTCTCCGACAGGTACATCAGGCCGGGCCTCCGACCATGGAGGGCCATGCCTCGTGGAGCGCGTCGCGCCAGTGGCGGATCGGGGGCATGCCCGCGAGGGCCCATCGGTCGTGGCCGAGCACGCTGTAGGCGGGTCTGGCCGCCGGGCGGGCGAAGTCCGCGCTGCCGACGGGCCTCACCCGGCCGGGATCGGCGCCGAGGAGCCTGAAGATCTCGCGGGCCAGGCCGTACCACGTCACCTGGCCGGAACTGGTGCCGTGATAGACGCCGGGAGGCGCGTCGGCACGCGCCAGCCGTAAGAGCTGAGCGGCGAGGTCGGTGGTCCACGTCGGCTGGCCGAGCTGGTCGTCCACCACGCCGACGGTCTCGCGACCGCCCTCCAAGGCGATCATCGTCTGGACGAAGTTCTTCCCTGACGCGCCGTAGAGCCAGGCGGACCGCACGACGTACCCGGCTTCGGGGAGCAGCCCGAGTACGGCCCGCTCGCCGGCGAGCTTGCCGCGCCCGTAGGCGTTGACCGGCCGCGTCGGGGCGTCCTCGGCGTACGGCGCGCTCGCCGTCCCGTCGAAGACGTAGTCGGTGGAGATGTGGAACAGGCGGGCGCCCACCTCGGCGCAGGCGGTGGCAAGGGCGCGCACGCCGCCGCCGTTGACCGCGAGGGCGTCGACCTCGTGCTCCTCGGCGTCGTCCACGGCCGTCCAGGCGGCGCAGTTGACCACGACGTCCGGCTTCTCCTGCCTGACGACCTCGCGCACACCGTCGGGATAGCGCAGGTCGAGGCGGTCACGGCCGTACGGCAGGACGTCCGGCGAGGCGGGGTCGTTCGCCAGCTCGGCCACCAGTGCGCTTCCGAGCATGCCGGCGGCGCCGGTGACCAGCAGCCGGTTCACTGATCACCCTTGAGGTGCTTCCACCAGGTGGGGTTGTCGACGTACCACCGGACGGTGGCGGCGATGCCCTCGTCGAAGCCCGTGCCCGGGGCGTACCCCATGCTCCGCAGCTTGGAATCGTCCAGGGAGTAGCGCCGGTCGTGCCCCTTGCGGTCGGGCACGGGCTCGACCGCGCTCCAGTCGGCGTCGAGCTCGTCGAGGATGCGCTGGGTGAGCTCCAGGTTGGTCAGCTCGGCCGTGCCGGCGATGTGGTAGACCTCGCCCGGCTCGCCCCGCTCCGCCACGAGCTGGATGCCCCGGCAGTGGTCGTCGACGTGGACCCAGTCGCGCACGTTGCCGCCATCACCATAAAGCGGGACTTTCAGGCCTTCGAGAATGTTAGTCACGAAGAGCGGGACGACCTTCTCGGGGAACTGGTACGGCCCGTAGTTGTTGCCGCAGCGGGTGATCGACACCGGCAGGCCGTGGGTGACGGCGTAGGCCCGGGCGATCAGATCGCTGCCCGCCTTGGCGGCGGCGTACGGCGAGCGGGGCTGGAGGGGGGCGTCCTCGGCCCACGAGCCCTCGTCGATGGTCCCGTAGACCTCGTCGGTGGACACGTGGACCACCTTCGGCACGCCCGCCTCCAGACAGGCCTGCAGCACCGTCTGCGCGCCGAGCACATTGGTGCGCACGAAGGCGGCGGGACCGTCGATCGACCGGTCGACGTGCGACTCGGCGGCGAAGTTGACGACCACGTCGTGGCCTGGAACGACCTTGGAGAGCAGCGCGGCGTCGCAGATGTCACCGTGCACGAGGTCGTAGCGCCCCTCGACGGGCTCCAGGTTGGCGAGATTTCCGGCGTACGTGAGCAGGTCCAGCACCGTGACGCTCGCTCCTGCGAACGCCGGATAGCCTCCCGAGAGCAGCGTGCGGACATAGTGCGACCCGATGAAACCGGCGCCGCCGGTTACGAGAATCCTCATGAGCTGATCTGCACCTTGCTGTGATCGCCGAGCACCAGCCGGTGGGCTCTGGGTGTGTTGGGAGCGGGCGTGACCTCGACGTCATGCCCGATCAGGGACGCCTCGATCCGGCGAACCCCGTGAATGGACGCACGCCGCAGCAGAATCGAGTACTCGATCTCGCTGTCCACTACGTGACAGTCCTCCGCCACGGAGGTGAAGGGCCCGATGTAGGAGTCCCTCACCACGGCGCCTGCGCCGATGACGACCGGCCCGACGATGCGCGAGCGGGCGACCTCGGCCCCCGCCTCGACGACGACCCTGCCGATGATCTCGCTGGCGTCGTCCACCGTGCCGTCGAGCCTCTGGTCCAGTTCCTCCAGGAGAATCCTGTTCACCTCCAGCATGTCGGTGACGTTGCCGGTGTCCTTCCAGTAGCCGGAGATGAGGGTGGAGTCCACCCGGTGCCCGGCGTCGAGAAGCCACTGGATCGCGTCGGTGATCTCCAGCTCGCCGCGCCAGGAGGGCTTGAGCGCGGAGACCCCCTCGTGAACCGCGGGAGTGAAGAGGTAGACCCCGACCAGCGCGAGGTCGCTCTTGGGCGAATGGGGTTTCTCTTCCAGCCCGACCACCCGCCCGGCGGCGTCCAGCTCCGCCACCCCAAACTGCCGGGGGTCGGCGACGCGGGTGAGCATGATCTGGGCCGAGGGACGCTCCTCGTGGAACCGCCTCACCAGCGGCTCGATGCCGCCGACGATGAAGTTGTCGCCGAGGTACATGACGAAGTCATCCTCGCCAAGGTAGTCGCGGGCGATCAGCACCGCGTGGGCCAGCCCGAGCGGCGCCTCCTGCCGCAGGTAGGTCACCTCCAGGCCGAACGCCGACCCGTCGCCGACGGCGCCCTCGATCTCCGCGTGGGTGTCGCCGACCACCATGCCGACCTCGCTGATGCCCGCCGCCGCGATGGCCTCCAGGCCGTAGAACAGCACGGGCTTGTTGGCCACCGGCACCAGTTGCTTGGCGGAGGTGTGGGTGATGGGCCGGAGCCGTGTGCCGGACCCGCCGGCGAGCACGAGCGCCTTCACTAGTAAGCCCCTCCGCCACGGGTGACGGCGGACCAGGTCTTCCACAGGATCTGCAGGTCGAGGATGAGGGACCAGTTCTCGACGTAGCGCAGGTCGAGCCGTACCGACTCCTCCCACGACAGGTCGGACCGGCCGCTCACCTGCCACAGACCTGTCATGCCCGGCTTGACCACGAGCCGCCGGCGCACGTCGGTGCCGTACTGCGCGACCTCGTCGGGAAGCGGCGGGCGCGGCCCGACCAGCGACATCTCACCGCGTAGGACGTTGAGCAGCTGCGGCAGCTCGTCAAGGGAGTAACGCCGCAAAAAACCGCCCACACGGGTGATCCGTGGATCGTTCCTCATCTTGAAGAGCACGCCGTCGAACTCGTTGTCCTCGACGAGGTCGAGTTTCAGCTTCTCGGCGTTCCGCACCATCGTGCGGAACTTGAAGACCCTGAACTCGCGCCCGTCGCGGCCCACCCGGGTCTGCTTGAACAGCGCGGGACCCGGGCTGGTGGTCCTGACCAGCACCGCGATCACCAGCATGGGGATCGCGAGCACGGTCAGCACGGCCGTCGCCACGAGCCGGTCGAACAAGCTCTTGACGACCTGGCGCGTCCCGTCGAACTCGGGGTGCTCGACGTGGAGCAGCGGCATCCCCGCGACCGGGCGGATGCTCGTACGGGGGCCGGCGACGTCCATGAGCGCGGGGGCGACGAACAGCTCGGTGCCCTTGCTCTCGATGCTCCATGCGAGGCGGCGCAGCGCGGCGCCGTCCAGCTCGGGGCAGGCCAGCACGGCCACCGCGTCCGCCGAGACCTTGTCGGCCACGGCCGCGACGTCGCCGAAGTCGCCGTAGACCGGGATGCCGTCGACGTCGAGCCCGTTGCCCGGGAACTGCCCGGGCGGCAGGCACGCCGCCACGACCCGCATGCCGTGGTACGGCTGGCGCCGGAACTGCATCACCAGGTCGAGCACGGCGGTCCTGTGACCGACGGCCAGCACGCGGCGCAGATACTCGCCCTCGGCGCGGCGCCGGTGCAGGCGCTTGCGCATGCGGTGGCGGAACACCAGGGTGAGGATCGTCGCGAGCGGCAGCATCGCCATGACGTAGCTGCGCGCGATCATGGTCTGGGTGGCATAGGCGCCGATCGCCACGGCGGCCGTCAGCCCCACCCCGCCGTCGAAGACCGCGCGGAACTCCTCGCTTCCCTCTCCGTGGCTCCTCTCACGGTAGACCCCGGCCAGTGCCATGGCGCCGGGCCAGGCGAGTCCGAGGCCGAACCCGAACAGCAACTCCGACCAGGGGATGAAGGCGCCCACCCAGAGCCTGAACCCCATTACCGCCTCGCACGCGATCATGGCGCATGCCATGTCGCCCGCGAGAAGAGCCCGCATATAGGAGCGCGTCCAAATGCTGGACGCCGTCAGCGGGCCCGTTTCGAGAAGCGCGGCACCGCGCTCCTCCAACCCCACCCTCATGCCTACCTACCCCTACCACTGACCTGCTCCTGCCAGACCGTGCAGATAACAGACGGCCGTTGCGTCTCTTTGGTTGACACACAACCCGGAAACATCACGAGCGCGGGTACCCGTTCAAATACTAAAGATCGTTATTAACGAGCGAAATAGCCGGGCAATGGCCACAATAGGCCTAGTACCAGGGAACGCCAGTCCTTGACGGAACGGTCCAAACCCATGTAGGCAGCGATCGTCCAGCTACATTCAGCACATGTCTGGCATCCATGTAGAGCGATCCGGCCTGGTCACGACCGTCGTCCTGTCCCGTCCCGAGGTGCGCAACGCGGTGGACGGGCCGACGGCGAACGCCCTCGCGGACGCGTTCCGGGATTTCGAGGCCTCCGACGCCGCCGTGGCCGTGTTGTGGGGCGACGGCGGCACCTTTTGTTCCGGCGCGGACCTGCACGCGATCGACACCGAGCGCGGCAACCGCGTGCAGGAGGAAGGGGACGGGCCGATGGGCCCCACCCGCATGCGCCTGTCCAAACCCGTGATCGCCGCCGTCGAGGGCTACGCGGTGGCGGGCGGGCTGGAGCTGGCGATCTGGTGTGACCTCCGGGTGGCCGCGCGGGACGCGACCTTCGGGGTGTTCTGCCGCCGCTGGGGCGTGCCCCTCGTCGACGGCGGCACCGTACGGCTGCCGCGCCTCATCGGAGCGGGACGGGCCATGGACCTGATCCTCACCGGCCGGGCCGTGGGCGCCGAGGAGGCGCGGCAGATGGGCCTGGTGGACAGGGTCGTGCCGCCAGGGGAGGCGCGGGAACGTGCCGAGGAGCTCGCCCGCTCGCTTTGCGCGCTTCCCCAGGATTGCCTGCGGCAGGACCGCCTGTCGGCTCTGGAGCAGGAGGGGCTCACCGAGGAGGAGGCCCTGCGCAACGAACTGCGGCACGGCATGATCTCGCTGCGCGGCCAGATGACCGAGGGGGTCGGCCGCTTCCGCGCGGGAGCCGGCCGCCACGGAAGCCAGGAAGGACCGACGGCGGCTCAGTCGTATTCGAGGTCCGGCAGCGGCGACGGCGGGTCGGGGCTCCGCCACACGACCACATAGCTGAGGGTGGCGGCCGTGAACGCCTCGCTCAGCCGGTCGAGGTCGAATTCGGGCAGGTAGCGCAGCCTCGCCAGGAAGGTCGCGTCGGTCGCGGAGCGCGGCACCACACAACCCTGTCCGTCGCGGTCGAGCAGGACGATCAGGATGTCGGATTGCGTGACACCGCCGACGCGAACCTCGACGACGTCCTCCCACGCGAGGGCCTCGACACTGCCGTCGGCGTAATGGCGGGTTACGCCCTCTTCGGTTACGTAGACATACGAATCCGGCACTGAGTTGCCGTGCATGGGCGCGATTGTGACGACTTACGAGCACTTCCTGCAAGGGAAGTCGCTAATCAGCACCCCAGGTGTGATCCAAATGGGCCGCCACGGCCCGCCGCGCCGCGTCGGACGGGCCTCGCGCGATGGCGTCGAGAAGGTCGCGGTGCTCGGCGACCAGCGTCTCCCTGTCGGGGTACACGGCGCGCAGCCGTACGAGGCCGAGCCGCGTCTCCGCCGCCAGCACCGCGTAGAGGCGTTCGAGCCTGGGGCTCCCCACGGCGAGGATCAGTTCCTCGTGAAGCGCCATGTGCTCGGCGACGACATCCGCCCACGGCGCGTCCGCCGGAAGCGCCGCCATGCGCGTCAGCGCCCCGTCGGCCGAGGCCACCCGGCGGCCCGCCAGCCTTTTGGCCATGAGGTCCTCAAGCGGGCGCCGGACGTACATGAGGTCGTCCAGGTCGCGGGTGGTCACCTCGGGCACGTACGCGCTGCGGTTGCGCTCGCGCCGCAGGAGCCCCTCGTGGACCAGCACGGCCAGGGCTTCGCGGACGGTCGGGCGCGCCACTCCGTACAGGGACGTCAGCTCCTGTTCGGGCAGGGCCGTGCCGGGGGCGATCTCCCCCGAGAGCACGCGCCGTCGCAGGGCTCCCGCGAGCGCGTCGACCGTCGAGACGGGGTGCAGTTTCACGCCGACGATTGTGCCTTCTCATCGCCGGAGGGCGCATCGGACGGGGTCCCGCGGGCGGACGGCGGCCCGGTCCGCTCGGGGAGGGCGACCAGAACCAGACCGGCGCCGAGCAGGGCGAGCCCCGCCCAGGACACCGCGGTGAGCCGCTCGTGCAGGACGACCAGGCCGAGCAGGGCCGCCACGGCGGGCTCCGCCAGGGCCAGGGTGGCCGCCTTCGCCACCGGAGTCGTGCGCAGTCCCCTGCCATAGAGGAAATAGGAGAGCGCCGTCGTGGCGAGGCCCAGATAGAGGGCGGTGAGCAGCCCTCGCGGCTCGCCCAGCCACGCCGTGCCCCTCCACAGCAGGATCGGCAGCATGACCGCCGCCGCGCCGCCGAACATCACGCCCATCACCGCGCCGGACGGCGCGCCGCGGCCGATCGCCCGCGCGGCGGTCACCGCGTAGAAGCCGTAGAGCAGCCCGCCCGCCAGCGCGAGCAGCACGCCGACGGGATCGACGCCCACCGCCTCTCCTCCCGACACCAGCGCCGCGCAGCCCGCGACCGCGGCGGCGGTCGCGAGGGTCCAGCGGCGGCCCGGCCGCCCGCGGTCGTACAGCCACGACAGCAGGCCGGTGAAGACCGGTCCGCTCCCGATGGCCACCACGGTCCCGACCGCGACCCCGGTGCGCCCGACTGCGGCGAAGTAGCAGAGCTGGTACGCGGCCACGGCCCCCGCCCCCGCGACCAGCGACAGCGGACGCCCCCTGGCGAGCAGGCCCCACGCGGCCGGGCCCGCCGCCACGGCGAGGACGAGGCCCCCGATGACCAGCCGGGCCGCCGCGAGCGCCACCGGATCGGCCGCCCCTCTCAGCGCGAGCGTCCCCGCCGTGCCGGCGGTTCCCCACAGGACGGCGGCGGCGACCACGGCGGCGGGACCCCCGGCCGTACGCGCGGCGGAACCCCCGGCGGACGTACGGGCGGCCGGACTCCCGGACGTGCGAGAGGTCCCTGATTCACCTGTCATGGCCATATTGTCTGACAACTAGACAAAATTTGGCAAGGAATCTGCCGTTTCCCCTTGGAATGGGGCCGTTTTGTTGTTAGAGAGCCCTGGTTCCCCGTGATCCTCATTGGTACTGTTTCGCCACCAATAACCCGCGTGTAACGATGCGGCTCCCCTGCGAGGTCACATGGGCGGGCGTAAGAGGCCCATCAAGTTCAAGATCCTGAGCCTGGTTCTGGTACCGCTGGTATCCCTCGTGGGGATCTGGGCTTTCGCCGCGACGATCACCATCCAGAACGGTCTCGACCTCCTCAAGGTCAGCACCGTCTTCGACAACACGATCGTTCCCGCGCGTGCGCTGATGACGGAGGTCGAGCAGGAGCGTTACCTCTCCCTGCTGGCTCTGGGATCGCGCGCCTCCGACCGCGGCGAGCTGGACGCCCAGCGGGCCAGGACCGACCAGGCACGTGCCACGCTCGAAAGGCTGGCGCTCGCCGAGGACGTCCGGAAGGTCACCAGCGCCCCGCTCCTGCAGCGCGTCACCGAGCTGGTCACGGTCGCCCGGCGGCTCCCGGAGATCCGGGCACGGGTCGACTCAGGGAGCTTCACCCGGCTGCTGACCCTGGACGCCTACCGGCTGATCACCGACTCCATCGGCCGCGTCTACGACAAACTGGCGCTCGCCTCCGACGCCCAGGGGGAGCCCACGCGGGCCATCGTCCTCATCGGACGCAGCCGCGAGCTCATGAGCGAGCAGTCGGCGCTGCTCGCGGGCGCGGTCGCGTCCGGCTCGATCAGCGGCGAGGAGCGCACCGCCTTCACCGCCATGGTGATCAAGCGCCGCCTCCTGTACGACATGGGCTTCCAGCGACTCGACGAGGAGCTGCGCCAGCCGTACCTCACGCTGCAGAACTCCCCCCTCTTCGCCAAGTACGCCTCGATCGAGGACCAGGTCACGCAGGACGTACGGCCCGGCAGGTCCCTGCCCGGCGCGGCGGTGACCTGGGGGTCGACCCTCCAGAACCTCAACCTGACCTTCGACAGGCAGGCGGGCGTCGCGTCCAAGAAGATCGCCGACCGGGCCCTGCCCCTCGTCGCGACCATCCTGTGGCAGATCGCCCTCGCCGCCGGGCTCGGGCTCGTCGCGGTCGCCGTGTCGCTGTACATCTCGGTCCGCTTCGGCCGGCTCATCACCGCCGAGCTGGTCACGCTGCAGTACGCCGCGCTGGATCTCGCGAACCAGAAGCTGCCCTCGATCGTGCGAAGGCTCCGGCAGGGCGAGGACGTCGACGTGGCCTCCGAGACCCCTCCGATCCCCACCGGGACCACCCAGGAGATCGCGATCGTCAGCCAGGCGTTCACCTCCGTGCGGACCACCGCTATCGAGGCCGCCGTCGGGCAGGCCGAGATCCGCAAGGGCGTCAGCAAGGTGTTCCTCAACCTGGCGCGCCGCAACCAGTCACTGCTCCACCGGCAGCTGTCGATGCTCGACGGCATGGAGCAGAGGGTGACCGACCCCGAGTTGCTCGACGAGCTCTTCGGCCTCGACCACCTCACCACGCGCATGCGGCGGCACGCCGAGGGTCTGATCATCCTCTCCGGGGCCGTCCCCGGGCGCGGGTGGCGCACGCCGGTGCCGCTGTACGATGTCGTCCGCGCGGCGGTGGAGGAGGTCGAGGACTACCTGCGCGTCCACGTCGCCGTACCGGAGAACATGGCGCTGTGCGGCTCCTCGGCCACCGACGTCATCCACCTGCTCGCCGAGCTGGTGGAGAACGCGACGATGTTCTCGCCCCCGCACACCCACGTCGAGATCCGTGGCGAGCTGGTGGCCAGGGGCTTCGTGATCGAGATCGAGGACCGGGGGCTCGGCATGAGCCCCGAGGAGATGGAGCAGATCAACCAGAGACTGGCCGATCCGCCGGAGTTCGACCTCGCCGACAGCGACCGGCTGGGCCTGTTCGTCGTCGGCCGCCTGGCCGCCCGTCGCGACATCCGCGTCTCGCTGCGCCCGTCCCCGTACGGCGGCACGACGGCGATCGTGCTCGTTCCCGAGGGCCTGGTGAGCCCGGCCGAGCCGGGGCCTGACGAGTACTCCGTGGAGCGGATCAGCGCCGTGGAGGCGGGTTTCGCGAACGGGCACGCCAACGGCAACGGGCTCGGGCTCCTCACCGGCGCCGTGACCAACGGAAACGGCCACACGAACGGCAACGGTCACGGGTACCTGAACGGGAACGGCGGCGGGACGGGGAACGCCGGGACCGGACCCGGGAACGCGAACGGCAACGGGCGTGACGGAGTCCGTGGGGCCGGGCTGCCGCACCGGGTGCGCCAGGCGAACCTCGCTCCCCAGCTCCGCGACGCGGCCCCGCCTGGTGGCGGTGCCGCCGAGCGCACGCCCAGGCATATGGCGGGCCCGATGAGCGACCCGATGGAAGATCCCCTGGACGCTCCGCTCCAGCCCTCTTCCGACATGTTCTCCTCGTTCCGGGCAGGCTGGGAGCGCGCGCATGAAGGGGAGGGGGACACGCCATGACCGACGGTGGTGAACGCTGGCTCGACCAGGAGGCAGGGCCTCTCATCCGCCCCTACACCGTCACACGCGGCCGCACCCGGCCCTCGGGTCCCGCGTTCGACATGGTCGCGATCGTCAGGGCCGTCGCCGGCGCCAGGCCCGCCGCGGGACTCGGCCCCGAGCACCTGCGCGTCCTGCGCATGTGCGGGAAGCCGATGTCGGTGGTCGACCTGGCGTCCGAGAGCGGCCTGTCGCTCGGCGTCGTCCGTGTCCTGCTGGGCGACCTGCGCGACCAGAGGCTCGTGACCGTACGGCCTCCGGCGACCATCTCCCAGCTGCCGGAGGAACGCCTCCTGCGGGAGGTGATCCAGGGCCTCCAGGCCTTGTAACCGGCGCCCGGCGTGACGGGGCCCCCTCTGAGACCATCCAGAGGGGGCCCTGCGGCGTAGCGGGCGTATCAGCTCTTGATCGTGTAGCTGTCGCCGTACACCTTCCAGGTCAGGGGCGGGTTCAGGTCGAGGTTGCCGGCCTTGAGGAAGACCCGCTGCTCGGTGTCCACCCTGCTGGTGTCGCTGTGCGCCTCTTCGGTCTTCATCGCCGCCTTGCGCGCGTCGAGGAAGGCGTTGAGGTACGTCGTCTCGTTGCCACCCTGGGCGGGGGTCTTGGCCTTCTTCATGGCCGTCTTGCGGATGCCGCCGAAGCTGACGCTGTCGTCGCCGGGGCCGTGCATGACGATGGCGTCGTAGTAGATGAACTGGCCGAGGGCGCGCAGCCCGTCCGCCTTGGCCTGCTGGACCGCCGGGTTGAAGTAGACCCTGTCACGCTCGGAGTTCTGCGCCTGCTGGAAGACCGTGTCCTTGGCGGCGGTCGCCCAGTCCTTGGTGAAGTTCGGGTCGAGCCCGCTGTGCGAGTCGCTGCCGTTGACCTTGCGCAGCGCCGGAAGGTACTTGGCGAGGACATTGCCCGGCTTGTTCTTGGCGTACAGCTCGACGAGGTCAAGCATGTCGCCGGTCCCCGAGCAGAAGCCGATGATCCCGGCCGTGTACCCGCGGCCGTCGTCGATGTCCTCGATGTACTTGTACTGGGCCTTCCAGTCGAGCGAGGAGTTCTCCGCGCTCGACACCAGCTGCATGGCGATGTCCTTCTTGTGCGGATCAGTGAGGTCGACCGACGCGGCCACCATGGACACGCGGGCCGAGAGCGCCGAGTCCGACGCGTGGGCGGCGCCCGCTCCGCTCACGAGAGCCGGGACCAGTGCCACGGCTAGCGCGGGGACGAGAAGGACGGCTCGTCGGGGGGACTGCCTGACCGGGGGGATCTGCACCTGTCTCTCCGTTCCCGCCACTCCGGACGGGGCCGCGCACGACGAAACCGCCCAGGACACAGGCAGTGCGGGGCTCACATGACCAGGAGTTTCCGGCGGTCTGGCCGAAGGCGGGGGCACCTTCGGGGATCGTTAGGAAAGTTTTCTAACGAATAGAAGCATCGCCCCGGAGCCATGTCAACGCCCACCGCGAAGCACCGCCTCCACCTGCCCGGATCGGACCAGGTCACTCGGACGCCCACCCAAGGTAAAGACTGGGTACCCATTCGTGATGAATGGGTAGTGATAGGGGTAGTTGTCCCGTTACTAGGTATGGGCCCGTCGGGAGATGCTCGACGTGTTGGTAAAGAGAACGAGCTGACGAGAAGATCAATCGGATTCAGGTGCAAGCCATGTGTCAACACCAGCCTCAGTGCCCGCCCGCGACCGCCGTCGACCACGAAGCGGCCTGTCTTGTGGCGTCTCACCCCGAGCAGGGGTGGGGGTTGCTGTGCAACGGCGTGGTGGTCTTCGACGACACGGGCGAGCTCCTGCCTGAC
The DNA here is from genome assembly GCF_043197795.1 of Sphaerisporangium sp. NPDC049003. Lineage (NCBI taxonomy): Bacteria > Bacillati > Actinomycetota > Actinomycetes > Streptosporangiales > Streptosporangiaceae > Sphaerisporangium > Sphaerisporangium sp. NPDC049003. The sequence goes on from NZ_JBICTU010000039.1 coordinate 27,526, forward strand.
GGACGAAGCATCCCCCCGGTCCATCGTTTCGCTTATGGTGCCGAGGCCTACGGAAGGGCGGCATGAAGATGATCACGCAGGTCGCCTCACCGCCCCGGACGAGCGCTTACGCGCCGGCGGCCCTCCGCATCGGGCCCGCCCGGCACCGGGCGACGCGGGCGTCATGGGTGCTCCTCCCCGACCCGGCCACCGTTCCGAAGACCCGGGGACGGGTGCGCCGCCAGCTGGCCGAATGGGGCGTCGGCGAGGAGGGTGACATCTTCGAACTGCTCGTCAGCGAGGTCGTCACCAACGCGATGCGCCATTCCTGGGGAGCGGTCATGACCGTCTCCATGAACCACGGCACCCTGCGCTGCGAGGTCCAGGACACCAATCCCGCCCTCCCCCAGGTGTGCCACGCCCACGAGGGTGACGAGGGCGGCCGGGGGATGTTCCTCATGGAGGCGCTTTCCAAGTCCTGGGGCAGCTACCGCGTGCCCGCGGGCAAGATCGTCTGGTTCGAGACGGCCTGCCCGGCCGGGGACGGCGGCGACGATGAGTGACGCCGCCGGTCAGGACGGCCGGCCTCGGCCCGGATGGGCCGGACCGGCCTTTGCCGGACCCCGGCGGCGACCCCAGGCCACGCGTCGCGTCCTCGTCGGCAGGCCTCTGAGACGTGCCGTCTGCGAAACCCAGGATCTGCGGACCCCGTCAGGCCGCGCCCTGCCCTACTGAACGCCGTACTGGATACGGAAACGAGGCCTGTTCTCCCGGTACCCGGATCCCGGACCGGCGGCCAAGGTCTCCCCCCTGCCGGGCCTCCGGGCCCGCTCCCCCTCCCCCGGTGACGCCGGGGTCGGCCCGATTGCCCGCTATCGGTCGACCCCGGCGTTCCGCTGCCTCCGGCCGGGAGCCGGCCCGTCGTCCTTCTCTTTACCCGGGTCCCCCGGGCCGTCGTCCCCGCCGTCCCCGCCCCGGCTCTGCTCGGCGGCCCAGACCGCGACCTGCGCGCGGGAGTGGAAGCCGAGCTTGCTCAGGATGTGCTCGATGTGCCCCTCCGCCGTGCGCTGGGCGATGATCAGCGTCGCGGCGATCTCCTTGTTGCTCAGCCCCCGGGCGACGAGCCGGGCGATCTCCGTCTCCCTGCGGGTGAGCGGCGAGGGACGAGCGCCGCCGTCGGCGCAGGGGGCGGCGGGCGTGCTGTCCTCCAGGGCGTAGGCGAGCGCCTCGTCGAGGGAGAGCCTGGCGCCCCGCTGCATCGCGGCCTTGTACGCGGGCTCTCCGAGGGCCTGGTGGACGCGGCGTCCGCATTCGTCGTGGTAGCTGGTCAGATGCCCGAACCCGGCCATCGGCACGCCGACCGTCTGCCAGACGCCCCGCAGGACCCCGAACAGCCGGGCCGCCCTGTCGAAGTCGCCCACTCCGGCGGCGATCCAGGCCAGGACCTCCAGGTTGATCCCCATGCCCTGCCAGTCGTGGAGCGAACTGTCGAACCGCAGGCTCTCCTTCGCCAGGCACGCGGCACGGTCCGCGTCGCCCTCACGCCATCTCTCGATCGCGAGCGCCATCATCGCGTAGGCCCGGTGCCAGAGATCCCCTCGTGCCTCGCACGTACGGAGCGCCTCCTCGCCGGCGGCGACGGCCCGTTCGAAGTCGCCTTCGTAGGAGTAGGCGAGGGAGAGCCGGGTCAGGGCGATCACGTCTCCCACCTCGTCCCCGGCGGCCCGGCAGGCGGCCAGCGCCTCCTCGAACAGCTTGATCGCCGGCTCGATGTCTCCCTGGTACATGGCGGCCATGCCCGAGTAGAGCGCGACATAGGCGAGGACCGAGTCGAGCCTCAGCCGCTCCCCCAGCGTCTGGCTCTCCTCCAGCATCTCCAGGGCCGGGGGGATGTCCCCCTCCAGGATCGCCAGCCAGCCGGCGCCGCACAGTGCCCGTGCCCGCACGTCGCTGGGCCGGGTGACCAGGGACAGCCCCTGCCCGAAAAGGCGGCGGCCCTCGTTGACGTGGTGGCTGGTCTTCCAGTGGTACAGCAGGTCGGTGACCGCCCGCAGACCCTCCTCGGCCTCCCCCTGCTCGAAGCCGGAGCGCAGGGCGACCCGCAGGTTGGCGTGTTCCAGCCGCAACCGTACGAGCCACTCCACCTGCGATCTTGTGAAGAGCTGATCGCGGGCCTTGGCCGCCAGTTCGCGGTAGTAGACGCGGTGGCGCCGCCACAGCGCCTCCTCCTCGCCCGACTCGGCCAGCCGGTCCTTGCCGTACTGGCGGATGGTCTCCAGCAGCCGGTAACGGACCCCCGACGGATGCTCCTCGCGGACCAGCACGGACTTCTCCACCAGCCCGATCACCAGGTCGATGACGTCCTCACGGGCGATGCCGTCGCCGGAGCACACCTCCTCGGCGGCCTCAAGGTCGAGCCCGCCGCAGAAGACCGAGGTGCGGGCCCACATCAGGCGCTCGGCCTCTGTACACAGCTCGTAGCTCCAGTCGACCAGCGCCCGCAGCGTCTGGTGGCGGCGCGCCCCCGTTCGCGATCCCGCCGTGAGCAGCCGGAACCGGTCGTCCAGCCAGTCGAGCAACTGCTGGACCGAGAGCGCGCGCAGCCGTACGGCCGCGAGCTCGATGGCCAGCGGGATGCCGTCCAGCCGCCGGCAGATCCGCTCCACGGCGTCCCTGTTGGCCTCGCTGACCGAGAAGTCCGGCAGGACCGCCTCGGCCCGCTCCGCGAACAGCCGTACGGCGTCGACCTTGGCCAGCGCGTCCGTCGACAGCCTGGCCGTGGCCGAGTCGGGGACCGGCAGCGGCAGGACGGCCAGCGTCTGCTCGCCACTGATCCTCAGCGGCTGCCTGCTGGTGGCGATGATCCGCAGCTCGGGCGAGGAGGCGAGGAGCTCCTCCGCGAGGATCGCGCAGTCGTGCAGCAGGTGCTCGCAGTTGTCCAGGATGACGAGCGCCTTCTTGTCGCCCAGGTACTCGCTGACCGACTCCACGGGGGACAGTGCGGGCTTCTCCTCGATTCCGAGGACTTCCGTCAGGGCGTGGGCGATCAGTTCCGGATCGGTCAGGGGGGCCAGCTCGACGAGGCACACGCCGTCGGGGAACGCCCGCTGCACGTCGGCGGCCACCCGGGTGGCCAGCCGGGTCTTCCCGACTCCGCCGACCCCCGTGAGGGTCACCAGCCGGGACCTGGACAACAGCGACTTGACGTCCGCCACTTCCTGCCGACGTCCGACGAAGCTTGTCACCTCGGCGGGCAGCCTGCGCACCCGCCGCCGCTTCGAGATGCTAGATGCCATCCCGCTCACCAGTGCCTCACAGCGACACCGGGTACCGGATCAGCGTGCACGGCACACGAGTCGACATAAGTCAGGTTATGCCCCGGCCGTTTTGGAACCCACGTCCTCCGCGCACCGATCGTCCCTGCTGACCGCAAAGCTTTGATGTGAAGATGACCGCCTCGCCGCCCGATCACGGGCGCCCGAACCGCCGAAAAGGCGGCCACAGACTGTCGGACCTCCCTGGCAGCATCTCGTCCATGACATCCACACGGGAACCACTCACGGGAAAGGTCGCGCTGGTCGCCGGGGCCACGCGCGGCGCCGGCCGGGGGATCGCGAGGGAGCTGGGCGCGGCGGGCGCCACGGTGTACGTCACCGGACGCACCACGCGGGAGCGGCGCTCGGAGATGAACCGGCCGGAGACGATCGAGGAGACCGCCGAGCTGATCACCTCCGCCGGGGGGACGGCGATCGCGATCCAGGTCGACCACCTGGAACAGGACCAGGTCAAGGCGCTGGCCGAGCGCATCGACCGGGAACAGGGCCGGCTCGACGTGCTGGTGAACAACATCTGGGGCTCGGAGTCGCTCTTCGAATGGCACTCCAAACTCTGGGAGCACGACCTCGACGCGGGCCTGCGCCTGCTGCGGCTCGCGATCGACACCCACCTCATCACCGGCCACTACCTGCTGCCGCTGCTGATCAGGCGGCCGGGCGGGCTGCTGGTCGAGGTCACCGACGGCGTCGCCGAGTACAACGAGAGGCACTACCGGCTGTCGGCCTTCTACGATCTCGCCAAGACCTCGGTGATCCGGCTGGCGTTCGGCCAGGGCGAGGAACTGCGGCCGTACGGCTGCACCGCCGTCGCGCTCACCCCGGGGTGGCTGCGCTCGGAGCTGATGCTGGAGCACTTCGGAGTCACCGAGGAGAACTGGCGCGACGGGGCCGAGCGCGACCCCCACTTCGCGATCTCCGAGACGCCCGCCTACGTCGGACGGGCGGTCGCCGCCCTCGCCGGCGACCCCGACGTCGCCCGGTGGAACGGGCGTTCGCTGTCCAGCGGGCAGCTCGCTCAGATCCACGGCTTCACCGACGTGGACGGGAGCCGTCCCGACGCCTGGCGGTACCTCGCCGAGGTGGTCGACGAAGGCAAGCCCGCCGACGTCACCGGCTACCGCTGACCCCCGGGAGGAGACCGGCCACCACTGACCCCTGGTCTCCTCCCGCACGGGGCGGTGTCGACGCGCGGGGCGAACCGAAAAGCAAGTGCGACCTTCCCGGCAAGCGTGTGACGATCGGGCGATGTCGAAGGAATGGGCTCTTGACGAGCATGCGCATGCGGGACCCGAGCATCTCGACCCCGGCTTCGTCGCCGGGTTCGACCGCAAGCAGGGCCGGCCCGACCCCGCCGGGGATCTCGCCGTGCTGGGCGAGCACGGCGTGGGCGAGGCGGCGACCGTCGTGGACCTCGGCGCCGGGACGGGCCGGTTCAGCCTGGCCGCCGCGCGGCGGTTCCGGCGCGTCGTGGCGGTGGACATCTCCCCGGCGATGGGGAACCACCTGCGCGACCGCGCCGCCGAGGCCGGGCTCTCGAACGTCGAGGTCGTACGGGCGGGTTTCCTGTCCTACGACCACTCAGGCCCGCCGGCGGACGCGGTCTACACGCGCCACGCGCTCCACCAGCTCCCGGACTTCTGGAAGGCGGTCGCGCTCGACCGCGTCGCCCGGATGCTGCGACCGGGCGGCGTCCTGCGCCTGCACGACCTGATCTTCGACTTCCAGCCCGCCGAGGCGGACGAGATCCTCGACCGCTGGCTCGACGGCGCGGCCGACGATCCGGAGCGTGGCTACACGCGCGGGGACTACGCCGAGCATCTCCGCACCGAACACAGCACCTTCCGCTGGCTGCTCGAACCCATGCTGGAGGCGGCGGGCTTCGAGATCGTCGACACCGCCTACCACCAGTCGATCTATGGCGCCTACACGTGTGTCAGACGCTGATCTTTAAGAGTTGACTTATATAAGCGGTAGCTGCCAAGCTGTGCCCCGTGCACGCGTTCGACGTCCTCGGGGACCCGGTCCGTCGCCGGATCCTCGAATTGCTCGCCGACGGTGAGCGGTCGGCCGGCGAGGTCGGGGAGGTCGTCCAGGAGGAGTTCGGCATCTCCCAGCCCGGGGTGTCGCAGCACCTGCGGGTGCTGCGCGAGAACGGGTTCGCGACGGTCAGGGCCGAGGGCACCAAACGCCTGTACGCCGTGGACCCCGCGCCCCTTCGGGAGATCGACGTGTGGCTGGAGCGTTACCGCCGGTTCTGGAGCCAGGGGCTGGACGCCCTCGGCACCGAGCTCGCGCGGGGGCGGCGCGACCGTCGCGCGAGGGACCGGGCGAGCGCGTCGCCGCACAACCCCCTCGACCAGGAAGACCAGGAAATACCATGATCAAGATCGCAGTGACCAGCGTTTTCGTCGACGACCAGGCCAAGGCCCTCGCGTTCTACACCGACATCCTCGGCTTCGCGAAGAAGCAGGACGTCCCGGTCGGAGAGGACCGCTGGCTCACCGTGGCCTCCCCCGCCGGGCCCGAGGGCGTCGAGCTGCTCCTTGAGCCGAACGGCAACCCGATCGCCACGACCTACCAGCAGGCGCTCTTCGAGTCCGGGATCCCCGCCGCCTTGTTCGCCACCGACGACGTCCACGCCGAGTTCGAGCGCATGAAGGCGCTCGGCGTGGTCTTCACCATGGAGCCGACGGAGATGGGCACGGTGACCCAGGCGGTGTTCGACGACACCTGCGGCAACCTCATCGGCCTCGCCCAGTTCGGCTGACGGCCGCCCGCCCGGCGCTCCACCACCACGAAAGGGCACCACGGCACATGACCGACGTGTTCGGCAAGGACGACCCGATCTCGGGCACCGAGCGCGAGCTCGGCAGCCGGCACCGCGACGGGGGTGAGACGCGGACCATCCTGATGCGCCGGCGCTACGACGCCGAGGTCGAGGACGTCTGGGACGCCTGCACCGACCCCGACCGGCTGAGCCGCTTCTTCATGAGGCCCTCGGGCGACCTCCGGGAGGGCGGCACGTTCAGCTTCGAGGGCAACGCCGGAGGCAGGATCCTGCGCTGCGAACCGCCCCGGCGGCTCACGGTCACCTGGGTGTCCGGCGAGGTGGGCGACCTGCCGGAGGACCAGGTCGAGCTGCGGCTGTCGCCCAGCGGCGACGGCACCGAGCTGGAGCTCGAACACTCCTCGTTCGGCAAGATCACGGACCTCGTGCTCAACGACCCCGAGAAGGGCCTCTGGGGCCTCGGAGCCGGCTGGGAGCTGGGCCTGATCGGCCTCGGCACGTTCCTTCGCGGCGAGTTCCCGGACGCCGCGCCCACCGAGATCGGCGACCTGCCGGAGATCACCGACCTCGCCGACCAGATCAGCCGGGCCTGGGCGGGAGTGCTCGACGAGGCCGGGCTCACGTCCGGTCCTGGCAGGGGTACCGGCACCGCGTCCGATGACGGCGCGGCCTGACCGGCCGTCGTCCCGAAGCCCCTGCGCATCGCCTCCTCCACTGCATAACCTCTCACGGCCTTCAATGGAAAGCCTTATATCGGCCAGCGAATGGCAATCATCCGGCACCTTTCCCGCTCGCACGAGTGACGGGAATCTCGGGGCCGATCGGCCCCCTCATTAACCCGCCGAGCATGTCCATTATTTAGCGAAAAATCCAGATTTATCACCCTGCGACGGCGCGAGCCATGAGCCGGATCATCGACGGCAATTTCCATGATCAGACACCATCCTCACCGCAGAAGGCCTGATCAACCACCCCGAGGCCGATCGGCGAAGAACGATCACGTCCAGACAAAACACTTTTTGGATTTCCTCCTGAAACGGGAAGTCCGCGAAGCTTCGATGGACATGAGTGGCCTTGTGGCGTTTGTACGGGTACCGCTCGTGGAACCGTATCCGTAGACCGAGGCCATGATTCGCGGAGGATCGCGATGGCCATGTTCTCTGCCAGTCCGACCGGCATCAGCGATATACGTGTGGCGAGTCTGTGATGGGTGAGTTAGGAGATTCGAGACGCAGGCACCCCTTGAAAGGATCCAGCACGTCGGCCGCCTTGAGAGGAGAGCCCCGATGAGTCTGGCCGATCGCAGCGCTAAATCCGACATGTTGCTCCATCCCTATGTTCTGAGTGATCTCCCAGGCCCGCGCTCCGCGGAACTGCTCGCCCGGCAGGCCCAGCGGGAGTCGAACGCGCGAACCTACCCGCGCCGCCTTCCCCTGGCCATCGCGGACGCCTCCGGCAGCTTCCTGCGCGACCTCGACGGCAACACCTTCATCGACTTCCTCACCGGCGCGGGGGTCCTGTCGCTCGGGCACAACCACCCCGAGCTGGTACAAGCCGTGACCGGCCAGCTCACCCGCCTCACCCATGGCCTCGACTTCCCGACCCCGGCCAAGGACGCGTTCACCGAGGCACAGCTGTCCATGCTGCCCCCGGGACTGCGCGACAACATGAAGATCCATTTCTGCGGGCCCACGGGAGGCGACGCCGTCGACGCCGCGATCAAGCTCTGCAAGACCGCCACCGGCCGGGGTGACGTCATCGCCTTCCAGGGCGGATTCCACGGCAGCGGCCACGCGGCGATGGCCCTCAGCGGGCTCGTACGGCAGAAGCAGCCTGTGCGCAACGGCGTCCCGGGCATCCACTTCTTCCCCTACTCCTACTGCACCCGCTGCCCGCTTGGCCTGGTACCCGAGACGTGCGGCACCAACTGCGCCGGGCACCTCGAACGGTCGCTGCACGACAAGAACGGCGGCGTCCCGCTGCCGGCCGCAGTGATCATGGAGATGGTGCAGGGCGAAGGCGGGGTGATACCGGCCACCAAGGAGTTCGTCCAGCGGGTGCGCGACCTGACCCGCGAGCTGGACATCCCTCTCATCGTGGACGAGGTGCAGACCGGATGCGGGCGCACAGGCACCTGGTTCGCCTTCGAGCAGTACGACATCGAACCCGATGTCATCGTCGCGTCCAAGGCCCTGAGCGGCATCGGCATCCCGGTCGCGATCATCATGTACGACCGGCGGCTGGACGTCTGGGCGCCCGGCGCGCACATCGGAACCTTCCGGGGCAACCAGCTCGCGTTCGCCGCCGGGGCCGAGGCGGTGCGCATCATGCGGCGCGACGACGTGCTGGCCAACGTCCGGGAGCGCGGCGAGCAGATCGCCGACCGGCTCGCCATGCTGCCGAAGAACCCGTGGGTGCGCGAGGTGCGCGGCCTCGGCCTGATGTGGGGCGTCGAACTCGCCGAACCGCTCGACGGAAGCCCGGCCACCGAGCTGGCGCACGAGGTTCAGGCCGCCGCGCTGCGCCGGGGACTGATCATCGAGATCGGCGGGCGTGACGACTGCGTCCTGCGGATCCTCCCTCCGCTGAACGTGACCGCCGACGTCGTCGACACCGCGTGTTCCATCCTCGTCGACGCCATCGACGAGCGCTGCCTGGTGGCGGCCTGAGCCGGTCCGGCACCAGGGCATCTGTGGTGGTTGATGGAGGCAGCATGACCAGACAGGCCGACGTCCAGGACGTTCAGCGCTTCGATCCCCGGCCCGCGCCGCCGGCCGGCCAGATCCTGATCGGTGCGAAAGGCCCGCGGGCGGCCCGGCCAGGGGGCGGGGACAGGCTCGAAGCGCTGTTCGAGGAGCAGTGCGACCGGCTGCGTGCCGCCGAGCGTGGCGACCAGCGGGCGGTGGACGCGGGCGACGTCGTGCTCACCTACGACGAACTGGACGCACGGGCGAACCGGCTGGCCCGGTACCTGCTCAAGCAGGGAGCCCGGCCCGGCGATCGGATCGCCCTGCTGTTCGACCACGCCGTGCACTCCTACGCCGGCATGCTCGCCGTCCTCAAGATCAACGCGGCGTACGTGCCGATGGACGCCGGCTTCCCCGCCGACCGGCTGGCGTACATCGTGCGGGACGCGGGCGTGCGGACGGTGCTCTCCCTGTCGCACCTGCGCGGTCGCGTCGAGCACGTCGACGCCGACATCCTTTACGTCGACGAGGCGGAGAGCCTGGTCGCCGCCGAGGACGACCGGCGCCTGACGGACGACGAGCGCGGGAGGCCCGTCGACGAGCTCTGCTACATCATCTACACGTCGGGGTCGACGGGCAGGCCCAAGGGCGTGGCGATCCAGCACGCCGGCATCTGCAACTTCGTCCGCGTCGCGGTCGAGGCGTACGAGATGCGGGCGGACGACCGGGTCTACCAGGGCATGACGATCGCCTTCGACTTCTCGGTGGAGGAGATCTGGGTGCCCCTGCTGTCCGGGGCGACCCTGGTCCCGCGACCGCCGGGCGTCACCCTGCTCGGCCGGGAGCTGTGGGAGTTCCTCCAGGCCGGCCGGGTCACCGCGCTGTGCTGCGTGCCGACCCTGCTGGCGACCCTCGACAAGGACCTTCCCGGCCTGCGCTTCCTGCTGGTCTCCGGGGAGGCGTGCCCCCCGGACCTCGTACACCGCTGGCACCGCCCAGGCCGCAGGTTCCTCAACGTGTACGGCCCGACGGAGGCCACCGTCACCGCCACCTGGAAGGTGCTCCACCCGAGCGAGCCGGTGACCCTCGGCGTGCCGCTGCCGACCTACTCCGTGGTCATCCTCGATCCGGCCAAGGCGCGGGTGGTCCCCTCCGGAGAGCTCGGCGAGATCGGCATCGCGGGGATCGGCCTGGCCGGCGGGTATGTCAACCGCGACGACCTGACGGAACGGGCGTTCATCCCGGACTTCCTCGGGATACCGGACAACCCGTCGGGCCGTATCTACCGGACCGGGGACCTCGGCCGGGTCAACGACCTCGGCGAGATCGAGTACCACGGCCGTATCGACACCCAGGTCCAGATCCACGGGTACCGCATCGAGCTGGCCGAGATCGAGTCGGTCCTGCTCCAGGTGCCGGGGGTCGCGCAGGCCGTGGTCGACACCTACGAGCCGGAGCCCGGGGTCGTCGAGCTGGTCGCCTACTACAGTCCCCGCGAGGGCACACCGCGACTCGGCCAGGAGGACATCTACCGGCAGTTGCGCGGACGCCTTCCCGGATACATGGTCCCCGCCTACGTGGAGCAGCTCCCCGACATCCCGATGCTGCTGAGCAACAAGGCCGACCGAAAGAACCTCCCGCCGCCGAAGGGCCCCCGCTGCCTGGCCACCACGCACGCCTACGTGGCCCCTGCCACGCCCGCCGAAAGCGTCCTGGCCGGCACGCTGGCCGAGGTCGTCGGCCTCGAACAGGTGTCGGCCGACAGCCACTTCTTCGACGAGCTTGGGGCGAACTCGCTGCTGATGGCGCGCTTCTGCGCCCGCGTCAGAGAGCGGACCGACCTCGCGCCGGTGTCGATGAAGGACGTCTACCTGCACTCCACGGTCAGGAGCCTGGCCGCGGCCCTGGCGGACGCGGCCCCCGCCACCGAGCCGCGGGTCCCGGCGGAACCGAGCCCCGCGGCGAGCACGGCGCGGTACCTCCTCTGCGGAGCCCTGCAGTTCCTGCTGTTCCTGGGATACGCCTACCTCACCGCCTCGGTGCTCGTCGCCGCCTTCCGGTGGATCTCGGGGGCCACCGGTCCCGCCGACGTCTACCTGCGGTCGCTGGTGTCCGGCGGCGCGATCTTCGTGGCGCTGTGCACCGTCCCGATCCTGGCGAAATGGGCGCTCGTCGGCCGCTGGAAACCCGGGGAGATACCCGTCTGGAGCCTGGCGTACGTGCGGTTCTGGGCCGTGAAGACCCTCGTCAGGCGAAATCCGATGGCGCTCTTCACCGGTTCCCCGCTGTATGTGCTGTATCTCAGGGCGCTGGGGGCCAGGATCGGCCCCGGCGTCGTCATCCTGTCCAAGAACGTTCCCGTCTGCACCGATCTGCTGGCGATCGGCGGCGGCACCGTCATCCGCAAGGACGCGTATTTCCCCTGCTACCGGGCCCGTGCGGGCGTGATCGAGACGGGCCCGATCACCCTGGGGAATGACGCGTTCGTCGGCGAGGCGACGGTGATCGACATCGGCGCCACGCTCGGCGACGGGGCCCAGCTCGGGCACTCCTCGTCCCTCCAGTCGTCCCAGTCCGTTCCGGACGGCCGGCGCTGGCACGGCTCCCCCGCGCAGCCGACCACCACTGATTACCGGACGGTCGAACCCGCCGAATGCGGCACCTGGCGCAGGGCCCGCTTCGGCGCCCTGCAACTGCTGAGCGCGCTGCTCGTGTACATCCCCCTGACCCTCGGCGGCACGTACCTGCTCGGCACCCAGGTGCCGAGCCTCGCCGCGCTCACGGAGCGTTCCGCGGAACCGGTGGGCCGGCAGCTGTTCTGGGAGGCCCTGGTCACCTCCGGCGTGCTGTTCTTCGGTGCCGTCGCCGCCGGGCTCGCCCTGGTGGCCACCGTGCCCCGCCTGCTGAACCTCGCCGTCACACCGGGCAAGGTGCATCCCCTGTACGGCTTCCGCTACGGGGCGCAGCGTGCGATCACGCGGATCACCAACGTGCCGTTCTTCATGTACCTCTTCGGCGACAGCTCGTACGTCGTGAACTACCTCCGCGGCGTCGGGTACGGGCTGTCCACGGTCGAGCAGACGGGGTCCAACTTCGGCCTCGAACTCAAGCACGAGTCGCCTTACCTGACCTCCGTCGGCGGCGGCACCATGGTCTCCGACGGCTTGTCGATCATGAACGCGGACTTCTCCAGCACGTCGTTCCGCGTGTCACGCACGTCGGTCGGGGCACGCACCTTCGTCGGGAACAACATCGCCTACCCGTCCCAGAGCCGGGTGGGCGACAACTGCCTCCTCGCGACGAAGGTCATGATCCCCATCGACGGCCACCTGCGGCAGGACGTCGGGCTGCTGGGCTCGCCGTGCTTCGAGATCCCGCGCTCGGTGCAGCGTGACAGCGGCTTCGACCACCTGAAGACCGGCGAGGAGTTCCGCCGCCGCCTGTCCGCCAAGAACAGGCACAATCTCGTCACCATGGCGCTCTACCTGCTCGTACGGTGGATCTACGTGTTCGGCGTCACCCTTCTGTCCCTGCTCGCCGTCAGGCTGTACGGCCTCCTCGGCACGGCCGCCGTCGCCGCGGACATCGTGCTCACCCTGGTGTTCACGGCCGGATACTTCGTGCTGGCCGAGCGCGTCGCCATCGGGTTCGGGAGGCTGGAGCCGAGGTTCTGCTCGATCTACCAGCCGTATTACTGGTGGCACGAGCGCTACTGGAAGCTCAGCGTCACGACGCACCTGGACGTGCTCAACGGCACCCCGTTCAAGAACCTCTTCTGGCGGTTGCTGGGCGTGCGGCTCGGGCGCAGGGTGTTCGACGACGGCGGCTACATGCCGGAGAAGACGCTGGTCACCGTCGGCAGCGACTGCACGCTGGCGGAGGGGAGCCTGATCCAGGCCCATTCGCTGGAGGACGGCACGTTCAAGTCCGACCACATCGTCATCGGGGAAGGCTGCACCGTCGGGATGAGGGCACTCGTGCACTACGGGGTCCGGATGGGCGACGGGGCCGTCCTCGACCCCGACTCCTTCCTGATGAAGGGCGAGGAGCCGGCCCCCCACGCCCGATGGCGCGGCAACCCGGCCAAACAGATCTAGGACCCGCCGCTGTCAGCGCGTGGCGGCGGCCCGGTAGCGCAGGCCGTCCATCAGCAGGTCGAGCAGGCGGCGGGCCTGGTCGCGCTGGGCGGGCTCGCCGGCGGCGAGGGACACCCCGCCGAGGCTCGCCAGCACGTCGCCCGGTTCGGTGTCCGACCGTACGGTCCCCGCCGCCGCGCCCGCCTGGAGCAGCATCGAGATCGCGGCGATCAGCCGGTCGCGGCTCTGCTCGTACGGGTTCCCGCCGGAGGCGATGACCACTCGCAACGCGTCGGCCATGCCCCGCTTGGTCGTCATGTAGTCGACGAAGTGGTCCATCCAGGTGCGTGTCGCCTCGTCCGGCGGCATGGTGCGCAGGAGTTCCGCCGCGGCGTCGCACAGCCTCGTCAGCTCGTTGCGATAGGCCGCCTCGATGAGCGCCTCGCGGGTCGGGAAGTGGCGGTACAGCGTGCCGATGCCGACGCCCGCGGCCTTCGCGATCGCGTCGAGCGTCACGTCTGGCCCGTCCTGGGAGAACGCGCGAACGGCGACGTCGAGCAATCGGTCGCGGTTGCGCCGCGCGTCGGCGCGCAGCGGTCGAGGCCCTGTGGCCGGCACGTTCCCCTCCTCGTCGGTCCGTTTCGCCAACTGTCCCACTTCGGAGCCCGGCTTGCTAAGCGGAGGAACCTCCGATTAGAGTGGCACGTAGTGGAGGATCCTCCGTTTTCACCAGCGTACCGGCTTGGCGGCCCGATCCGGGTAGCCGAGCGAGACGGGAAACATCATGACTTCGACCACGCCCATCACCACGCCGTTCAGCGCCCGGTCCACGGCTGCCGAGGTCGTCGACGGCATCGATCTCACCGGCCGCCGCGCCATCGTGACCGGAGGGGCGTCCGGCATCGGCATCGAGACCGCACGGGCGCTCGCCGGGGCGGGCGCGGAGGTCACACTGGCCGTCCGCGACCTCGACGCGGGTGAGCGCACCGCGAACGACATCATCGCGACCACCGGCGACAAGCAGGTCCTCGTCGCGCCGCTGGACCTCGCCGACCGGGCCTCGGTGGCGGCCTTCGTCACCGCGTGGGACGGCCCGCTGCACATCCTCGTCAACAACGCCGGCGTGATGGCCTCGCCAGAGACGCGCACGCCCGAGGGGTGGGAACTGCAGTTCGCCACGAACCACCTCGGCCACTTCGGCCTGACCACGGGGCTTCACCGTGCGCTGGCGGAGGCCGGCGGCGCCCGCGTCGTGTCGGTCAGTTCCAGCGGGCACCTGCGCTCGCCGGTCGTCTTCGAGGACATCCACTTCCGGGAGCGCCCCTACGAGCCGTGGGCCGCGTACGGGCAGTCCAAGACGGCCAACATCCTGTTCGCGGTCGAGGCGAGCACGCGCTGGGCGAACGACGGCATCACCGTCAACGCGCTGATGCCCGGCGCCATCCGCACCAACCTCCAGCGGCACGTCACCGACGAGGACCTGGAGCGGATGCGCAACCAGAGCGGCGGCGGGTCGTACACGTGGAAGACGCCCGAACAGGGCGCCTCCACCTCCGTGCTGGTCGCCACCTCGCCCCTGCTCGAAGGCGTCGGAGGCCGGTACTTCGAGGACTGCGCCGAAGCGGCCCCGAACCAGCCGGGCACCCGCCGCGGCGTCGCCGCCTACGCCCTCGACCCCGAAGCCGCCGCCCGCCTCTGGGCCGTGTCCGCCGACACCCTGGCCGCGTGACCTCCCGGCCGCGGCCAGACGCGTCGCCTACTCCACGAGGTGCTCCTCCGGGTCAGCGGTCAGGGCCGGTGAGGCGGCGGTCGCCCTGGGTGGTGACGACGAACACCTGCCAGTTGTAGTAGGCGTAGTAGTTCCTGATGTCCTGCTTCATCTGGCGCGCGTGCAGCAGCACCGCGTCGACGTACGCCTGGGAGTGGTTGTAGGCGTACAGCGCGCGCCGGTAGTCGCGCGGTGCCCCCGACGCGTGCAGGTAGTTGGCCGCGGCGAGCAGGGCGTCCCGGGTGTCCTGGATGTCACCGCCCATCCCGTAGGCGGCCCATGTTCCCGGCATGAACTGCATGGGTCCCTTGGCGCCTGTGTAGCTGGGTGACCTCACGCGGCCGAACTTCGTCTCGACGAACATCACCGCGGCCAGCACCTCCCACTCGACGCCGAACCGGCGCTCGGCATGCCGGAAGTGGCCGAGCAGGACATCCGCGGGCTTGGGCGGCTGGACACGGAACTTGGCCGACCCGCTGATGGGCCGGACGAGGGAGCGCAGGTCGCGGATGGCCGTCACGTTGTCTTCCGCCTGCCTGGCCAGGGCCTTGGGCAGCCGGGCGTAGGTTCGGGAAGCGACCTTCGGATCGCCGGCCAGGTACCGGTAGACGCGCTGCTGGTGCAGCGCAAGCAGCACCACCGGCTCGGGCGCCTCCCCCTTGGCGGGATTCCCCTCGCGCACCCAGTCATCGGTGGCCTGCCGGAGCCGCGCGGTGGTGCTGATCAGGGACTCGGCCAGCCGTGACGGGTCCTTGGGGATCGCCGCGTCCGGGGCCGGGAGGACGGGCACCTCCCGTGAGGACTCCTTCGCCGGCGGCGACACCGCCCGCCCTGGGGCCGTACGCGTCGCGGTCTGGTTGGGCGTGGCCGTTGAAGCGGCACCTTGCGAGCCGGCGCATCCGGAGATCGAGACGGCCACGCTGACGAGCGAGGCGACCAGCAACCTCCCGCGCGACCGGCCCACGCCCCTGCCAGGTTGCCCGCGGCCCGAGGCGTCCCCCTCGATGGGCGTCGTGAGCCCGACCGGCCGGCGGTCCTGCCATGCGATCTGTGCGTGCTGATCCTTCATCGGTCCCAACGTACGCGCAGCGGCGACCTGCGAGGCGGATTTCCTGTGCGACGCCGGCCGCGGGCTCACTCGGAACCTTAGTGACAAGCTCTCTCGGGCGTCGGGCACTCGTAACCGGGATCGTCGAAGCCCCCCGGTGGACCATTCCGAGCATGCCGGGGTCAGTCGTCCCCCTGCGGGCACCCCTGCCTGACTTGATGCGGTCAAGCCATGAAAAATACAGGGTTGGGCAGCCGTCGCGTAGCGCACCATTGCCAGTGAATGGCCAGGTCATCGCCACTTCGCCCACCTTGGGCAGCGCAGGGAACGGTCTCCACTTTGTTGGTGGACTATCCAAACTAATCGCGGTCGGTTACTGTCGCGGCGACGCATTTGGGAGCGCTCCTGCAACTCGGATCACGCGGAAGATCGGAGACCCAACGTGCCATCACATCCTCATGCCCGGGCCGCCCGTCGATGGGCCGTCCGTACCACGGCCCTGCTGACCGCCATGGCGGCCTGCCTGGTGGTCTGGGCCGACGCTGCCTCCGCCCACGGCTCGCTCGTGGACCCCGCCTCCCGTCACTACGGCTGCTGGCAGCGCTGGGGGAGCGACTTCCAGAACCCCACCATGGCGCAGCAGGATCCCATGTGCTGGCAGGCGTGGCAGGCCGACACGACGGCCATGTGGAACTGGAACGGCCTCTACCGCATGAACCTCGGCGGCAATTTCCAGGCCGCGGTCCCGAACGGCCAGCTGTGCAGCGGCGGACACGCCGAGAACGGCCGCTACAACGCGATGGACGTTCCCGGCGCGTGGAAGGCGACGAATACCCGCAACAACTTCACCGTCAAGCTGTGGGACCAGGCCGGCCACGGAGCCGACTATCTCCTCGTCTACGTCACCCGTCAGGGTTTCGACCCCACACGTCAGGCGCTCACCTGGAACGACCTCCAGTTGCTGACTAAGACCGGGAAGTACACTCCCAGCCAGTACTACTCGGTCAACCTGAGCACCTCGGGGCGCAGCGGCCGCGCCGTGGTCTACATGATCTGGCAGGCCTCGCACATGGACCAGACGTTCTTCATGTGCAGCGACGTCAACTTCGTGGCCTGATCCCGGCACCGGGCCCGCCGGCCGCGCCCCGGCGGGCCCTTCCGCGGATCACGAGCGGAGGATATGGCGCTGGGCCTGCACCCTCATGGGGGTGCAAGCCCAGCGCGGTGGTGTCACCTAGGTGATACCAGGGTCAGTTCACTTGACGACGGCGAGGGTGTCGACGACTCCAGCGCCGAAGAAGCCGTTGTCGTCGACGGTGCCGACGCAGGCAGCGTTGTTCTGCGGGCACGACTTGGATTCGGCCCGTGCCTTGAGCTCACGGATCATCTCGGCCGGCGACCAGGACGGGTGCGCCGACTTCATCTGCGCCATGACGCCGGCGACGTGCGGGCTCGCCATCGACGTACCGCTCTTGGTGCCGTAGCCGTCGGCCCCGGTCCGGGTGTTCCACGTCGTCGAGTAGATCGACGAGCCGGGAGCCACGACGTCGATCTTGCCGAGGCCGTAGTTGGAGAAGGACGACCGAACGCTGTCCAACGTGGTGCCCACGCGCTGGAGGGATCCGACCGTCACGACACCGTCGAACTCAGCCGGGATGTCGTTGCAGTGGTTGTTGATCGTGCGCACTGTCGGCTTCGGCGCGTCGTTGGGGCTGCCCGTGTCCACGGTCTTGTTGGCCAGGTCATAGTTGGAGTTGCCCGAAGCAGCGACGTTCACGACGCCCTGCTTGGTGGCCCACCCCACGGCGCGCCGGAGGGCCTCCTTGCTGGCGGCCTGGTCAGGCTGGTCGTCACACCAGAACTCGAACGGGTCGACGTAGTAGGAGTTGTTCGTGACGTCCATGTGCTTCAGGCCCGCCCACATGAAGCCGCAGATGGCGTACTCCGGGTAGATGTAGCCGTCGTTGTTGACGACCTTGACGGCCGCCAGACGCACGTTCGGCGCGACACCGACGATGCCGATGTTGTTGCGGGCGGCGGCGATGGTGCCGGCGACGTGTGTACCGTGGTCGCTCGTCGTCGGGCGCCAAGCCAACGGCGTCTGATCCGGACGGCCGACGTTAGTGCAGTTGACCGAGTTCGCGACGTCGATGTTGGCCTTGAGGTCCGGGTGTGTCGGCGAGATGCCGCTGTCGAGTACCCCGACGAGGACGTTGCGGTTGCCGTCTGAGATCGCCTGCGCCTGGGGGGCCTTGATCATTTTCATGTCCCACTGGACCCCCTCATTGGGGTCGAGGCTCTCGCTAGGCTGCGGGTCGGACGGGATGTCGCCGTTGTCCGGCTTCTTGGCACCCTTCTTGTACCCGCTGGCGCCTGGGCCCCATGGCGCGGCCAGGTCGGCCGGCGTCCCCTCGGAGACCCCGGCCGTGCGGGTGGCGCCGACGGAGGCGACCGCGTTGCCGCCCTTGGCGGTGACGTTCGCGCGGAAGGCCGCGCGGTCGGCGTGGGCGACGACCACGCCAATCTCGGGCCAGGACTGGACGACAACACCTCCGGCCGCCTCGACCGCGCGCTCGACGAGACGAGTTTGGCCGGGGTTGGCGATCCGGGCGTTGACGACGTAGCTCATGAGCATCCCGTCGGGGATGTCCGCGTTGACGGGTGTCGACGTCGGCTCGTCGGCGATGGCCGCGCTGGCCGAACCGATCGCGCCTCCGAGGAAGGTGGCACCCACCATGGCAAACGCCGCGGCGGTGGCCGCGAGCCGTCGCTTGGGCAGGGCATGCTGCATGGGTTGCTCCTTGAGCGGTGATGCCGCGGCACCATCGCCGCGGTCTGGCCGGCCCCGATTTGGAAAGCCCGAAATCGCCCCGAGTCAAGCCTTTAGAGTTGATTGGTGACGGTAACAGTCCGTTCCTGAATTTTTCAAGACTTCACCAAGGCAGGGGCCAGTTGCCGGCTGAGCCGGAGGACGGCCTCGGCCGTTCGGGAGTCGGTGGCGGGGCGGAAGGGCGCGACGGGACGAACCTCGGGTCCGATGACCAGGCCGGTCCGCCCGTTCAGTGAGTCGTCGGCCGCCGCGAGAACCGACGATCGTGCGGCCAGTGCCGCGGAGCCGGACGTGGCGCGTGCGAAGGTACGCCGGACCAGCGGCCAAAGCAGCCGCAGCCCCGGCGAGACGATCTTCGGCGACCACACGGTGTCGTCGGTCATCGCGGTGGCCGCGCCGCCGGGATCAGCCGCGAAGACCGAGACGCCCGTGCCTCGCAACCGCTCCGCCAGATCCAGCGTGTAGGCGAGGTTGGCGAGCTTCGCTCGGCCGTACCAGTGAAAGCCGTAGTAGCCACCCGGCGGTTCGACGGCGCCGAAGGAGCGTTTGGCCGTCCGGACCGCACTCGAGGTGACATTCACGATCCGGCTCGGCCCTCCGGCCCGGAGCGGCTCCAGCGACAATTCGGTCAGCAGGTACGGGGAAAGGTGGTTGACGGCGAACGACGCCTCGATCCCGTCCACCGTCTGCTGCCGATCCGCGAACATCGCCCCGACATTGTTGACCAGGACGTTCAGCGGGCCTTCCGCCGCGAGCCGGGCGGCGAGCCCTCGGACGGAGTCGAGCGACGCGAGGTCGGCGGCGACGAACCTCGCCCCCGGCCCGGTCGCCACCGCGTCGATTCTCTCGACCGCGCGGGCACCCCGCTCGGCGTTCCGGCCGATCACGGTCACCGCGTGACCTGTCGCCGCCAGCCTCATCGCGGTCTCCAGGCCGATTCCTCCGGTCCCCGCCGTCACCACCGCCCGTTTGCCCATGGTCCTGCCCTCCACTGGCCCGAACGCTACCGGATAGCCATCCGCTTTGATGCTCAGACCGTAGCATAAGTGGATGGCCACCCGATTAGCGGAAGCGGGCGTGCGGCGACGAACTCCGAAGCTGCGGCTTTCAGGCTGCTGTCAGCGCGGAGGGCGCAGGCCCTCAAGGAGGACGTCGAGGTAGATCTCGGCACGCTCCGCGTCGTTGCCACCGGAGCGGACCGCGTGCTCGATGCCGCAGAGCAGAAGGCGGACATCGTCCGCCTCGATGCCCCGCCGGATGGCGCCCGCGCGGCGGGCACGGTCGAGCAGCTCCGCGACGGCACGGTCCAGCTCGACCTTCATCGCCGAGGTCTGTGCGTCGGCGTCGCTGGCGGATTCGAGCACCGCTGCGAACCCGGCGTCGTCCAGCGTGCGTCCGAGAGCGAAACGCAGAAGACGGCACAGCCCCGAAAGGGCGTCCTCGTCGGCCGCCGCGGCCCGCGCCTCGTCGACAAGCTGCTGGAAGCGCTCCGCCAGCAGCACCTCCAGCAGCGCGTGCCGGTTGGGGAAATGCCGGTACACGGTCCCGACGCCCACTCCCGCGAGCCGGGCGATGGTGTTCAGCATCAGTGAGTCGTCGCCTGCGGCCAACTGCTCGCGGGCGACCTTCAACACCCGTGCGCGGTTGCGTGCGGCGTCCGCGCGCAACACCGTCTGCCGCTCAGCACTGGGTGTCACGGGCACAGCCTAACGGCTTGCCGGTCAAGGGCCGCGAGGCGCCGATTCGAGCAACGACTCCTCATCAACGCACGTCTCGATCACCAAGGCTCGGCCGATGCTCCTCGTCGCGTACCGAGCCTGCGGGGAAGCTCAAGCCGCCTTCGCAGGTCGCGGGCCTGTCTCGTGATTCGGCAGCCGACCACTGTCCCGCGCCCGTAGGTGCCGGCGGGTCGCCGCGCCCTTCCCCCGACGGGAAAGGGCGAGTTTCCGGCAGCGGTGAACTTTGTCAGGGTAATGCACCTATTGACACTTATTTTAACCACCTGGTACTAATCGCGAACCTTGCCCTCCCCTTGCGACCCAAGGACGAGGACACCACGCGGACCTCCACGTCCGCCAGTACCAGGGAGTTCCTCTATGGGGAGTTCATTCGACCATCCCCGTCGGCTCAGGCGACTTACCGTCGTCGGCGGCTTGGCGGCGGCGCTGGCGCTCGGAACCGTGTCCGCCGCCAGCGGCGGTGTCCCGGCCCAGGGATCGTCAGGCGCGGACCTGACGGCCGCTGCGACCAGCGCCCTGCTGAAGGACTACGACCACGAGATCATCGACCAGTTCGACTCGGCCAACTCCGTCAACCATATTCGGCAACTCGCCGTGAACATCGGCCCGCGGCTGAACGGCACGCCACAGGAGCGGGAGGGCGCTGAGTACATCGGCGGCGTCCTGAAGTCCTACGGCTTCGATGTGGCCCTTCAGTCATGGGGCCCGGTCTCGACCAAGAACGTCGCGAAGGTCACGTCCCCGAACGCCGACCTGCCGGGAGGACCGAACTGGCAGATGGCCGCGTCGACCAGCGCGAAGTTCACTGGCAATGACGCCGCGGTGGAGGGGCAGGTCGTCTACGCCAAGACCGGCCAGTCCGCCGCGGACTTCCCCGCCGACACCGCGGGCAAGATCGTTCTGATGGACTACAGCACCACCGCGTCGGTCCGCAACACCGCCGTGGTCAACGCGGCGAGCCTGGGCGCTGTCGCGGTCATCCTGGCCTACGCGACCGGCAACAACGCGCCGCCGTCGTTCACGCTCACCACGGCCCAGCCGAACATCCCGGTGATGGGCGGCGGCAGCGCACACTCCACCTGGATCAAGGACCTTCTGGACAAGGGCCCGCTGACGCTGCGGATCACGACCAACCAGTACGTGAACCCGATGGGCACCAACGTCATCGGCATCCGGCACGCGGTCGGCGACCCGGACGGCACCAAGGCTCCGATCGTCATGGTCGGCGCGCACATCGACTCGGTGCTGGGTGCCCCCGGCGCCCACGACGATGCCTCGGGCAACGGCGTCTCGCTGGAGATCGCCCGGGTCCTCAGCCAGTACCCGCTGGACAAGGAACTGCGGATCGGCGGCTTCGGCGGTGAGGAGGGCGGCCTCCTCGGCGCGAGGGCGTACGTCAACACGCTGACCGCGGCGGAGAAGACGCGGTTCGTCGGCGAGTGGCAGATGGACATGGTCGGCACGCCGTACGAGCCGGCCCGGCTGTGGGCGCTGACCCCGAACGGCCAGTCGAACTACGTGGTCCAGGAGGCCTACAACGCGGGCGCGCGCGTCGGTTTCGACGGACTGCGCAACTGCAGGCTCGGGCAGAGCGACCACCAGGCGTTTTTCGACGTGGGCATCCCGTCCTCGCTGTTCATCTGGCTCGACTACCGCCCGCCGGCCCCGCCGGCCGTCTGCGGTCCGACCGGTGGGTCGTACGTCACCGAGCCGCAGTACCACAAGCCGACGGACACGATGGACAACATCAGCCCCGAGCGGCTGCAGATCACCCTTGACGTCGTGGGCGGCGCGGTGGCGCACAACGCGCTTAACGCGGTGACGGTGTCCGCGGTCTCCGACGGCGATCAGCCGCTGGCTGGGGCGCCGGTACGGGCCGACTGCGGCAACGGTCCGCGTGACCTGGGCACCACCGGCGCCGACGGCCGACTGCAGGCGGTGCTCCCGCACGCCACCTGTGACTTCACCACCACCGTCGACGGCCGGGTGGCGGACAAGCGGGGTGTGTCGATCGCCGGTGACCTGGCGGTGAAGATGACCGTCGACCTCACGAAGCCGACGATCTCCCTCATCAGGCCGACCGATGGCGCGGTCTTCGAGCTCGGGACGGCCGCGACCGCGTCCTACCGGTGCGATGACAACCTGGCCGGGGTTGCCACCTGTGTCGGCACGGTGCCCGACGGCAGCGCGCTCGGCACCTCCACCGTGGGCTTCCACGAGTTCACCGTGAACGCCACCGACAAGGCCGGCAACGCAGCCGACAAGAAGGTCACCTACCAGGTCGTCTATCCCTGGCAGGCCTACTTCCCGGCGACGATGAGCGGCAAGGCCAACAGCGCCGTACCGATCAAGTTCGGCCTCGGCGGTAACCGCGGCCTGGGCGTCATCGCCGCCGGCTACCCGGTCTCCCAGCCGGTGGCCTGCGACACCGGGAAGGCGACCGGTGCCTCCGAGCCGACCAGCGGCCCCGGGAACTCGAAGCTCAGCTACGAAGACGGTCAGTACAACTACGTATGGAAGACCGAAAAGAGCTGGTCCGGCACCTGCCGTACGTTCGAGCTGAAGCTCAATGACGGCAGCAGCCACTTCACCACCATCACCCTGAAGTAACCGCGATACGACCCCGGCCGGGGAACGGAGCCGGCATCGTGCCCCGCTCCCCGGCCCCGCAGTCATCGTGCCTGACTGGGTCGCGCTGCTGAGGCGCTGGAGCGAGGACTACGGGTTTGTGCGGGGCTCCGCCCCCACACCCCCGAAACGCGGGAGCCCCAATAAGCGCAGTCCGAGCGAAGCGAGGCCCTTTTCGGGCGGAGCCCGCCCTTCCCACAAGGGCGGGCTCTGCGATGACTTCCTGTGTGGTGACATCGACATCCAGTTCCGCCGCGTCGGAGAGGGCCTCCACCAGTTCGAGGGTGAAGGCACGCAGTTCGGCGGAGGTGAGGTGGCGAACCCAGGGGAAGACCTCGGGCATGGCGATGACCAGCGCGCGTGCGGTCGGATCGTGCTTGATGGCCAAGCTGCATGGCGACAAAAGTATGACTACCCCATGCGTGTGCCGCTTCCTGCGCGAGCGTGGCATCACCTCGTGCATCGCCCGCCGCAGGGTGGAATCCAGCCAACGCCTGGGACGGCACCGCTGGGTAATCGAGTACACGATGGCATGGTCGAACGGGGACCGCCGCTACGAACGCCGGGCCGACCACTTCGCGTCCTTCATCGCCCTCGCGGCCGCTCTCATCTGCTACCGCCGACTCATCTGTCTGCAGGTCACCGAGGCCGGTAGCCCTTCTTTTTACGGCTGGCTGGCACGGCCCGGCGACCGGAGCCATGCTGTGCGGGTTTTTGTGCAGGCCGCTGTGCCGGTTTCTCCGCAGGGGAGACGGGGGTACGGCCCCGCGAGCTGTTCACCGTCCGGCCGCGGACGATGCCGATGAAATCTTCCACCAGGTCAGTGGTCGCGTCCGTGGGCCAGGTCAGCGCAACCTGAGACTGCGGCGCGTCCGGCACCGGCCGGTAAGTGAGATCCCTGCGGTGGTGGAGGCGTGCCAGCGACAGCGGAACCAGGAGAATCCCAGTGCCGGCCGCTACCAGCTCGACCGCGTCCGCTGTTGTGGCCGGGCGGGTGAACGCGGGCAGTCCGGGCCGGACCGTCCACTCGATGGTGTCGTCCAGAGGATGGAACACCTCGTCGTCGATAAGGTCGGCGATGGCCACCTCGTCGGCGGCGGCCATCGCGTGGTCCTTAGGCACCATGACCACCGTGGTCTCCACGTAGAGAGGAATCACGCTGAGCCCATCCCGGTCGACCGGCAGCCTGACGAATCCGGCGTCGGCGCCGCCGTTCCGCAGGAGTCCCACCACCTCGGCGGCGGGAACCGCGACCAGGGCAATCGGCACGCCGGGCATTCTCTCGGTCCAGACGTTGACCCATTTCGCGGGTGTCACCCCGGGCACGTACGCCAGTCGAAACACCCTGCCGGGCTCTCCATCAGTCACTTCCTCAGGGTACCGATGTCAAGGGAACCTGTTCCGGCTGACTACTCTTGACGCCATGACCTCGCCCAAACCGAAGACCATCCAGACAATGAAGCCCGCGACCGCGGCCAAGAAGCTGGGTGTCCCCCTTTCGGCCACTCCCGCCGAGTTCCAGGCGAGTGTCGTCTCCAGGGACGAGCTGAACGAGTTGCAGTCGACGCCACCCGCCTGGCTCGCCGACCTGCGCCGCAACGGCCCGCACACCAAGCAGGTCATCGCCGCGAAGCTCAGGGTCTCCATTGCCGGCCTGCTCAGAGGTGGGATCACCGGACCGCTCACCACCGCTGAGATCGATGCGCTGAAGGCGGAGAACCCGGCGTGGCTGGAGCGCGAGCGGTCCAGCCACGCCGAGGCCCGCAAAGAAGCGCTCCGCCTCAAGTAACGCTAGACAGCTGAGATCCCGCACGTTTCCGACCCCAGACGCGTCTCCAAGCTGCCGCCACCGCCTCGCTGAGTGACCAACTGGGTGCGAAGCGAGGCCCTTTTCGGGCGGAGCCCGACCTTCCCACAAGGGCGGGCTCCGAGGTCAGGCTTCGCCGGTCATCAGGCCGATGGGGCAGCTGACGCCTGTGCCCACGAGCGTGTATCTATGTGACCCATGCGGAGAGCTGCGATCTACTGCCGGATCAGCCAGGACCGTGCGGGTGCTGGACTGGGGGTGGCCCGCCAGGAAGCCGACTGCCGGGCGCTGGTCGAGCGCCGAGGATGGCAGGTAGCGGACGTCTACCCCGACAACGACGTCAGCGCGTACTCGGGAAGCCCCCGCCCCGCGTGGCGACGACTTCTCAGCGATATCGAGGCCGGGACGGTGGACGCGATCGTCTGCTGGCACGTGGACAGGCTGACACGCTCACCCCGCGAGCTGGAAGACGTCATCGATCTGGCCGATCGGCGCGGCATCGAGCTGGCCACCGTAACTGGAGAGATCGACCTGGGCACCCCGACCGGGCGTCTGATCGCGCGGATGCTCGGGGCTGCCGCCCGCCACGAGGCCGAGCACAAGGCCGAACGGCAAAAGCGTCAACGGCGGCAGAGCGCCGAGGCAGGCAATGTTTCGGGTGGAGGAATGCGTCCGTACGGCTACGCCGACGATCGCATCACCGTCATCGACGAAGAGGCGGAGGTGATTTGTGAGGCCGCCCGCCGCGTGCTTGCCGGCGAATCGCTGACAAGTGTCTGCCGCGACTTCGAGAAACGCGACATCCGAACCCCGGCCGGACGTCACTGGCTGCCCACCACCCTGCGTCGACTCCTCGCCTCAGCCCGGATCAGCGGGCGTAGAGAACACACTCCGCGCAGCAGCTTCCAGACGACAAGGCCGCTGTTGGGGGAGATCGTCGCCGACGCGGTATGGCCCGCGATCATCACCCCCGTCGACTCCGACCGTTTACGGGCACTGCTCAACGACCCCGCCCGGGACTACCGCCGCCAAGCCGCCACCGGCCGCACCTACCTACTGTCCGGCATCCTGCGCTGCGGCAAATGCGGACACCGAATGAACGGACGCCCCCGCTCCGGTGTCCCCCGCTACGTCTGCCCGAACGTCCCCGGCAGCGGATCCTGCGGCGGCGTCGCAACCAACGCGCACCGCACCGACATCCACATCCGCGACATGCTCTTGACCGCGCTCGACTCCCCCGCCCTGGCCCAACGCATCCGCCACGACTCCGGCGACGATGACAACCTCGCCGAACTCGTCCGCGCCGATGAAGAGCTCCTCGAAGAACTGGCCGAAGCCTGGGCCGCCCGAGAGATCACCCGTAAGGAGTGGATGGCCGCCCGCGCCCCCATCGACCTGCGCCTGAACAACAACCGCGCCGCACTCGCCAGCCTGTCCCGAACCTCACCCCTCATCACGTTCATCGAACCATGCAGCAGATGCTCACCCGATGGGACGCGATGAACACCTCCCAACAGCGCGCCATCGTCGCCGCGACCATCCACCGCATCACCGTCGCGCCCGCCAACCCGCGCAAAAGATGGGACCCCGACCGCTTCACCTTCGACTGGATCGCCTAAGCCGCCAACAGGCGGCGCTCCGACTGCCGCTCCCCCACGAGCCGGAACACCGCCGCCACCCGCTCCAACACCGCCAGATCCTCAATCACCGGCGGCAACCCCTGCGCCGCCCGAGACGCCGCCACCCGCGCCCGCATCTCGTCATTCACCCACACCCGCCACCGGACAGCCGCCCCCACACGACACCCGCCCCGCGGCACCGCGCTTCCGGATCCTCCCTCCGCTGCATGCTCGCCTCCCTTCTCGCTCCTTTCGGACGATGACGAGATCAAGAATGCGACAACAGCCGAAGCCCGGACACCACCCAGCCGGACACCGTCGAGACGTCCTAGAAGTCCCTGATGAGACAGGACGTCCCCAGTCGTCCTCAACGCTGCCGTGCCGGCCAGCGAGCGGAAGACTGATCACCACTCGAACAACCGGCGAAGATGTGAACCGGCCAAGATCGAAAGTAACTTATCTGTACATGTATTAAAGGCGGTCCGCTCCGCGGCCCGCCGGGCGCACCGGCCGGTCTGCGTGCCCGGCTGCGGCTCTTCGGCCGGTCCGGGCACGCACCGCCCGCGCCCGAGAGTGCTGGCCTACTTCGACCGACCTGGCACGTTCAACGGCCCCACCGAGACCATCAACGGCCGACTCGAACACCCATCCAGCTCCGCCCTTGGCTTCCGCAACCTCACCAGGTCCCTGCTCAAAGCAGGTGGCTTCAGGCCGCAGCTACACCCCGGCTTGTGAAGAGTGCGTTCAGGTCGAAAGTTCACTCGGAGGGCAAGTTCCTGGTGTCCACGATGCGTAGGCGCTGCCTGTACTCCTGCACAAGCAGAAAGACCTCTTCGCGGTGTCGCTCGATGAAGTTTGCTATACCGAACAGGCCGCCCCATTTCTCAACGGTCTCAGGGTTCAGATCCTGCGGCAGCAGGGTCCACGTGTCATGCTCCTCGATCCCTCCTTGTGTATACGGAGGTAGGACCGACACATCGGCCACGTAATGCATACCGAGAAGATCGAGCAACTCGCGGTCAGCCTGCCAGGCGACGCCAGTCGCCTTAGCGATGTGCCAGTTCCAAGGGTCCTTGTACACCTGCTTTATGCGGCGACGTAGGGCGGGCACAGCGATGCCATTCCATCCGAGCTTTCCCTTCAGCAGGTGGCTGGGGGAGTTTTTGTTTCGAGGTGTGGCTACCGCTACGAACATCGGCACATACTCTCTCAGACTCTTCGTTATAACCTCTGCTTCGTACTCCTGAATGCTCTCAGGCAACCCGTAAACGAGGGTTGCCATGAGGTCACAGGGATTGTAGATGTGTAGCCGGACATCGTATTCATCAGGTAGTTCGCTGATAGTATCGAGCCAGCCGCCGACCAGCTCGGTCCAATCCTCATTGGTTTCCAGGCACCCCATTGCGGCATTTCTGAATTCACTCCATCGCGATGCAATCTTTGTGCTGGCGCTACTATAGAAGATAACTTGCGCCCCACCATCGTTGCCTCGTAGAGCGTTGATAAAGTCGTCTTTTTCGTAAGGAGTGAGCGAAAAAGCCCCTGAGGTGCGGATCTGGTTAATGCTCCAATGAGGATGACCGACTAAGTTGGAGAACCTTCCGGGACCGGCGCTTTCGAAGTCGTCACCAAAGACTGAACTAGTCACGTGACATAACGCTTCGTATTCATCAGGATGCTCGTACTCGTCACGCTCATCCTCATCCAGAGTCTCGTGATCGCACCCCTGGGCACAACGTGTCGGGTCTTTGCGAGGATCGACGTGGCCGAAGCCCAGGTAGAGGGCAAAAGGAAACATCACGGCCCCCGTAGGTCCACCGAAGTCGAGATCAACCCCGACAAGGTCGTCGACGTGCGCCTCGGCAGCGCTCCGAACTACCTGCTCCCCAGGGCCCCGGCGAGTTTGTGATTTGGTCAGCTTGATTCCCTCACTTCCATCTTGAACAGATTGAGGGTGCGTCGGTGGCTGTAGACGTGGT
>NZ_JBICTU010000040.1:0-53877 GCF_043197795.1 Sphaerisporangium sp. NPDC049003
GACGAACTGAGGGAGATCATTATGATCGACTACACGACCAGGTGGTCCCTTCCTCGTGGCAACTGGGTGGTCCCATCAGGCTGGCAAGCGACAGCACGGTGCTCCAGCGACGGATGCGCCTGTACGCGTCCGATGAGCTGATCGAGGTAGGCGGCATGCTGCCTTGGGGTGAGGGCGACATTGGCGGCGAGCGCTTGCGCGAGCAACTCGAAGGCGCTGTTGTCCCGATGCGCCCACAGCGCCCGCTCGACGGCTCCCGCACCTTCGGGTTCTGAAAGATCTGCAGTTGTGCCGACGGTGACCGCGTCGAGCAGACTCTTCACGTGCGACCGCACGATGTGTGCGCTCAAGGCCGACAGCAGTACATCCCCCCACGCCGGGTCGGCCACCCGCTCGATCATGACACGCTCTTGCTCTTGGAGCGGCAGGGTAGCTAAGTGCAGGCCGGCGAGATGGTCGAAGATGACCCGATGCAGGAATCCGACCTGGCCGGCTCCCTGGGAGACCAGGATCCCGAACTCGTGCTCACCAACCCTCAACGCGGCATCGGCTATACGCCGCGCCTGTTCCAGCGGATACCCCAGGACGTCCTCGTCGATCAGCGCCTCCCGGAAGTGACCGCGGATCTCAGCGCGCGCGACTGTGCCAGCGCTTCCCCGCGACCGCAGCCGGTAGGCCACCGCCTGGAACAATGTTTGGAATTCGTCCGACGAGATGGCGCCGCCCCGAGCCCGAGTGGCACGTCGGCGCATCTGCGGATGCTTCTCGATCAGCAGCTCGATCAATCGGCCGTACAGTTTAAACCGCTGGGCGGGGAGTGGTTCCCCTCGCCAGGTGGCGGCTAGCAAGGTGAGGAAGAGCGGGGAACGGGATAACTCGCTCAGCTCGGGGACCTCATCGAGTTCCTCCAGGAACGGGTCCAGTCGAATCCGTGTGTAGTTCGCGTCATCGGTCCCTTGCACGGTGAGAATCGTCTGAGCCGCGATCGCCCGCCGCTGAGCATCTGTCAGCGCAGTGAGTGCGCCGCGGGTCCACGGCAGCGTCCAGTTCAGACGCGATATGGCATAGGGCCGGGTCGACACGATAGCCACCGCCTGGGAGCGGCCGAGGAACGTCTCCAGTACATAAAGGGCGTGTTCGGCCTCATCGACGTCGCTCCATTCGTCCACGCCGTCGATCAGCAGCAGGAGGCGGTCATCGCTCAAGGCACGTTCAACGAGTTGCCACAGGTTCTCAGCGTCGTGTCTAGCCAACCATGCCCGGGCGGCGGAATGCAGCGAATGAGTCGTAGATTCGGCCAGATGACGGCACAGGTAGCCGAACGGCAACCACACCGGTAGCCGGCCCGCGTGCTCGCGTTGCAACACCACCGACTGAGGCTCGGCAGCCAGCAAGTCACCGGCAGCGAACCGCAGCAAGCTGGACTTCCCAGAGCCGGGAGCACCGATCACCAGGGCGTGCCGGCACTCGGCCAGCCAATCATCGGCTGGCCGATTCATCTCCCCCGTGCCCGCCGGGACGCCCGGACGGTTGAGAAGGCGACGCAACGGCCGCAGCGTGCGCCGTCGCTGGCCGTAGCGCGATCGAGTCACGAATCCGGCGTCGTGCTCGTCGAAGTGCGCAAGCGCCTGCGGGTGTTGGTTCGGCACCGGGTCAGCCAGGGGCTCCAGCTCCTGTCCGACGGGCTGAGGCAGATCATCGCCGGGTACGCCTGGAGCGACGTCGAGAATAACGAACCGGCCATCGTGTCCAGGCTTGGTGCGCGCGTCCTGCGCGGCGAAAACAGCCGAGTACAGGCTCCGTAACTCGTCGCGCAGCCGGGTACTGTCCTGCGGGGTGAGCCGGTGCCGAAGCCCTGATGCGGCGTCCCGACCGCAAAACAGCTCAACCCAAGGGCGGCCGAAGAAGTCGTCGACGATTTCCGGGTGAGGGCGCAACAGCGCAGCCAGTTCCTGAGCCCCCCAGGGGATGAACTCAATTCGATGCTCACCCAGCTCGTCCGTCGCCTCGCGGACGGCGACGTCCAGCGTCCGTTCCTGCAGGTTGGCGGATGTAGCGAAGTAGAACCGCTGGGAGCGCCCAGCCCACTCCCTGCTCAGAAAGTCCTTAACGGCGCGCTTGATACCGGCAGGGGTCAGCTTCTTGACCCGCCGTGACTGCAACGCGACATAGGCGCGGCTATCCGGGGCTGCTGAGGCGAGGTCCAAAGGGAGCCTGGCGTAGGCGTCGATACCCGCCTGGTTCTGTCCCGGCGTCCCGAACAGCTTCGCGTACTGGATACGCCCCTGCGTCTCCAGCAGTCGCACGAAAAGACGTTCGGCGTTCTCCCACGCTAAGTCACCGATCGGCAGCAGCGGCGCCTTCGACTCAACAGGAGGGGGAGGTAGGCGACCATCGGGCACCGACCAAAGCCACGCATCCATTTCCAGAGCATCATCGCCCGCCACGCGACCATCATCACCTATCACGGACCATGAAGTAAGCCGAAATTACGGCCGCCCTGGGCGGCGGTGTGCAGAGTGCCCTCGCACGCGGTCGAGGTCGCCCGCGGCTGATCTCTGGGCGCCCGCGCCCTGCCTTCCACGGGCGCCGTCTGCTTGGACCAGGTGCACCACGTCCACGCTATATACCCGACGTCCTCCAGCGGGTCGCCCGGGGCCCGCAGTGTCAAAGTGATGAATACGACAAGATTGTCATGCTGAAAGACCGCATTATTCGGCCTGAGGCAGTAACGGTGCGCGATGGGGAAGCGATCTGGCAAATGGCTCCCGGAGGTGGCTATATCAGGGAGCAGTAAGGGTCGGCGGCTGCGGTCTGCTCATACGTCCACGTACGATGCGTGTGGCTGTAGTTTGGTCAATGTGACAGACGATGCCCAGACCAAAGCCCTGCCGGAGATGGGCGGGCGGCCGTCGAATTACCTTAGCTCGAAGATTCTTAGAGATGCCGAAACGAATTTCGCAGGAGCTGTAGAGGCTTCGCTCTTCGGTTTGAGCGCTAATGAGGTGATCATGTAGTCGATAACGATCAGATGGAGGGTCCGGTGGCCCGGGCCCGGGCACCAGCCGGCCTCAACTCGACGAAGAGGAAGGGTCTTGCGTTGAGGCAGGTCAGCTGATCAGCGTGATGGGGCCTTACCGATGCCCTGGCGCCGGGATGGATTGCTTGGTGTGGCATGATCTACGTTGTGCATTCCAAACCCTTTCCACATGCTCTTTCCACTGTTGAGATTCTCCGCCGCAGGATGGAAATGCTTGCCGAACGTCTTCATCGTTGCTCCACGTACGTCGTCAACCATCTGACAGCGTCGCCTGTTTCACTGGTTAACATTGCTTAACCACCTCTCAGGCGTTGCTTATTTTTGCTTAAGTGCGTCAGTAGTCAGAATGGGCTCACTGGCTCCAGTTCCACTGGGTCGAGCTTAACGCTTGTCTATGACCGCGAGGTCAAGAGGGCCTGGCAATCCCTTCAACCGTGGAGACGTGTTATGCCGCGATGGCGTCCTGAGACGTTGCTCCGGTTGCCGCTCGGGCGGTCATGATTCGCTCTTCGTAGTCGATCGTAGGGTAGCCCGTCGGCGGCGCTGTGCCGGCGGCGGGCGTTGTAGAAGTCGGCGATCCAGGTGGCGATTCTGACACGTCGTCGGAGGTTATCGGGGCATGCGCCGGCTTGGTCGTCGGCCCCGCCTTCTCCGGCGCGGTGCCCGCCGCCTGGGCCTGGCGCACCCACAAACGCAGCGTCTCCCGGCTGACGCCCAGGTCCCGGGCTACCGAGGCGACCGTCCGAGCCGGATCCGACAGATACAGCGTGACGGCATCGGCTTTGAACTCAGCCGAGTAGACCTTCATGACCACGAGGAACTCCTTGGTCTCCAGATCTCCATGATCTGGCACTCAAGGTGTCCACACCTCGGGGGGAGGCCCCGGTAGCCCGAGGGAATCTCACCCCCGGGCTGCCACAGATCCGTGCGTAACAGTCTCCCGTTACACGGCTCTTGTCGTTCTGATCATCTGACGGCCGGTTTTGCCAAGGCCCAGTGTGCGAAGTACCGAGGGTGCCGGGCCACCGCGTCACGCATCGCCCGGGTGGCCTTCTTCCAATTGCTCAACCTCTTGTACTTGTTCATGATCCACCGCAGCAGGTAGGTGCTGATGCGATGGGGCAGGGGATGCAGCCCATGGCGGTAGAAGGCTCCGTAGTAGGCCATCCAGCCCCGCACCACCGGATTGATCATCCGGGCGAGGTCCGCCTCGGTGCTGTTGACCCGGAGGTGTAACCGCCAGGACCGCACCGTCGCGCTCATCTTTCTTCAGGGCGTCATTGCTGACCGCCGGGAGAAAGGACGTGAAGTGCTTGCCGTTCTTCCCTACTGCCGCCTGCGGTTGGAAGGTGTATCCCAAGAAGGTGAACGACATGCTCGCTTGTTGTTATTGGCTGAGCCGACGTTCCTGGCGCTGGTTCTGCTGCTCAGCCGGTGGTTGGAGGGGGGGCGCAGCCTGGGTACCTTGGGCCTGCTGACGGCGTTGCTGGGCGCGCTGTTGTTGCTGTTTGCGGCGGGCTTGAGTCCTCAGCTTGGACAGGCGGGCTCGCTCCATGCGGGCGGCGCGTTCGGTGTCCCGTTGCGCTTTGCGGTGGGCGGCAAGCTGGGCTTCGACCGGCTGCTGCTCGGCTGTACGGCAGTCTTGGGGACGGTTGTCGGTGGCTTCGTGCCTGGCGCCGTCTGCGGGGGACTGGGTGAGATGGCCGCGTTCGACGAGGACCTGATGTAGTTCCCGGGAGTTGATGGGCTGAGTGACGGCGTGATCGTCGATGCTGTGCCGGTCGCCGAACCAGAGGTCTCCTCGTCGCTGAACGACGGCGGCGTGGACAGCGGCTCGGTGGTCGTCAGGGAGTGCGAGATACACGTCTACGGCGACCTGGATGCGAGCAGGATCGGGACCAGGCCGCTGTGGCTCGGGGTCGAGTCCGGTGATCGTACGGGCGGCGACGATCGAGTTGACGGCGTGCCAGTACGCGGTGCGCTCGGGCCGGCCGGGCTCAGGGTAGGGGCCGAGGATTTGACGCGGATCGTTGGTAAGGACCTTCTGCTGGTCGCGGTAGGCGGCGATGATCCCGACATGGCGGGTCCATTCGGTCTGCGGGTGCAGCTCTTGTGGAGCGTCGCCCAGCGGGGTGGACCAGGCCGGCCGGGTGCTGGTCGTGATGTCGGCGAGGTGTCGGACGCGCGCCGAGATCAGTGCCTCGGCCTGCCCCATGTAGCGGACGAGCTGATGGTCGGGATCACGGTGGGGGCCGCCGGTGATGAGCCAGGGCAGGGGCGCGCTCTCCTGCACGGCCTCGACACCGGAGATCTGGGCGGCAACGTTCTGGGCTTGGTGGAGAACGTCGGGCAGCGTCGCCTCCTGGCTCAGGTTGAGGACCTGAGTGAGGTCGGCTCCGTCCTGTTCCAGCCCCTTGAGTGTCCAGGCGAGCAGCCGCCAGTCGCCTTTTACCTGGGGCTGTTCGCTCGCCTGGTCGGGAACGGTTCGGGTGCTGAGGTAGCGGCCGAGCCTCCAGGCCAGGAGCCGGCTGGCGCCCACCTCGGCCGAGGAGAACTCGCGGGCTTGGGCCACGCGCCGGAGCATCTCCACGGGGTCGTGGCCGTCGCGTTCCGCGCGGCGCAGGGCCGCCTCCAGAGCGGGCCAGGTCGGCTGGGCTCGTAGCCGGTCAGCGGTCTCAGCGCCGAGCGCTTCGGCAGTTATGACGGCGGGCTTGAGCTGGGCCGGGACGGTGATCAGACCGGTAGCTGTGTCTGCGTTCAGAAGGCGTCGTACGGTTCGCGCGAGCGGCGCGAGATGGTCGATTCGATGTTCCGCGTTGCCAGCGGCCATGGTGAGGGTGGCGGTGAGGGGTCTGATAAGTCCGGGGATGTCACGGCCGCTGCGGTGGGCGGCGACCAGGCTCGCGGCCAGATGGGGCCAGGACCGGTGGGTGGCGACGTGTGCGACGGGCACGCCGAGGGCGTTCGCGGTCGTCTCGGCGTAGCCTGCCAGCGCTTCGGACGAGACATAGGGGCTGCGGCTGGTGGCGGGAACCCCGGTCAGGATTGCAGGAGTGCGGGTCGCGTCGGCGGGGTCCAGGGCGCTCTGTCCGGTGAACGTGCGCAGCAGGTCGGCGTACCGGATGGTGTCGGCGAGGGTCGGCTGGGCGAGCGGGCCGGGTGCGGGATGGTCCTGGATGTAGGCGTTGATCCGCCATGCCAGCAGCCGTCCCGGTGTCTCGGCGGCCGGCAGATCTGCGTCTCGGGCGGTGGCGGCGAGCAGGTGGCGGGCTGGCCAGCCGAGAGCTTCGGCGTGGGCGAGGGCGGTGACGGCTGAGGACCAGCCGTCGCAGTTGGTGAGGGCATGGGCGAGTGGCCGGGCCAGGATTTCGGAGGCGAGCTGGGTGTAGTGCTCGGTGGCCAGCAGCGTGGCGGCGTACTGGTGGCGGGGGACGAGTACGGCCAACGATCGGGAGTCTTCGGCGGCCTGGCGGATGCTTTCGGTCGCGGAGATCTCGTTGCCCTCGTGGGCGAGGATGTTGTGCAGAACTTCGCGGGCGGCGTACTGGCGGGCGTCGTGGCGGACCCGGTCGAGGCGGTCGTCGGGGTCGTAGGCGAGTAGCTCGTGAGTGACGACGTGCAGAACGGTTCGCTGGCGGGCGCGGGAGAGGATGACGTACAGGTTCTCCCGGGTCATCTCCGGAGTGATCAGCGGGTGGGCGGTGTCGACGGTGGAGCCCTGCGCCCGGTTGGTCGTCGTGGCGTAGAGCAGCTCGACGTTCGCGGCGATGTAGTCGGCGGGCAGGTGTACGGTTCCGCGGTGATCCAGGTGCCGGACGGTCAGTGATCCGTCGTCGTGGCGGGACAGAACAGACCAGGCGTCGCCGTTCTTCACCCAGTCCTTGCCACGGTGGACGCGCAGTTTTCGGTCGTTGTGGCGGGTGACGATCCAGTCCCCGGCGCCGGCGAGGTTCCCGTCATGCAGTTGCACGCCGTCGGCTTCTACCTGCCCGGCTTCGACGCGGTCCAGGCGGGCCTGGGCGGCGAGCGCGGTGACGTTCACGCCGGTCGCGGCGGCCATCAGGGTGGTGCGCCCGGCGAGCATGTCCGCCTTCCAGCTCGCGTAGGACTCCTCGATCATGGCCTGTTTGGAACCCGACCTGATCCGGTCCTCGCTGGCGTAGAAGTCCAGCCCGGCGGAGTCTCCGACCCGGATCTTCAACGTGGCCTCGGCCTCGTCGGGGTTGTCGAACCGGTAGAGGACGTTCAGCTCGACGGCGCCGGCCTCGGTGGCGATCAGGCGCAGCGCACCGCCGGACTCGACCGCGCCGAGCTGCCGGTAGTCACCCAGCAACCGGACGACCGCACCCCGTTCAGCCGCGATTTGAATGAGCCGGTCCAGCAGGAGGGTGCCGGCCATCCCGGCCTCATCCAGCAGCACCACATCGCCCGGATTGAGCGCGAACATGCCCGCCTGCTCGGGCACGGGCTGCCCGCACCGCAGCTGGGCGGAGTAGGGTCCCCTGGTGTACTCGTGGACGAATTTGTGCAGGTTGTCGGCTCGGACGCCCAGCTCCTTGCCCAGAACGTCGGCGGCTGCCGAGGAGGTGGCGAGGGCGACGATCCGCTGCCCGGCCTGCCCAGCGACGTGGGCGTATGCCCGCATGGCGGTGGTCTTTCCGGCTCCGGCAGGGCCGAGCCCCGCGACGATCAGCCGGTCGTCGGTCGCGAACGTGGTCACCAGTTGCCGCTGCCCGGCGTCCAGCTTGACGCCGCGGGCGTCGAATCCCTCCAGCGCCGCAGCGACCGCGCTGCCCGCCAAGCCGACCGCGGTCCGGGTTTTCGCCGCGGCGACCAGGCGGTCTTCGGCGTCCAGGATGAGGCGGCTGGTGAACCGCGCGGAGGCATGTTCGACGAACACCGACGACCCGTCGGACCGCTGCAACACCTCCGGCTCCGGCAGTAGACCGGGCCCGTCAACGGTCACCGACAACGCCGGCGACAGGCACGCTTCAACGATGCGGGCGACCGTCGCATGGTGCTGATCGGGAGAGTCGAAGACCAGCTTGGCGCGGGCCAGCCGTTCGGCTTCGGCGCGCAGATTCCACACGGTCCACGTGGAACGCATTTCCGAAACCCTCGCCACGACCTGGCTCGCCATTGCCGCGAGGTCGACCTCCGCGGAGGGTTCACGCACGAGAGGCATGCCGTCGGGGACGGCGCCCATGAGCCGGCCGATCGCCTCCACACCGAACTTCTCGGTGAAGGACTGCGTCCAGTCGGTCCGCATCTCCGCAAGCGAGCGCGCGGTCTTCTTGGCGTCGCGGGTTTCGAGGTTGGCTTGCCGGGCGAGCTGATGGGCGACCTGTCTGTTCGGGTCGTAGCCGTGCTCGCGGCGGAACTGGCGCAACAGCTGCTCGTACCGCGCCTCGATATCGGTGCGCCGGGATGAGAAGAACTCGATGAAGCCCAGCGGGATCCCCGCGATCTCCCGGATCGGCTCTCGCTCGTCGCGGGTGTCGGATCGCTCGGTGAAGGTGACCGGAATCCGCTGCTGGAGCTGAGTCTCGAACGCGGTGTTGTAGAACTCGCTGGCCGCGACGGTGACCCGGTAGAGCGCGCGGGCGTCCAGGCTGCGCCACTTGCCGTCCACGCCCTGGATCTTGCTGGAGATAGCGACGTGGGTGTGCAGGTTGGGGTCGCCGGCCCGGCTGTCGTAGTGGTCGAAGACCGCAGCGATCAGGCCGTTCGTCTCGACCTGGGCGACGCCGCCCCTGCCGGTACGGGTGAACGCGGCGTGCTGCTCCAGCATCTCCAGCGCGGCGTCCCGCGCGGCCTCATGGGCTTGCCGGACTGCCTGCCGTACCTGCGGGCGAGGGTCCAGCGCCCACAGCAGGGCGGCGGACTTGACCGGCGCGAAGACCACGTCGAAGCCCGCCACGGCAGCCCTGGCCCGGCGAGCCTCCTCGGCGTGGATCCGCTTGACATCGGTCGCGGTAGCCGGTCGGCCGGTCTCTTGCTCGATCACCTGAAGGCGACGGTCAACGCGGGTCTTGAAGTGCTCCAGCGGCGTGTAGACCGGGAACCGCGCGCCGAGTGTCGCCGCACGGATCGCTCCTTCCTGGAGCGCTTCCAGCTGCCGTTCGGTCATGTGAGCCGTGATGTTCTTGGCGAGGTACTCGGACACGATGGCGTCCGCGCGAGGGTGCATCCCGGCCCCGAACAGGGCCTTCATCTGGTCCTCGGTGACCTGCTCACCGTCCAGGCCCAGCAGGGGAGCGCCGCGCCCCATCCATCTGCCCGGGGGGTTGCCCTTGGCGGTGTAGTACTCGGCTGCGGCCTGGCCCTGTTCCCACTGCACGTCGCCGCCCGCGACCTGCCTGGTCAGGTACGTGTAGCCGTCGCCGGCCGTGAGTTTGTGGATGGTCATCATCGCGACCACCTCGCCACAACAGCGCACCGCAGGACGCCCGACCGACGGCTACAAGTGCCCGCGGAAAAGTCGGTTGGTTCCCTTCGAACGATCCTGGTGGAGGGCGACCGGCGCTCCAGAACGCCGGGTCGGCAATGCTCTGAGACCCCTCGAAACGGGCGTTCCGGGGCGTCGCCGCGACACCGGTTCCCGCCGTCAGGCGAACGATCGACCGGCGCCGTCGCGTATTCGACTGTCGCGTGTTCTGGGAGGGGTTGGGTCACTTCTGGTGGTCTCCGGGGGCGTAGTGCTTGTAGGTGTCTCCGGTCTCTTCGGCGATGCGGGTGGTGGTGGACGGGGCGTAGCCGAGCAGGAAGGCCACGATGGGTGCGGGGGCGTGGAGGAGGAGTTGCCGCAGCGCGGCGGTCCGTCCGGTGAGGTTGGGGATTCCGGCGGCGGCCAGGCGCAGCCGGAGCGT
The DNA here is from genome assembly GCF_043197795.1 of Sphaerisporangium sp. NPDC049003. Taxonomy (NCBI): domain Bacteria; kingdom Bacillati; phylum Actinomycetota; class Actinomycetes; order Streptosporangiales; family Streptosporangiaceae; genus Sphaerisporangium; species Sphaerisporangium sp. NPDC049003. The sequence goes on from NZ_JBICTU010000040.1 coordinate 9,910, forward strand.
GGTGGGGTGCATGGGTTGGCCGGCGCGGCGGCCAGGGAACAGCAGGGTGCTGCCGGGGTTGGTGGCGGTGACGAGGTTGGGCCGGTTGTTGATGTAGCGGACGACCAGGCCGTCGAACGGCGCCGGGATGGGGGTCGGGTCGGTGCCGAGCTTGATGGAGATCTGGTCGCCGTCGCCGACGATGTCGTCGAGTGTCAGGCGGGTGATCTTCACGACGTCCTGGGCGAACAGGAGCACCAGCAGTGCGACGATCCGGTCCCGCAACTCCAGGGAGTCGTCCTCGGTGAGGCGGCGGATGAGGTCCAGTCGCTGCCGGGCGCTGATCGGTGCGCTTGCCTGGGAGCGTGGGGTGGGGATGGTCAGCTTCGGCATGACCCGGTTGGTGAGGCACCACTTCAGGAACATGTGGGCGCCCGGCCGGGTCTCGGTGGAGCGGGCGTAGAAGGTGTCGATGTCGGCTTGGGTGCAGGTGCTCAGGGTTCGGTCGCGGGTGTCGAGCCAGGCGCAGAAGTCGGCGGCTTTGACGAGGGTGTTGCGGGCGCTTTGGTTGCGGCCGTAGCCGAAGGGGCCACGGGCGGCTGCGGTGCGCAGGCGTCGCAGGATGTGCCAGGTGGCGAACCGTTGGAGGACCTTGCGGTGGTCGGGGTCGACGTCGGCGAGCCAGCCGTCGAGCCACTGCTGGAACAGGATCAGGAACCGGTCGGCGGGTGGCAGGACGCCGCTGGCGATCAGGAGATCACGGACGTGGGCGACCGACCGCCAGGGGGTGAGGGTGCTGAGCCCGTCGTGGGTGAGCGGGGTCTGGCCGGTGGCCAGGGCGCGCAGGATCGGCGGGACGTGCGGCTTGGTGAGCCACAGAATCCCGCTGCGAGGCCGCGGCATGGCGCAGAAATGGTCGTAGAACGGCTTGAGGTCCGGGTTGATCTGGCCGGTCCCGTCGTCGAGCAGGACGGCGAGCCGGTCGGCCAGCACGCAGTGTCCGCAGAGGTTCTTGGAGTGGCGCAGCGCTTCCCGGCCGCAACGCTGGCAGCGGTAGGAGACGTTGATCCCTGAGCAGGGAACGCAGAGCAGCGCGCCGTCATCGTCCCGGCCGGGAGCCAGCCCGTGGTGTCTGCAGCGGGTGCAGGGGGCGTAGGTCTGCATGGCGGTGGCGTAGCAGCCGAAGCAGATCGGGCCCTCGGGCCAGCGGCGGCCGGAGAGCTTGACCACCCGCTGGCAGCGGCCGCAGGCGGGCGTGGAAGGCGTCGTCGTGGTCATTTCGCGGGTCCGATCTTCGCCCGGCGTGGCCGCAGGTCGGCGACCTTGGCGAGGTCGGCGCGGTCGTCGGTGGCGGTCTTGCGAACGCCGGCGTTGGTCGCCTCGGTGATGATGAAGGTGTCGGGCGTGCCGCCGAAGATGTCGCAGAGCGCGGCCAGGACCTGCAACGACAGCCGTTCCGGGGTGCCGGTGACCAGCCGGTGGACCTGGGAGGACGACAGGTCGATACCACGCTCGGCCAGCAGCGGGCCGAGCTCGACGGTGGTGAACATGCCGTGCTCGGCCATGACCTCGCGCAGCCGCCAGGTGTAGGTGACGCGACGCTTCATCGGTTTCCCCTTCCGGTCGTGGCCGGCCCGAGGGCGGCGCTGATCGTGGCATCCAGCGCCCGCCGCAGCGTGCGGGTGCGGTAGTCGGAGGACACGCAGGTGTAGATCGAGGTCGTGGAGGCGTGCTGGTGGCCGACCTGCTCCTGGACGAACCGGGCGTCGTAACCGTCCTCGATCAGGTGGGTGACGTAGGGGCGGCGCAGGGAGTGGAAGTCCAGCAGCTCGTCCAGGCCGAGCTCGTCGCGGTACTGGCCGAACCGCCGGTTGATCTGCGGCGGCCCGACCCGAAGCCCCCGCTCTGACGGCCAGGCGGCGGGGTTGTCGTCCGCGCCGAAGTAAGGCCAGACGTCGGTGAACCACTCCTCCAGGACGTCTGCGGTCCACTCCCAAACGGTCAGCACGCTGCGGCGCTTGGGCGGCGATCCCTTCTGCGCCTTGCCGTAGCGGACGAAGCAGACCCCGTAGTCGCCGAACTCCGGGCCGGAGGGGTTGCGGCCGAAGTCGACGGCGTCCAGCATCCTCGTCTCGTTGCGGCGGGTGCCGAAGCCGTAGGCGGTCTTGAAGATCGTCGCGTCCCGGAACGCCGCCAGCCAGCCCTTGCGGCCGTCCCTGCGCTTGCGCGTCACCTCGTCATCGGCGTGATCGAAGAACGCCTGGAGCTCGTCGCGAGTGAAGGCCCGCTTGCGGGGCCGGGCCTCGCTGTCGGCGACGTGGACCGCGGTGTTCCACTCGTGGTCCACCTGGATCGGGTGCGTCCCGAACCGCATCTCGCACTCGCTCGCCCACCCGTAGGCGGGGTCGGTGACGTAGTCGCAGAACGACTTGATCGCGTGCTGATAGCCGCGCAACGTCGAATGGCTGACGTGCCGGATCGCTCGCAGGTCACCCGACCATTCATCCACCAGCTGCGGCGTCCACTGCCACGGGAACGCGTTGCTGAACCGCAGGAACGCGTTCACCTTGCGGGCCCGGTCCTCGATCGTCGTCGTAGCCAGGTTCCGCGCCAGCTGCTGGTTCCGCCAGCCGTCCAGCATCGCCCCGAAGATCTGCTCCTCCGGACGCAGCAACGGCACGCCCTCGGCCAGCAGCAACCGCGCCGAACCCGGCACCGAGCCCTTCAACACCACCACAAACACCCTTCGCATCACTCGCATCTGATGCGAAAGTATCGCATCGGATGCGAGATCAACAAAGAAGCCCCAGGTCGGACGCGGCGCCAAACGAGCCGCCGTCCTTGCGCCGCCGCAGGCGTTCACGACGAAGCGGTGAGCGAGCTCGGCACCGTAAACGCCCTGGCCCAGCGCGTCCGCCGAGCCGCAAACCGAGCCCCCGAACGCACCGTTGCGAGTTCGCATCTGATGCAAAACGCAGCGCTTTTGCTGGAGGTGCAAGAGGTGTCTTGTTGGCTTTGAGGTTGATGGGAGCAGAACTGCCGGAACGGCGGGCGAGCAGTGCGGAAGCCGGAGCGGGCGTAGGGAGGTGCGTGTGCAGGACGCGAGCGTCCGGGAGAAGGCGTGATGGGGCTGGTGTGCGCGTTCGCACCACGTGAGGTGGCCGGCCCGGTGAGGCCCTACCTTGACAGCTCCCATACACATGAGTTTAAAGTATTGCGAGCTTTTAGCCAATGTAGAGAGATGTGAGGTGTGTGATTGGGGCAACGAACCACATCCCGCCGGGCCGCCGCGCTGAGGAAGGCACGGGAGGCCAAAGCCGCCAGGGACACCGAACGGCTGACGCGCGAGCGGCAAATCGAAGCGGCACTCGCCGACTTCTTCGAGTTCTCGGGACGGGCGGAGCAGATCAGACAGGAGGCCGGCCACAGAGCCAAGAAGATCCTCGACTACGCCGAGCGTGAGGCGCGTCAAGCCGACATCGAGGCCGGCGAGGCCGTCCGCGCGCTGCGAAAGCTCGACCAGACCAACGCGGAGATCGCCGAACTGTGCGGGCTGAGCGTCCCCGTTGTCAGGGCCATGGCCAACAGCATCCCCGGGGACGACCCCGGGGATGACCCCGGCGACCAGACCGGCGAGCTATCAGGGGACACGGCGGACGGCCACGATGGTGAGGCCCACGCCGAGCAGCAGGCCGACGCAGGAGCGGCCCGCGTGCTCGCGCCTAGCCGGCAGCCTGCCACGGATGGAGGGTCAGACGCGCATGCGGGCGCGTCATGGGGTCAGTTCCGGTGAGGTAAGGGCGGGGGGACGGCCTCCTGCCCTTACCGGTCACCAGCGGGCGGCCAGCTCCTCGGGCAGTTCGCGGGCGGCGGACTCGGCGCCGGCGATCCACGCCGCCACCTGCGGGTACCACGGGTCATCCGCGCCGCGATCGGTCACTTGCCCCTCCAAGGGCGCGTCCAGCTCCTCGGGGGTGGGAAGCCACGCGGGACGCTCGGCGGTCTGGGTGACAGAAGTCTGAAGGGTGGGCTGGTTCACGGTCGGGCTCCGTCCTGAGGGCGGGAGCCCGAGGGCTCCCGTGCGGTGTTCCTGTGCCTCGGCCCCCAGCGGGCCCGGCCGTGTCGCGCAACTTCCACGCCAGGAGTTCCAAGATGTTTCGGACGAAGGAGAAAGATCTTGGAACTCCGCAGCCGGCGCGGACCCGCGCTTCGGCGGCGGGCCTTGATGCAGGTTGCGCGGCGCGGGTGGGTCTGCTGCGCTCTGGGCGCTGGAATGCCGTGGGGGAGCCCGACGCACGACAACCCGGCGCTCGACAAGCCTGTCATCACAAAGCCTGCCCATCCAGGCCCCGCACCGACCAGAGGTACTCCTTGCCAGGGCGTCCCAGCGCGTTTACGACCGCTCGTCCCATGCCGTGCCGGCAAAGGCTGTCACCTCCAAAGGGACAGGCGGCCGGGGCGGCGGGAGAACACCGCCACCCCGGCGCCGGCCCCTCAGACGTACTCCGCGGAGTCTCCCCACACCTCGGGCAGACTCCCGTGGGTATCGCGGATCTTGTCGCGCACCGTCTCTGGCGGGATACCGAGGTTGAGGCAGTACCCGATCAGCTCGGCCATCGTGTAGGACGGCGCGAGTTGACGGCACCGGTCGAGCGCGATCCTGGCCAGGCTCCCGTTCCCGTTGATATAGGCGAGAAAGGCCAGCAGCACCGCCGGCGCGGCGGCGTACTCACCGGCCGCGCGGCGGGTCACGTCCTGCCACAGCCGCAGTTGCTGCCGTGGATCCAGGGTCGGGATGAGTGCCAATGCCTCATCGCGAACCCGGAGGCTGGTGAGGACGATCGACAGTCGTGCGACCTCGTGGTCGGTGAGCCCGCGGTCCTGGCCGATGAGCGAGCGGACCAGCTGCACCCCCTGCTGGACCAGCAGCGAGGGGGACCGCGTGATGTCCAGTAGTTCCTGCTCGGCGCGCTCGGTCTCGGCCGCCATCCACACCCGGTCCTCGCCGTCGACGGGCGCCACCATCGCCGTCATCTCCTCGCGACTGGCATAGGCGACCAGCCCGGCGAAGGTGGCCTGGGCGGCGAGGCGGGAGGTCGCGATGTCGTAGGGGGTTCCCTCCGCGGGGCAGCACTGTGGGTCGGTGCACATCAGGGACCACCAGCGGCCCCCGTCCACGTGCACGACGTCCTTGACGGTGACGATGTCGGTCAGTGCGTCCCGCACCTCGGCCAGCAGCGGAACCGCGGTCTCCTGCGGCCCGTAGCCGAGCAGGACCGCAGCCTCGGCGTCGTTGCGGGTCAGGAGACCGGACAACTGCATCAGCAGGTCGCTGTAGCGCTCGCGGCCCACCAGATCCAGGCGAAACGCGAAGCTGCCCTCGCCGCCGTGGCCGAGGATCACCAAGGAGTCGTGGGGGTGGAATCCCAGCAGGTAGGGAGTGAGGGCGATGGCGTCGGGAGGGGAGGTGACGGCGAGCTTGCGGGGCAGGTTCACGGCGATGTCCTTCCATGTACGAGGGGGCGTAGTACGAGGGGGCGCAACGGCCCAAGCCGAAGCCGCAGCGGTGGGGAATGGCCCGGTGCTCGAGGCGGACCGGGCTGAAGAGAGGTGAAGAGATGGGGGCTTGCCGCCCCCGGGCGGCCGCGGCCGCCCGGGGGCGGCGGCGGTCAGGACGCGACGCTCACACCGGCGAGGACTTCGCCGCTTTCGGGGGTCTGGACCGTGACGTGGCGGATCTTCTCCAGGGTGAAGACGGCGCTGCCGCGAACCCACTCGCCCTGCTTGTTCTGCCAGGGCTTCTCGACCCGGACGTTGTCGGCGATGATCTCGACGAAGGCGCCCATCTGGTAGTCCCGGATCAGGCGCTCGGCCATCACCGTGTCGTAGGTGACGACCTTGACGCGGGTCTCGGCCGTGGTGGGGATACCGAAGGAGTTGTAGAAGCGGCGGGTGACCAGGACCCGCAGGTCGCAGCCGACCCCCTCGCGCAGGGAGAACGTACGGGGCGCGGCGATGACGTGACCGACGATGTGAGCGGACAGCTGGCTGTTCATGGGGGTCCTCCCGGTTCCTGCCGGGAGGTCGGCCGCCGTGCTGGCGGCCTGGGGTCGTCTGCCCCTTCCCGGCAGCAGGCGCCCGCGACGCACGCCCGCCGGGCCGCAACCGGGCGGTCCCCTGGCCGCCCCGATGTTTTCCGACGAAGGAGGAAAAGATCTGGCAGGCCGGGGATGAGCGCAGCGAAAGCCCGGTTGCGGCTACGGCCAGTGCGGCGCAGACTGCGAAGCCGGGATCAGGGAGCAGACAGACCCACCGGCACAGGCGGCGTGAACGCCTGTCTCAGAACCCCGGGGCGATCCCCCAGACAGGTACCGCACCCATCGTGATCAGCCACCGCAACGTGACGACCGACCTCATCATGAGCGTGGTCCCGGGCTCCGGGCGCCGGTGTCCACTGGCCGCCGCTGCGCTGCTTGGCGGTCGCCTCGCCGAAAAGACCATTGCGGCTACTCGTCAGCGGTGAACGCTGGGCGCACCGTGAGGGACGTCGGAGGCGCGCCCGCCTCCGCTAACGGCATGGTGGGACGTCAGACGGTCTCACCCAACTGTTCGGCCACCCGCTCCAGGCCACCCTTGATGAGCTGCCCATACTCGTCACCTCACACCTGGCGGACCCACTCGGAGTTCAGCGGACCTGCTCGCCGGGGCCCGGCTGCCTGAATCGCCGCTTGCGGGTCGACATGTTCGGCGGCACGCTCCGCTTCCACCTGATCGGGCGGCTCGCACAGTTCGCCGGTGAATCGGGGCAGATGGGAAAGGGAGCGGCGGAAGGCGCGGTCACCAGATCACCCCGTGAGAGGGCTCCGGATTCGGTGGTCGCATCCAGCCGTAGCCCTTGCGGGCCTCGGCGGACGGTTTGGCCAGTACCAGCCAGTCGCACGTGGTCACCACCTGGCCGGGCTGACCCCCCGGGCCCCGGACCCGGAAGTAGGGATCCAAGACGTCCGGCTCCTTGGGGTGGGGGTTGTAGGAGATGCAGGTCAGGCCACGCAGGGACGGTGAGGAGTTCACCGCCTGGACGTGACCGCGTACCCAGGCGTGGACGGTGCGCTGTCCGATCCTCTTGACCCGGCGGTGCCCGGCCTCGGAGACGATGAGCTTCGCACGGGTGACCGTTACGTCGTCCAGGTGGGCGATGACGTGGCCCTTGTGCGGGCCGGCGAGCGCGGTCACGCTCCACAGGTGCGTGCGGAGGTTGAAGTGGATCTGAAAGTAGCCGCCCAGGAGACCTGGCGGGTGCATCAGTTCTTCCATGCGATCTCCCCGCGTAGGTAGGGGGAGAGATCGAAGTCGCGGTACCAGCACGAGCCGTCGTCGCAGAAGCGGGCCTCGATGATGGTGTCCCCACCGCGTTTGTCCACGCTGATGGTGATGGTGTTGTGCCCGTGGGTGTGAAAGGTGACTTCGGGAGTGAGACCGCGCAGGTCGGTATGGCTCATCTGGGTACTCCTGGGCGGGTCAATGGTCGAGGGGCGGAATGGTGAGGGTTGAGTGATTGCGCCACCAGCGGGCGGTGCGGAGTTGCATGGGCTCAGGCGGCAGGATCTCCAGGTCTGCGGTGGGTGAGCCCGGCAGGGGGCGGAGCTGGATCGCGAGGGTGCGCGTGCGTGCGGGTGTAAGCCCGTGGTAGCGGTAGATCCAGGTGGTATCGAAGGCGCGGCTGGTCGCGAGGATCCGGGCAGGACCGGTTGACGGCGTGGCCAGGTGTGTCCAGTGCTCGTCCAGGAGTTGCATGATGAGACCGCGTAGCAGGTTCACCGCGGTCATTGACACGTCTGGGGGGAATCCTCGCGTGCACAGCTCGGGGAGACCGAAGCGGCTCAGCCCCCACGTCTCGGCTTTCAACGTCTCGCCGGTGCTGTCGTCCTGGGTGAGGAAGACGGTCATCCAGTGGTCGGCGGCGTGGAAGACCTCGTTCTCCTGGTCGAGGTGGTGGGCGTCGGGCACGATGTGGTGCGCCGCCATATCGGCCAGCACTCCGCGGGTGTTGGCGGCCAGTACGCGGGCGATCATGCGAGACAGCTGGGCGGTCCGTGGCTGCTGCCCGGTGGGCGCCGCCACGGTGATGATCTGATGGAAGAGGCAGGCGGTCAGCACCTGAACCTGATGGTCGGGGCCGGCGAGGTCGGCCAATTCCTCGCGCCACCCGGACTCGGCCGCGGGTACCGTCTCCACCTCCACCTTCGAAGAGCGCAGCAGGGCGAGCGCGTCGGCGGCGAGAGGGTGACCTTCGGCGTGGAGGCGTACGAGCCGGCCGGCGACCAGGTGGGCGGGCCGGCTGACGTTCAGGTCGGTCGCGACCACGAAGTGGCTGCGGACGCTGGCCGGGATTTCGAGGGTGAACTGATCCATAGGCAGGACTCCTTGGCGGAGGGATGAAGAGACGGGAGAACGGCGAGAGCGCCCGGCGGAACCTGTCGCGGGCGCTCTCGGCAAGGGCCGACGCTGAAGCGTCGGGGTGCACAAGGGCGAGGGCCGGCGTGAGCCGTCTCGCGCGGGCGCCGGCGCGCAGAGCGCATGGTGGAGCGCCCGCAGCGGGTGAGGAACGAGCCCGCGAGGACGAACGACCTGGCGCGGCAGCCGGCGTCTGCGAGGCTCCGACGCCGGATGTCGACCTGCGCGATCAGGTACGAGCAACGTACATAGCGCGGCTACCCCGGAACTCGTGCGTGCTTGGGTGTCCTCTCAGCCGATAAGAGAATGTCCGCCGCCAACGGCGGTCAACGAGCGCGGGCCCTACTGTTCTGGATCGTTGCTCATAGCGTGAGCCTCCCGATCACCTCCCATTCCGTCATGGCTTGGAATGAGGGAGCCAGCACGTATAGATGACCCGCTACCAGCCGAACTGCGACTGCAGCACGGGAACCCCGCGCTCTAATCGGACATAAAGCCGATTTTGACGATTCCGCCAGCCATGCCCCCTGAGTGTCAGATACTGCGATGACTACCTCACGTCCCACACGCCACACGCGTGGGCGCGTGCGCTAGTCCGAGCCGATACTGAGGAGCACGGTGCAGCTGACATACGCCGAAGTGGCGAACTTCCGCTCGCTGGAGAAGGCGAGTGTTCGAGTCGACTCGCTCACGACTCTGATCGTCGGCCGGAACAACAGCGGCAAGACCTCGTTCGTCAACCTCTTCGAGAAGTTCTTCGGCGAGGAGGATGCAAGGTTCGTCCTCGAGGACTTCTCCACGTCGCGGATCGCCGACATCAAGAAAGCGATCTCACGCTACGACCGCGCCCAGAAGAGGAAGGCCGCAAACGACCACGAGGCCAGCGAGAAGCTGCTCGAACAGGCGTTCGCACTCCTGCCCGCTATTCGCCTCCTGCTGACCATTGCCTACGAGGAGGAGGACGACCTGGCACCGATCACTGACCTGATCCTCGACCTCGACGAGAACTGCCATGAGGTCAAGATCGAAGCCGCGGTGATCGTGGAGAGGCCCGCGGACTTCCTCATGCACGCATGGCAGGCGAGCCAAAGAGCTGGCTTCAACCTGGACAAATACCTGCGCAAAAGCTTCGGCACCTACTTCACGTCCATCTATCACGCCATCGGAGCCGATGCGGCTTCGCCCCAGTACGAGGAGATTCCCCGGGCGCTGGTCCGGCGGGTCCTGTCCGTCAAGTTCATCTACGCTCAAACGAAATTTGACGACAACCCCTCCGACAAGACCAGGAACCTGTCCAAGACATTCGAGGCTTACTACAAGGCCAACAGCGACGACAACCACAACCACAACATCGAGAAGATCGAGAGCGCGCTGGCGCTCGCCTCACGGAAGGTGGACCAGAACTACGACGAGTTGTTTAGCCCAATCTTCGATGACTTGCAGACCTTCGGCGTGGGCACCATCGCGCCCATCCAAAAGCCCCGCATCGTGTCCCTCATCGAGCCCTCCGGCGTCTTGCGCGGCAGCACCCGCATCCAGTACCCATCCGGCGACAGCGCTTACCCGCTCCCCGAGGGACACAACGGCCTGGGGTACAGCAAGCTCATCTATACGATCCTGCAGGTAGTCAGCTTCTTCGAGACCTACCGGCGATCCACCCCCAGCCCTGCCCTCCAGCTGCTGTTCATTGAGGAACCCGAGGCCCATCTGCATCCCCAAATGCAGGAAGCATTCATCAAGAACATCCAGGGGTTCATCAAAGGCAAACCCGGCTGGAAGGTGCAGGTGATCATCACCACGCACTCCTCCCACATCGTCGCGAGCAGCGGTTTCGAGTCGGTGCGGTACTTCGATTGCACCGGCCCCCACCTCACCGTCAAGGACCTCTCTGCATTTCAGAACACGGTCAAGCCAGACCCTCGGGGTGAAGAAACCCTGCGGTTCCTCAAGCAGTACATGGTCCTGCACCGTTGCGACATGTTCTTCGCCGACAAGGTGGTCCTGATCGAGGGGACCACAGAGCGGCTGCTGCTGCCCGAAATGATCCGCAAGTGCGCCAGGGGGCTCCTTCACCAATACGTCTCGGTTATCGAGGTAGGTGACGCTTACGCCGCCCGCTTCAAGGAACTGCTCGCGTTCATCGGCGTGCAGACCCTGATCATCACCGACATCGACTCCGTTTCCCCCATGGACGGCCGGACCTCCTGCCCGACGAACACGGACGGCGCCATCACCTCCAACACGACCCTCAAGAAGTGGCTGCCCGGGGAGAAGAGCATCAAGCTCCTCATGGAAGCAGACGATGCCACGAAGACGCGAGACAATGTTCGGGTCGCCTACCAGGTCCCCGAGAGCGCCGGCATGCCATGCGGCCGGAGCTTCGAAGACGCCTTCATTATCGCTAACTCCGCTGTCCTGGCAAAGAACAGCGAGCAGCTCGCGCTGAAGGCCAACTTCACCAACGAGGTCGGCGCGGCACTGACGGCCGAGGAGATCGAGGAGAACGCCGGGGAGATCGCGAAGAAGCTCAGCAAGAAGAAGACCAACTTCGCCTTCGATATCATGCTCCTCGACGACTGGGCCGTGCCGCGCTATATCCAGGAGGGCCTGCAGTGGCTGATCTGAGCGCGTCAGCCCAGGTGGAGCACGCACTCGATGAGAAGCGCAGTTTCCTGGTCGAAGCAGGCGCTGGCTCTGGCAAGACTCACACACTTATCCACTCCCTGCACCACCTTCTGGGCCACCACCGGCGGGATCTGGAGAGGGAAGGCCGCAACATCGCCTGCATCACCTACACCAACGTGGCGAAGAAGCAAATCAGCGAGCGCATTATGAATGACCCGCTGGTTCACGTCAGTACGATCCACGAATTCCTGTGGAGCGTGATCCGAGCGTTCCAGAAGCAGCTCCGGGAACAGGTGCTCGAGTACAACGAGTCACTGCGGAATCCCGAGGACCTGGCGGACTGGTCCGCAGATGTCGAGATCATCTACAGCGACCGCGGACGCCGGCTCCGCGAGGGGAGAATCTCCCATGACGAAGTCCTCGAACTCGCCTACCAACTCGTCTCGACGTACCCAAAACTCGTACGAATCATTGCGGACCGCTATCCTGTCATCTTCGTCGATGAGTACCAGGACACGTCTCCCCGTACGATCCAGCTCCTTCTGGACCATCTCGCCGGCGTCCGGCAGAAGCGGTGCGTCGTTGGCCTGTTCGGGGACTCGATGCAGAAAATCTACCGGCACGGAGTGGGAGCTGTAGAGCACGAGAAGCTCACCCGTATCACCAAGTACGAGAACCACCGCTGTTCCGAGCCCGTCGTCGCCGTCCTCAACAAGATCAGGCCAGAACTCCCCCAGCACGCGGTCGCTGAACAGCGCGAGGGAGAGGTCCACCTCTTCCTCAATGCGGACGTCCCACCCGGCGCCGAACGGCTGAAGTCCGCCCGCGAGACCCTGGAAGCGAAGGGCTGGTCGACCCAGGACACCAAGTACCTGATGCTCACCCATCGCGGCATCGCCGGAACCCTGGACTACGCAAACGTGCTCAAGCTCTATACCAAGCTGGGCCCCTACGGTCGCGACGACCTGATGGAGGGCACCGACCCCTTCGCCCAGTACATGCTCCAGATAGAGCTCCTATGCCGCTCATACGAGACGAAAGACTACGCGGAGCTGTCCCGACTGTTAGAAACGGGCGCCATGGCGATCACCCATCACTCCCGGAAGGCTGAGATAGCTCGGGCCATGCGCGAGCTCCTCGATCTCCGGCAGTCTGCGACAATCGGCGAAGTATTCGACTTGGTACATGAAAGTGGACTGCTTAGAAAACCTGGGAAAGTCAGGGCCGTTGAGCGGACTCTCTCCTCCACAGATCTTGAGGAGCGCGCCCAACGCAAAGCGGACTTCGCGCTAGGTCTCCGCGCTCTCCCGTACCTGGAAGCAATCGCCTACGTGCAGTACAGGAACGAGCTCACCCCCTTCGCCACCCAGCACGGCGTCAAGGGCGACGAGTTCGAGAACGTCGTCGTCGTCATAGATGACGGGGCCTGGACGCAATACGACATGGGCAAGATGCTGGCAAAGACCGACCAGGAGCAGCGCACCCAACGTTCCAGGAATCTTTTCTACGTTTGCTGCTCACGCGCGAAACGACGCCTAGCCGTTGTTTTCATGACTGATCTGCCTCCTGGAGCCGAGACCGTGGCCCAAAACTGGTTCGCCAGCGGCACCATTCACCCCTGAACCTTAATCCACCGTGTGATTTATCGCGCTACGCATCGACACGCCCCAGAACCCAACTGGCCCACCCGCACCGACGCAGTCAAATTCCTGGAGGGCGTCCAGGATGACCTGTCACTCGGGAACGCCCCGCGCCGCGTGTCCGGCGTTGTCGCGGGTGGTCTGCGGGTCGATGGGCTCGCCTGCAGCCATCCGTTCTCTGGTGCCAGCGCGAACCGCTCGTCCTGCTCGATTCTCAGCTGGTCGCTGTGCCCGGGCGCGTCGATGGCCACCACCGATGTGATGTTCACGACGTATTCGCGGGTGGATGCTCTCTTTCATGAGTTCCTCAAGTGTCGGACCCCGCCGATAGGATCGAACCAGAAGCTTCGGCCTCGGATCTGTGGCCGACCTGCACAACATCGACAAGCGGAGTAGGTGCATGCTCGAAGGCCGGTGGACCACAGTCACCGAGTCCGAATTCGATCATGAACGTCGTGGCTTGCAGGCCATTCGTGAGAATCTGCCTGACTCCGAACCCTGGCGGGCGTGGTCGAACTTCACCTTCACGGCACAGGCCGGACATGTGCGGGAGGTCGACTTGCTGATCGTCGCTCCCGGCGGCGTACACATGATCGAGCTGAAGGACTGGCACGGCAGCGTTGCCACTGAGAACGGCACCTGGGTTCAGACAACCCCAGGCGGGCGCCGGGTTCCTCATGGCAACCCTCTGCACCTTGTGGACAAGAAGGCGAAGGAGCTCGCCGGACTGCTGGGTAGGCACGGAAAGCGCGTCTGGGTCGGTGCAGCGGTCTGCTTCACCGACTCGTCACTCCGCGTGCGGCTGTCTCCGAACGACCAGAACGGCGTCTTCACGATCAGTGAGCTCGTGCAGATGCTACTGGAGCCAGCCCGTGACGACCGTCGGAGGGTCACCCTCACCGACTCCAGGGAGATCAAGTCCGCCTTGGAGAAGATCGGCATCCGCCGTAGCGACGCCGAGTACAAGGTCGGCCCCTACCTGCTCGAACGCAAATCCTTCGACACCGGCCCGACCTGGGCCGACTACCTGGCCCGCCACAGCGAGCTCCCCGAGCTGGCACGTGTCCGCATTTACCTGCGCGAGCGCGGCTCGGACACCTCGATCCGCCAGTCGGTGGAGAACGCCGCCCGGCGTGAGGCCGCCATCCTGCGGCGCTTCCGCCATCCCGGCGTTGTCCAGCTGAGGCAGTATGACCCTTCCGGGCACTCGGCCGGTCCCGCGCTGATCTTCGATTACCACCCGCACACTCTGCGTCTGGACGAATACCTGGTCCAGTACGGCGACAAGCTGGACATCCTGGGCCGGATGGCCCTGGTCCGGCAACTCGCCGAGACGATGCGCTCAGCGCATGCCAGCCGCATCCATCATCGCGCCCTGGCTGCGCGGTCGATCCACGTGATTCCGCGTAACCGGGGCCGTGAAGGCCGGACTGTCGGTGAGGAGGCCGCCTGGCTTTCTCCGAGTCTGCAGATCTCCGATTGGCAGATCGGCACCCACCGCAGCGGCGGCCAGTCGCAGGGCATGACGAGGTTCGCCCCGACCGCGCTGTCGGCGACCCATCTGGCCGAGGGCTCCGATCCCTACCTGGCCCCCGAACTGACCGCGCTCAAGGCCGATCCGATCGCTCTGGACGTGTACGGGCTTGGCGTGATCACGTATCTGCTGGCTACGGGCCGGCCTCCGGCAGCGAGCCAGGCCGAACTGCTGGCCCGGCTGGAGGCGGGGGAGGGTCTGCGGCCCAGTGCCCTGGTGGACGGCCTCTCACAGGACATCGATGAGCTGGTCCAGGCCGCCACCGCCTACCGGCCCGCCCAGCGGCTCTCGTCCGTCGACGAGTTCCTGGAGATGCTGGAGTGCGTTGAAGACTCGCTAACCGCACCTGAGCCCGGTGCGGCTGAGGCTGATCACCACACCCAGGCGCCGGAGAAGGACCCGCTGGAGGCAGTAGCAGGCGACGTCCTGGCCGGCCGCTGGGAAGTACGGCGGAGGCTGGGCACCGGCTCGACCAGCCGGGCCTTCCTCGTGCGCGATCTGCCGGCCAAGGCGCGGGGCGGCTTTGCCGTATTGAAGGTGGCCCTGTCCGACAACCGCGGTGACGTTCTCGTCCGCGAGGCCGAGGTGCTGGGGCGGCTGCGGCCCGACTCGCGGATCATCCGGCTCGTGGAGCCCGAGCCGTTGATCATCGGTGGCCGCACCACGCTGGCCTTGGAGTACGTCGGTGACGAGCGCGACCCCGATGCCCCGACGGAGCAGGGCGTCGTCGTCCGCCGTCGCGAGGAGACCGTGGCGCGGCAGCTCCGCGAGGGCGGTCGCCTCCAGATCGACCAGCTTGAGGCCTACGGCGACTACCTGTTCGGTGCGGTCGACTTCCTGGAGGGCGAAGGCGTCTGGCACCGTGACATCAAGCCGGACAACATCGCCATCCGGGTGCGTCCCAATCGCACCCGCGAGTTGGTGCTGATCGACTTCTCGCTGGCCGGATACTCGGTGCAGGAGACCGAGGCCGGTACGGACGGCTATCTCGACCCGTTCATCGGGTCGCTGACCCGCTCGGTCTACGACGCTCATGCCGAGCGCTACGCCGTCGCCGTGACCCTGCATGAGATGGCCTCGGGCGAGCTGCCGCAGTGGGGTGACGGCAAGGTCTCCGCTCGCCAGACCGACGCGGAGGATCACCCGTTCCCATCGGTCGCCATGGACGCCTTTGACCCCGCGATCCGCGACGGGCTGGCTGCCTTCTTCCGGAAGGCCCTGCACCGCGACGTCGCACAGCGGTTCGCCGAGCTCAAGCCGATGCGGGACGCCTGGAAGAAGATCTTCCTGGACCTGGCGGAGTCCACGCCATCCACGCCTCGGACGTCCCGGCATCCCTCCTCTGATGAGGCCCCTGCCCCGCCGATCGCCGACGCCGAGCCGGAATCGGCCGAGCAGCAACGCGACCGGCTCGCCGCCGAAGCCACCCGCGACACACACCTATCAGCCGCGGGCCTCACTCCAGCCGCCGAGTCCTTCCTGTACGGCTTGGGCGTCACCACGGTGGGCGGGCTGCTCGACTTCAGCCAGCGCAACCTGGTCAACGCTCCCGGCCTGGGCGCCAAGACGCGCAACGAGATCCAGCGCCGTCAGCGTGAGTGGGGTGAGCGGCTGCGCCTAATCCCGGTCTCCCCGCTCAGCCCGGAGGGGCGCCGAAAGGCCGACGAGGAGCTGAAACAGCTCAGCTCCGTAGAGGCCTCCGTCGTGACCGTCCTGGCCACGGGCGAGAACGCGGACATGCTTCCGCAGCGCACCCTGCGCTCGGTCAGCCTCGACACCCTGGCCACGCTGCTCGTGCCCGAGCTGAGGAAGAACGGGTCGAACGGCAACGAGGTGGAAATGGTGCGGCTGCTGCTGCGCCTGCCCGACGAACATGGCGTACTGCCTGGGCACATCGGTGTGTGGCCGAGGCAGAAGGACGTCGCCGAGGCGCTGGGGCTCAGCGCCGGCCGTATTCCGCAGATACTGAAGACCCAGCGCCAGCGTTGGCAGAAGCTCCCGGTTGTCGCGGCGCTCCGGGAAGAGATCCTTGAACTGCTGGCCGGGCTGGGCCGGGTCGCCTCCGCCGCTGAGATCGCCGACACGCTGGCGGTACGGCGGGGCACACGCCTGCAAGGGCGCGAGCGACGCAGGGCGCTGGCCCTGGCGGCGGTCCGGGCCGTAGTCGAGATCGAGCAGCTCGATCCGGCCGGCAGTCAGTTCCGGCACCTGCCCAACCGCGAGGCCACACACGAGGCGATGGGCGCGGGCCTGCTGGCCTTGGAGGTCGGGGAAGACGAAGGTCCCGATACCCCCTCCGCGCCAGGCCTGCTCGACTACGCCCAGCGGCTGGGCAAGGTCGCCGACCGGCTGGCCAAGCTCGACACGCTGCCGACTGCGACCATCGTGCTGAGCGAGCTCGGCGCGATCACTCCGCCGCCGGGCACCATCGAATGGGATGAGCGCCGCCTGGTCGCTCTGGCCGCCGCCGCGTCACGGAACGCAGCCGCCACACCTCGGCTGGAGATCTATCCCCGTGATCTGCCCCTGGTGCGGGCGCTGCGGCTTACGCAGGCGGGCTTGGTCCGCCTCATCCCCGGCGTGCAAGAGGAGCGCCAGCCCGGCCTGACTATCGCTGATGTCCATGAGCGGGTGCTCGCCCGGTTCCCGGAGATCACGTATCAGGGTCAGCCGGACCTGCCCACCGGAGGACTGCTGACCAAGGCCCTGCGTGAGGCGGGATTCGACCTCACCCTGTCCACCCGCGAGGACACCAGGACGGGCCGCTACCTGCCCACCCGCATGGACCAGGCGTCCAGCTACCTGTCGGTCGGTGCCTGGCGGCTGGCCACGCGACTGAGCGGCGCCAACCGGTACGCCGATGATCCGCAGCTCGCAGGTGCGGTGCGCGCGGAAGAACGGCTGACTGTGTCGTCGGGGCGGGACGGCTTCCGGGTCCTCACCGTGCGGGCCGGGCTGAGCCAGGGGGCGGTGGCTGAACTCACAGGTGACAGGTTCGGAGCCCAGGTGACCTCGGTGACGGAGCTGTTCGTTGAGGTCATGCACGAGTTGGTACCGCCCGGAACCAAGCCGACGTGGGAGACGATCCTGCGCGCCGATGCCGCCGAGCCTGGCACGAAGGCGGCGCTCAAGTTCGCCGAATACGCCCGCACGGCCTGGGGCCGGATCGAACCGCAGATCAAGGAGCAGCTCGACGACGGGTCCGGGCCGGTACTGCTGACGGACGCCGGGGTGTTCGCCCGGTACGACGCGATGGGCGTCCTGGACCGGCTGGCCGCCGCGGCGCGGCTGGGCCGTCGGGGCCTGTGGGTGCTGTGTCCGCAGAGCGATGCCGCGCGCGAGCCGCGACTCGGTACGGTGGCCGTGCCGTATCAGGCCGGGCTAGGTGAGTGGATCGAGCTGCCGGACTCGTGGGTGCGCAACACCCACCGAGGCGGCGAGCACGTCAAGACGATGCGATCGGGAGACGCCAAGTGATCGACAGCGAGCGGCTGCGGGATGACCTGAAGGTCCAGGTCAAGATGGTTGAGGCCGACCTCGGCAGGCAGGTCAAGGCTGTATCCGAGGTCGGTACGCGGTTGCGGGCTGAGTACGACGAGGCACGGAAGCTGGGGCGGACGGCTGCGACGTGGGGCTCCTGGCTGGACGAGCGCGTGACACAGGTCGCGGTGGCATGGGTGCTGGGCACGGTGTTCGTACGCTTCTGCGAGGACAACCAGCTGATCCCCGAGCCGTACCTGACGGCACCCGACGCTGAACGGCGCGACCTCGCACAAGCCCGATATGAGGCGTACGTAGAGGAAGACCCGGACCCGACCTATCGCGGGTGGTTGGAGCGGTCCTTCGCCGAACTGAGGGAGGGACAGGCGGGTGAACTTCTGTTCAGCCAGCGGCACAACCCGATGTTCCAGATTCCGCTGTCGCACGACGGGGCGCGGGAACTGGTCGAGTTCTGGCGCGAGCGAGACGAGGCCGGTGAACTGGTCCACAACTTCTGGGATCCGCTGAACGAGGACGGCACGAAGGGCTGGGACACACGGTTCCTGGGCGATTTGTACCAGTGGATGTCCGAGGACGCGCGGAAGACATATGCGCTTCTTCAGACGCCCGAGTTCGTCGAGGAGTTCATCCTCAACCGGACCATGGATCCGGCGATCCGTGAGTTCGGCTACGAAGAGCTGAAGATGATCGACCCGACCTGCGGGTCTGGCCACTTCGTGCTCGGCGCCTTCCGGCGCCTCATCCGGCTGTACGGCGAGCGCCAGCCTGGCCGGGACCGGCACGAGCAGGTCCGCGCGGCGCTCGACTCCGTACATGGGGTGGATCTCAACCCCTTTGCGGTCGCCATCGCCCGATTCCGGCTGCTGGTCGCGGCAATGGCCGTCGCCGGGACGCGGACGATGAAAGAGGCCGCCAAATACGAATGGCCGATCCATCTCGCTGTCGGCGACTCGCTGATCAAGGCGCGGCAGCTTGCGTTGAAGCTCGGGGATGAGGTGCCGAGCGATCCTCTCGCCGAGTTCGCGTACGCCACCGAGGACGTACATGAGCACGCGCGTATCCTGGAGCCGGGCCGTTATCACGTAGTGGTGGGCAACCCGCCGTATGTCACGGTCAAGGACAAGAAGCTCAACGAGCTCTATCGGGATCTTTACGACGCTTGCGCAGGGACGTACGCGCTCTCGGTGCCGTTCGCGCAACGGTTCTTTGAGCTGGCCAAGCGTGGGGATGCTGATGGCCGCGGTTACGGCATGGTTGGGCAGATCACCGCTAACTCGTTCATGAAGCGTGAGTTCGGTACCAAGCTGATCGAGGAATTCTTCGCCCACAAGGTGGAGTTGACCGAGGTCATCGACACCTCAGGGGCATACATTCCCGGGCATGGCACGCCGACCGTCATCCTCGTCGGCACCCGGCGATCTGGTCGTATGCGGGGAGAGACCGTTCGGACTGTACGAAGTGTCCAAGGGGAGCCGTCCGCGCCGGAGAGGGGAGAGGATGGGCTGGTCTGGCGCGCAATCTTGGACCAGATCGACAGGCCTGGCTCAGTCAACCAATGGGTATCGGTGGATAACCTCGGTCGTGAGCGCTACTTCGGTAGGCAGCCGTGGATCCTCGCAGACGGCGGACTTGAGATGGTCGAAGAAATTGAGAGTGCCTCCGATCGGCTACTTGTCCACATTGTCGATGAAATTGGGTATGGCGCTGTTACGCGTGAAGATGATGCCTTTATGATCGGATCCGGAGCTCTGCGGAGACTGAGGGTTACTGCTGACTATCAGCGTCCGATTGTTGAAGGTGTCCAGGTTCGCGATTTTGGTATCTGGAACCCGGTCGATTCTCTGTGGCCCTATTCTGCTGTGGATTTGAAGGCCGAAGCCTCTAAACCTGTAGGGCGGGCTCTCTGGCCCTACAGGGCGCAGCTCCGGGTGCGCGTGGCGTATGGGCAGACACAGCTGCAGAGGGGACTCGCCTGGTTCGAGTACTCGATGTTTTTCAAGAAGCGGTACCGGACGCCGCTGTCGATCACATTTGCGTTCGTGGCGACGCATAACCATTTCGCCCTGGATAGAGGTGGAAAGGTATTCAAGCAGACCGCGCCAGTGATCAAGCTAAGGGAGGGAGCGAGCGAGGAAGAGCATCTGCGTCTCCTCGGCCTCCTCAACAGCTCCACCGCTGGCTTCTGGCTGAAGCAGGTGAGCCAGTCGAAGGGCAACGGTGGGATCGGCGGGGGCATCTCCGATGAGTTTTGGGAACATCGGTTTGAGTTCACCGGTACGAAGCTGGCGGAGTTTCCTCTTCCGGTCATATATCCAACCAAGCTCGGGACGGAGCTGGGCAAGCTGGCCCGGCACCTCGCCGCCGTCAGCCCGGCCACGGTAACGGCTACAGGAGTTCCGACAGCTGTTGTCCTTCGGGAGGCCAAGGCTGAATGGGACGGTACTCGTGCTCGGATGATCGCGCTGCAGGAGGAAATCGACTGGCAGGTCTACTCCCTCTACAACCTGCACGCTAAAGACCTATATGCGCCCGCGGAAGCAGTGCCGGAGTTGGCGCTCGGTGAGCGTGCATTCGAGATCGTGCTCGCTCGAAAGGCCGCTAAGGGCGAGGCCTCCGGGGAGTGGTTCAAGCGGCACAACTCCACGCCGATCAGGGAGATCCCAGCCCACTGGCCGGAGCCGTATAAGAAAATCGTCCAGAAGCGGATCGACGCCATCGAGTCGTCGCGGGCGATTGGCATGGTGGAGCGGCCGGAGTACAAGCGGCGGTGGGCGACCGAAGGTTGGGACGCTCTTCAGGAGAAGGCACTGCGCTCGTGGCTGCTGGACCGGATCGAAACCCGAGACCACTGGCATGACGAGAACGGGCAGCCGGTTATCCTCTCGCTGCCGCGCTTGGTCGATGCGCTCTCCCAAGACAACGATTTCGTCTCCGTCGCCGCCCTGTACGCCCCACGCCGGGATCTGTCGGCGGTCGTCTCCGACTTGCTCTCCACCGAGCACGTCCCGTTCCTGGCCGTGCTCCGATACAAGTCGAGCGGGCTGAAGAAGCGTGCCGACTGGGAAGAGGTCTGGGACCTGCAGCGTCAGGAGGACGCCGCGCCCGAGTTCTCCGCCGATCCACAGGTGAAGACCAAGCGACAGATCCGGGATTCGATCCCGGTGCCGCCGAAGTACACCTCGGCCGACTTCCTGCGCAGCTCCTACTGGTCCGCGCGCGGCAAACTTGACGTGCCGAAGGAGCGGTTCATCTCCTACGGCACGGTCAACACCCAGACCCCCCACCTCTACGGATGGGCGGGCTGGGATCACCGGGAGCAGGCGCAGGCGCTGGCCACGTATTTCACCAACCAGGCCTTGTCCACCGAGGAGATCACCCCGTTCCTGGCTGGCCTGCTCGAGCTCCAGCCGTGGCTCTACCAGTGGCACAACGAGTTCGACATCATGTACAGCGGCTCCCCGGCGGATTTCTTCGCGGCCTACCGCCACCAGATGCAGGGTGAGCACGGCCTGACCGACGACGACTTGCGCAAGTGGATGCCGGCCAAGCCGGTCCGCGGCAGCCGTACGAAGAAGAAGTAGACGAGGGAGAGCGACCTATCCATGGCACAGCAGCCGTTGCTCCGCGACGTCATCGACATCAAGGAGTCGATCTCCACCTCCGACTTCGTGCTGCGCCTCGCCGAGGCGGTAACCCCCGAGGGCGCCGAGCACGCGCTCAAGGACTACGTGGTCACCGAGCGGCTGCTGGAGAACTTCGACGAGGCGCTCGGGCTGATCAAGTCGGCGCTCGACGGGCACGCGTCGAAGGCGGCCTACCTGCACGGATCATTCGGTTCGGGTAAGTCGCACTTCATGGCCGTGCTGTACGCGCTGCTCAGCGGTAACCGGACGGCTCGCGCCATGGGGGACTTCGACAAGGTGCTGACCAAGCACGAGTGGCTGGTCAGCGATGGCAAGAAGTTCCTGCTCGTGCCATACCACATGCTCGGCGCGAAGGCCATGGAGCAGAGGGTGCTGGGTGGCTACGTCAGCCACATCAAGAAGCTGCACCCGGACGCTTCGACGCCGCAGGTCTACCGGACGGACGCACTGTTCACCGACATCCGGGCCATGCGCGCCCGGATGGGAGACACCGCGGTCATCACCGGCCTCGGCGGCGGTGACGCCGACGAGGATGACGAGTGGGGAGAGTCGTTCGCCTGGACGTCCGAATTGCTCGACCAGGCCTTGGCCGCGGAGGAGTCGCACGACGGCGGCGAGGCGCTGAATCTGGTGCACCCGGTCACGCCGGCGGAGCTGCGGGCCAAGCTGGTGCAGGATGCGAGCACGAGCCTGTTGCCGGGGTTCGCGCAGAACGCAGTCGAGGACGAGCACGGCTTCATCTCCCTGGACGCCGGCCTGTCGGTGATCGCTCAGCATGCCAAGTCCCTCGGCTATGACGGGCTGATCCTGTTCCTGGACGAGCTGATCCTCTGGCTGGCGACGCTTATCCACGACCAGAAGTTCGTGGCCCGCGAAGCCAGCAAGATCACAAACTTCGTGGAGGGCGGAGACGCCCGGCGCGCGGTCCCCGTGGTGTCGTTCATCGCGCGCCAGCGTGACCTGCGGGAACTGGTCGGCGAGGAAGTGGACGCAGGTGCCGCGGAGGCGTCGATCCAGGACACGCTGAACCTGGCCTCCGGTCGTTTCGACAAGATCACCTTAGAGGATCGGAACCTCCCGCAGATCGCCCACGCTCGCCTGCTCAAGCCTAAGGAGGGCAAGGCGGCGCTGATCGACGAGGCTTTCGCGCAGACCAAGAGGGTCGGCCCGCAGGTGTGGGACACACTGCTGGGGTCCGAGCAGGGGATGACGGGGGCGGACGAGGAATCGTTCCGCCTGACCTATCCGTTCTCACCCGCATTCATGGACACCCTGGTCCATATCTCCTCGGCCCTGCAGCGCTCTCGCACCGGTCTGAAGCTGATGGGTCAGCTGCTCGCCAACCACCGTGACGACCTGCGGCTGGGTCAGCTCATCCCGGTGGGCGAGCTGTACCCAGTGATCGCCGACGGCGGTGACAAGCCATTCGTTGACAGCCTGAAGGTGGTCTTCGAGGCCGCCGACAAGCTGTACAAGACCAAGCTGCGGCCCTACCTGCTGACCTCCGCGGGCGTCACAGAGGACGAGGTCGAGCAGTACCTGCACCGGCCCGAAACCATCACCGACCTGCAGCTCACCCAGCGCTGCAAGGTGTTCGTCGGCGACAACCAGCTCGTGTGCACCTTGCTGCTGTCCGCGCTCGCCCCCAGCGTCCCCGCGCTCAGCGACCTCACGAACCGCCGCCTCGGCGCGCTCAACTACGGCTCGGTGACGGCGCCGATCCCAGGCAGCGAAGTCGGCATCATCACGAACAAGGTGGCCGAGTGGGCTGCCCGCTTCCCAGAGATTAAAGAGACCGGTGCCGGCGCCAACGCGGGAGTGCGGCTGGAACTCGCGGGCATCGATGTCGACACGGTCATCGCCAACGCCGCCGTCAACAACAACCCCGGCAACCGGATCGCGCTCGCCAAGAATCTGCTCATCGAGGAGCTGGGTGTCGACCACGCCGACAGCCGGCTCGGTGCCGACGAACTGCGTTTCGTGTGGCGCGGCTCCAACCGCTCTGTCGAAGTGATCTTCGGGAACATCGCGGACGAAGATGAACTGCTCGACCATGACCTGCAGCCCCAGGTCGACGGTCAATGGCGGATCATCGTCGACCTGCCTTTCGACGAGAACGACTACGGTCCGGTCGACGACGTCAACCGCTTGCGCGCACTGGGCGAGCGGCAACGCGAACGCACGCGGACGGTCGCCTGGGTACCCACGCACCTGTCCACCCAACGGCTGGATGACTTCAAACGGCTCGTGATCGTCGACAAGGCGCTCTCGGACGACAGCCGCTTCGCCACGCAGTACGCGGCACACCTCAGCCCGGACAACCGGGCAAGGGCGAAAGGGCTGCTGGAGAGCCAGAAAGGGGCGCTGCTCAAGCATGTGAAGGGGGCCTTCAAACAGGCGTATGGTCTGGCGAAGCAGACGGAGGCCGATGTCGAAGTGGGCTTCGACGACCACCTTGTGTCGTTGCGGGACGTGGGTGATCTGACCCTTTCGTTCGGGCAGCCGATGCATGAGGCCATCCGTGCGGTCGCCGGCAAGCTGCTGGCGGCGCAGTTCCCGGAGCACCCAGACCTTGACCAGGACGGTAGCCGGGTCGCGGTCAAGCCGAGCGACGCGAAGACGGTCTTTGCTCACGTACGGGCCGCTGCCGAAGCGCGGGACGGGCGTGTCGAAGTCCCGCTGAAGGACCGCAAGCTGATGGAGCGGGTGGCTGGACCGCTCGGGCTCGGACAGCAGAAGGAGGCCTACTTCGAACTGTCCCACCGCTGGGCCGACCACTTCCGGCGCATGGCACAGACCGAGGGCATCACCGGGGATCTGAGCCTGATTCACCTCATCGACTGGATGGACAAGCCGAACAAACGCGGCCTGGAGCCATTCCTGGCCAACCTGATAGCCGCATCCTTCGCCGAGATGGACGATCGGGTGTGGGTACGCGGCGGTGTTCCACTCGACCCCGCTCCCGAACTGGCGCAGATAAAGCCGGGAGATGCACTGCGCAGCCAGCCGCTGCCCAGCGAGAACGACTGGAACACCGCGCGGGAGCGGTACGAGACGATCTTCGGTGCCAAGGCGCCGACGCTTCGGCGTGGCCGGATGGTGCACCAGTTCGCCCGGCAGATCCTCACGGCCGCGCGGCACTACCAGGAGACGGCGACCGGGCTGGTTGAGCAGTTGGAGCACCACGCCGCGTTCCTCGGCTTGGATGAGACGGACGAGAGCGGACGGCTCGTGATCGCCCGCCGCTCTCTCGATCTGCTGAAGGCGCTAGTGGCTACCGGGCAGGCAGGTACCGGGGCGCCCTCGGCGAAGAAGACCATCGAGACGCTTACGCGGTTCGACCTCGCCCCCGTGAGTCCGGACCGGTACGGCACGTCGATCAAGAAGGCCGGCGCCGTCACGCAGGCACTGGCCGGGGCGGCGTGGGACACGCTGGACCTGGCATCGGGGCAGGGCGCCGAAGGCCAAGCCTTGCTTGAGTCCCTGCGTGGGGTGGCCCGTGCTGACCAGCGAACGGCTGACCTGATCGAGGCGCTGGACCGTACTCGTCGTGAGGTCACCGCGCTGATCAAGCGCAACCAGAAGGACTCGCAGTCCACGCCTCCTTCGCTCACCCCGACTCCGCCCGCACCTGGGCCCGGGAACGTGGACCTGAACACTGTCACCAGCGACCCGCGGGTGCCCGTGGACAACCCCGCACGCCGGTCGAGTGGCCGGCGCAGGACGACGGCCGCCAGAGCAGCCGCCGACCTGCAGGCCGAACTGTCGGAGCTTGCCGCCCAGCGGCCTGGAGCCACCATCGAGATCAGCTGGCAGGTCGTGGATTGATGAGCACCACGGGCGCCACCCTGGGAACGGTACGGCTGAACGCCACGACCATCACCCAATACCTGACGTCGCAGTCGTCTCTGGCCTCCTCGTTGACGGGTGAGGGACGACGGCATGTCGTCTTGCTGCGCTCCGCGCCCCAGTGGGATGGGCCCGGCGAGATCGTCTTGGGCTCCGGTCAACGAGTCCAGGTCGCGACCGCTTCCTCCCCGCTGGCCGTACACGAACTGGTGCTCGGGCATCTCAAGGCAGGTGTTGACGCGCTCGCGGTCCTGGTCGTGCTGACCGATCGCGAGCAACCCGAGCTCGATCCGGCGATCCTCGCCCGTGTGCACAAACAACGCATCGAGACCGTCGATAACTGGAACATCGTGCGGGAGGCGTTTGGCGCCGAGCAGATCGATCCCCGGCTGCGGGACACCAACTGGGCGGCCGAAGCGCTCTTGGACGCCACTCCGCCAGGGGGCTGGCCTCCGCTGGCTGGGGGCCTGCTGTCCCGACGGGCCGCGCTCACCGAACTCGCCCTGCGTCGGCTCCGGCTGGGACGCTACGACACCGACCGTGATCAGGTGCTCGGCGACAACCTGGACATCTACGCTCTGCTGTCATGGTCGCTCAGCCCGGGAGGGCCGGAGCGGCTTCTCGCCTTGCGTGGACCGGAGCGCGAAGGACTGGCCGCCTTCCTCGGAGAGGAGGACCAGGCGGGAGCAGCAGGAAAGGCGCTCCTGGCACTGGTGACGGCTGAGCACGGAGCCGATGCGGTGCCGTACGGGCTGGTGTGTGCGGGGCTGTGGCAGCATGCCGAGGCCGACGGGCAGACCTTCCGGGCGAGGGGGCGGGCCGAACGCTGGCTTGGCGAACAGCCACCCGCAGTGGGCGAAGCCCTGGACGGGCTGGTGGCGGCGTTCGGGCGGGCATGCGAGGAGTTCGTGACTGTGCTGCTCGGCGTGAGCCGTACCGACGTGGACGAGAAAACGGCGCGCGAGGCACGGCGGATCACCAGCATGGTGCTGGACCGGGCAGAGGTGCTTGCACGGCAGTTCGGTTCCGAGGCTGGAGCGGCGGCCAGCCCCGTATTGGCCGCGGGGCTGAAGGCGCGCTTCGTCGCGGCCGGGCGTGCCCTGGCCACCGGAGAGCCGCAAGCGATCGTAGACGCCGTCCGGGCATTGGATGTCCACCACCTGGCTGTGGATCCGGATGCGCGAGTGCGGATCGAGCGTGCTCGGATGGGACAGCGACTGGCCCAGTGGCTCGCAACCGATCCGGTCATGGAAGTCGAGACGGTCGCGGCGGCAGTGCAGCGACACGTTGCCGAGACCGGCTGGGTGGATCAAGCCCTGGAGCACATCGAGTCAGGAGGGGATCCTGAACCGGTGCTGAAGGCCGCCTACGACGCGTTGGGCGCCCGTGCTCGCGAGCTGAGGAGAAAGATCGATCGGTCGTTCGCCACGACGCTGGCGGGGTGGACCGCGGCCGGCACCGACCCTGGGTCCATGCTGACGGTCGAGACATTCTTGAGCGGGGTGGTCCGCCCGCTGGTGGCATCCAAGGCGGGGCGCCGGGTGCTGCTTCTGGTCTTGGACGGCATGAGCGCGGCGATCGCCGTCGAGCTGAGTGAGGAATTGCGCAGGCAGTGGGCTGAATACGACCCGGTGTCCAATGCGGAGGGTCAGCCGCGACGCCGTGCCATGGCTGCGGCGCTGCCCACCTTGACCGCTGTGTCGCGCACGTCGTTGTTCGCGGGCAAGCTCATGAAGGGGAGCCAGGTCGAAGAGAAACGGCTGTTTCCCGCTCACCGGTTCTGGGGCGGGGCTCCGGCTGCGGTCTTTCACAAGGACGACTTGCGGGGCGAAACGGTCGGCGATTCGTTCGGGCCCGAACTGACCGCTGCGCTCACCGATCAGCGCACCCATGTCGCAGTCGTGCTGAACACCATCGACGACCGACTCGCCAAGGAACAGAAGCTGGGCGACGGCGCCTGGCGACTCGATCAGATCGGCAAGCTGCGAGAACTGCTGCGGATCGGCGCAGAGCAGGGGATGGCGGTAATCATCACGAGTGATCACGGACACGTCGTGGACCGCCACGGGGTGAAGATCGACGGCGACGGCTTCGGCTCCGCCCGCCACAGGACGCCCGGGGGGCCACTGGCGGAGACCGAGATCGCACTCTCGGGTCCACGGGTGGTGTGGCCGGAACCCGGTGGCGAGGTCGTGGCACTGTGGGACGCGGACTCTCGGTACACCGCACAGAAGGCCGGGTACCACGGTGGTGCCTCGCTCGCCGAGTTCACCATTCCCGTCCTGGCATTCCTGCCGTTCGGCGCCGAGCCCCCCAAAGGGTGGCGGGAACTCGGCGACCAGCGTCCGAAGTGGTGGTCACTGCAGGCGGAAACCCTCCGGCCGGTGGCCATGGAACCCAAGAAGCCGGCCAAGGCTTCTAAGCGGGTGAAGTTCCAACCGGCCGCAGGCGAAGCGTTGTTCGAGATGGAACTGACCCAGCATGACGCCCCTGCGGTGCCGTCGGCCGGTGATGCCCTCGTTGACGCGCTGCTCGCCTCGGAGATCTTCAAGGAGCAGGTCACACTGCTGGCACGCAAGCCCCCCATGGACAAAGTCGAAGCGGCCATGTGCGCGCTGCTCGACACCGGCACGCTTCCCGCTACGGCGCTCGCCCAGCGCATCGGTTACCCAGTCGCCCGCGCCGACGGCTTCGCCGCGGTGCTGCGCCAACTCCTGAACTACGACGGCGTACAGGTTCTAGAGACCCTGCCCGACGGGCGGACGCTACGACTGAACATCGGCCTGCTGCGGGATCAGTTCGAGCTGGGACACTGATGGGCATGGGTAACGTTCGGTCATCACAGGTCAGCGCGACGCGACGGCGTGCGGTGATCGACGCGCTGCGGCGCGGAGCCGTACCCGAGAGCGGTCTTGATCTGCTCGCCACTGGTCTGGATCGCTTTGAGATGGCGCTTGACGCCGAGTTGGAGGCCGTCGCCTCCGGGTCGTCGGTGTTCAAGGCTGTTCGGGGGGAGTACGGCTCGGGCAAGACGTTCTTCACACGCTGGCTGGGGGAACGTGCCAAGCGCCGGAACTTCGCCGTCTCGGAGATCCAGATTTCCGAGAACGAGACCCCTTTGCACAAGCTGGAGACCGTCTACCGGAGACTGATCGAACATCTCACCACCGCCAGTTTCCCGCCGAGCGCGCTGCGGCCGGTCGTGGACGCGTGGTTCTACGCAATGGAAGAGGACGCCCTGGCTGCTGGAGCCACCGAGGAGGAACTCCCCGCCGAGGTGGAGAAGCTGCTGGTCGCCCGGTTGGCTGAGGTGTCTCGGCACGCACCGTCCTTCGCCACGGCATTGCGCGGCTACCGCAACGCCCTTGCGGCCGGGGACGAGGCGACTGCCGCCGCTGTGCTGGCCTGGCTCGGTGGACAGCCGCACGTGGCCGCCGCCGCTCGCCGGGCAGCTGGGGTACGCGGAGATCTCGACCATTTTGGGGCGTTGGGATTCCTGCAGGGGCTGCTCACCGTGTTGCGCGACACCGGGCATCCGGGGCTCTTCGTTGTTCTGGACGAGGTCGAGACCCTGCAGCGGGTGCGTTCCGACGCCCGTGACAAGGGACTCAATGCACTGCGTCAGCTCATCGACGAAGTTCATTCCGGTCGCTTCCCCGGCCTGTATCTTGTGATCACTGGCACCCCGGTGTTCTTCGACTCCCAGCAGGGCGTGCAGCGTCTCGCCCCGCTGGCTCAGCGTCTCGCGACCGACTTCACGACCGATCCCCGCTTCGACAACCCCCGTGCTGTGCAGCTTCGGTTGTCCGGATTCACCCTTGAGTCGCTGGTCGACCTCGGGGTGACCATTCGCGACCTGTACGCCATCGGATCTTCTGAGCGGGTGAAGATTCTCGCTGACGACGCGTACATCGCCGACTTGGCGCGAGCGGTTGGCGGGGCGCTCGGCGGCAAGGTGGGAGTGGCGCCCCGGTTGTTCTTGAAGAAGCTCGTGGGCGACGTGCTCGACCGAATCGACCAGTTCGAGGACTTCGACCCCCGCCAGCACTATCGGCTCACTGTGACCAGTGGCGAGCTCACCGACGTCGAACGAAACCTCGCCGCCTCTGCCGACGACATCAACCTGGACCTGTGATGGCGGAGCCGCTGGATCGGCTCGATCCGGTTGTGTTGCATCACATCGTCAACACTCTCGGCTGGCCGGACCTGCGTCCACTGCAGCGCGCGGCGATCGAGCCGCTGATGGACGGTGACGACGCGGTGCTGCTCGCCCCTACCGCTGGGGGCAAGACGGAAGCAGCATGCTTTCCGATCCTGTCCGCGATGACCCGGAAGCATTGGACCGGGGTGTCGGTGCTCTACCTGTGCCCACTCAAGGCGCTCCTCAACAATCTGGCTCCACGAGTCGACTGCTACGCCCAGTGGGTCGGACGGCGGGCCGCGCTCTGGCATGGCGACGTTCGTGAATCGCAGCGGCGCCGGATCCGACTGGATCCACCGGACATTCTGCTCACCACCCCCGAGTCGCTGGAGGCGATGCTGATCGGGGTGAAAACCGATCACGCGCACCTGTTGGGACAGGTCCGGGCGGTGATCGTCGACGAGGTACACGCCTTCGCCGGCGACGACCGCGGGTGGCACCTGCTGGCCGTACTGGAACGGCTGGAGCGGGTGACCGGGCAACCCATCCAGCGGATCGGACTGTCGGCGACCGTCGGCAATCCGGAACACCTGCTCAGTTGGCTGCAAGGAGCCCAGGCGGGGAAGCGGAACGGCCGGGTGGTCGCGCCGGACCTGACGCCATCGGCTGGGGCATCCCGCCCAGCCGGTGAAGTCGAACTCGACTACGTTGGCTCGCTTCAGAACGCTGCGAAACTGATCGCGACACTGCATCGAGGCGAGAAACGGCTGGTGTTCTGCGACTCGCGTCGGCAGGTGGAACAACTGGGGGCTGCGCTGCGCGCCCGTGAGGTGACGGTGTTTCTGTCGCATGCCTCTCTATCGGTGGAGGAACGGGCTCGGTCGGAGCGGGCATTCGCCGAGGCCCGTGACTGCGTCATCGTCTCCACGTCCACGCTCGAACTCGGCATCGATGTCGGAGACCTGGACCGAGTGATCCAGATCGACTCGCCGAGCACGGTCGCGTCGTTCCTCCAGCGGATCGGGCGAACCGGACGGCGGGCGGACAGCGTACGCAACTGCTTGTTCCTCGCGACGCGGAAGGACACTCTGCTCCAGGCTGCCGGTCTGCTGCTGCTGTGGGGGCGCGGCTGGGTGGAACCAGTGATTCCGCCGCCGGAACCGCGTCATCTGGTCGCGCAACAACTGCTGGCGGTTACACTCCAGCAGTTCAAGATCGGTGATCAGGTGTGGGCTGAGGAGTGGAACGAGCTGGCCCCCTTCGACCGCTCCGCAGGGCCTATCTTGCGCCACCTGGTCAGCGAGGGGTACCTCAACGAAGACAGCGGGCTTCTGTTCATCGGGCCCGAGGCCGAGCGGCGTTTCGGGCGACGGCATTTCATTGAGCTCACCGCGTCCTTCACCGCGCCGCCGCAGTTCACCGTGCTGGCGGGACGGCAAGAGATCGGGCAGACCGACACCTCGGTGCTGACCGAGCAGCGAGAAGGACCGCGCCTCCTGCTCCTGGGAGGCCGGAGTTGGCGAGTGAACTTCATCGACTGGACTCGCAAGAGGGTCTTCGTCGAACCGGCTGACGGCGGCGGCATCGCCAGATGGAGCAGCAGCGGGATTTCCGGGTTGTCGTTCGCCCTGACCCGCGCGATGCGGGATGTGCTGCTCGGCGCTGACCCTCCGGTGTCGCTGACCCGCCGAGCCCAGACGTGCCTGGCGGAATGGCGGGAGGAAGAGGCGCTCGGCGTCGTGCATCCCGGTGGGACGTTGATCACTAGAAATGGTGAAGACGTACGCTGGTGGACCTGGGCCGGCTACCGAGCCAACGCGACCCTGGCAGCCACGCTGCCCTCGGTCACCGATCCGGTGCAGAGGCCAACGGACTTTTCCGTCCGGCTGCGCGAGGATCTCACGACTGCCGCCTGGCGCGAGGCTTGTGAAAGCGTAGGTGACGGACAACTCCTAGTGCTGCCAGATGTCGATCGTCGAGCCGTCAATGGGTTGAAGTTCGCGACCGTGTTGCCCGAGCGGCTGGCAGTCGCGACGGTCGCCGCCCGCCTGGCCGACTTCGAAGCGGCTCGCGCCACCTTGACTGAAGGAGTCCGTCTGCAGCTTGGGAATGATGTGCCCTGAATGTTGGCGCTGTCAGGCTTGAGGCGATTCAGCTTCTCGTTGCTTGTGAGTCGCTGCTGGTTAGTCAGCACCGTTTCCAAAGCCTGACCTTCCGGCGCCTCCCATAGATAAGCCAGATACTGCAACGCCTGATGAGGCTGGCCGGCTGTGCGGGGAAAGGCAGACCCCCAGCGAGCGCGTCGTCGACCGGCCCGGGCGGGCCGGTGTACCAGTGCGGGAACGCCGACACGCGCGCTGCCGTCCGCCACGTGGCGGATAACGGCCGTCCAACGCACGACGTCACCAAGGCAGAACCGGCCGTGTTCCACCGACTCGACAAAGGACTCCAAGATGGGAAGGCGGGTCAGGACCGCCTTGCCGGCCGAGACCCACAGGACGGCGACGCCCACCAGGAGGCGCGATCGAACAGGCCCTACCGGAGCCGGTCAGCCGGATAGCTGGCGGATTAGTGCCTGCCACGGTGGCACCACGGGAATCTCTAGCCGGACAGCGGTCACGAGGTCCTCGAAGCGGAACGGCGCCCGATCAAGGGCAAACGAGGCGTGCGGTCACGCAAAGATGAAGCGAGGTGGGTGATCGGGGCTGGGCAGTGCGGGCAGCGGATTTCGTCGCCGGTGATGGACCATCGGTCCTGCTCGGCGCTGAGCAGTGCTTCGGCCTCGCTGTAGCTGTCGCTGGTTGAGTCGTGAACCTCATCGCAAACGTCGCAGGCCACCTCGTAGACGGTCCAGACGCGGAAGCTCATGCCGCCCTCCCACCCAGAAGGCCGTGACGGCCCCCTCCGGGCGGACGGCGCCGTCGCCACCACGGCTGCGGCCGGACGGCGTTCACCGTGCGCTCGAACTCCTCGGCCAGCCGATGGCCCTGGTACAGCAGTTCGGCAAAGGCGAACTCGATGTTCTCGCGCGTGCCGGCGCCGGGGGACGGGGCGACGAACTGCCACGCCTGGACGGTCAGGGTCGCCAGGCGGAGCCCGGTGGGCAGATCGAGGGTGATGAGGGCATCGGGCTCGCCGGAGCTGGGCCATACACGGATCTGCTCGATTGGATGGGTGTAACCGTCCGGGATCGCGTCGCAGACCTCGCGCTGGAACCGGTCGACGTCCTGGATGGTCTCGATCGCGAACGGCAGCTCCTCGTCGTAGCGCTCGGCGAGCGTCGCCCCGACGACCCACCCCAGCAGCTCGGTGTCGCCGAGCCGGGCGCGCGCCGCCGCGGCCGCGCCACGGACACACGGTCCTGACCGGGCGGTCGACATGGTCACGGTCGCGGGTCGACGGGGGCGGGCCGGCGGCCCGAATTCGCTGGGATCGAGCCCGGCCAGCACGGCCGTGATCTGCTCTGGTGAGGGCGGGGCGACGAAGGACCCGGCCAGGGTGAGCGTCGCGCCGGTCGCGGTGTCCAGAACGTCGAAGCTCACGCCCCCGCTGGTCCAGGCGGTCTGCTGCACCAGGACGCGGCGGCCGGCCAGGTTGTGCGTGGTGATGATGTGCTGGGAGGCGATAGTGCCCATGGTTCGGTTTCTCCTGAACAGGTAATAAGGGACGACCAGCCGTACCGGTCGCCGACGTGTGGAAACGTGCCTGTGATCGAGACTTGGGGTCACGCCGCGAACAGGGAGGTCTGGTCGACGAGCCGGGTCCACAGGCCTGCGAAGCTTTTGCGCTGCTTGTCGTGGACGCCGGCCGGGCCGACGCTCAGGAATTGCTCGGTGGCCGGGTAGCGGCCCACGTCCGGCGCGCGGATTCGTGCGCGTGTGATGGCGAACTCATCGGTCCGCGGTTCGGCTCGGTGGCTGCGGGCGAGGCGATGCAGCTCGCCTGCCATCTGATCCCTGGTTCCTTCGGCGAGCGTTGTGACGCTTCGCCATGCGGCGCCTTTCTTGGTCGCGATGTGCCGGCGGGTCTGCTTATCGGTCGCGGGGTGATAGATGCGCCGCACGTCGTACAGGGCCCACGGCCCACCGTGCAGCATCTCTTCGGTGAGCGCCAGGACATGGTCGAGCCGGTGGTCGATCGCGAACTGCAGGGCGCTGCCCCGGGAGAACAGCGTGGCCCGGTGATTGAGGGCGAGGGAACGCCGCTCCATGAGCAGGGCCAGAGCAGCGCCTTCCGGCTCTCTGCGCCATCTGCCGGCGAGATACTCCGGGTCCGACAATGCGAATGGGCAGTAGACGCAGCAACTCCTCGGCCATGCCGTGGAGAACACTTCGTGGAGATAGCCGCGCGTGTCCGCGCGCGTCCAGCCCCATTCCGCCAGCGGAAAGCGGGCCAGCCGCGAAGAAGAGGCGTAGACGGAGTCCTTCAGGATGCGGTCGCCCTCTTCGGCGGAGAACCCCAGGACGTGCTGGTAAGGCTGTCCGTCCAGATTGTCCTGTTTCCACCAGTCCAGCGGTTCTCCTTTGCTCTTGATCGAGCACGTACGCCTGTTGCTCGCGAACTGCGGCACGGTGCCGTTGCCGAGCTGCTCATCGCGCAGACGCCAGGGGCCCGCCATGCGCATGCGCCGCGGCTGCCGGGAGTCGTCGAGCACCGCATACCGGGAAGCGGCGAGCTGGCCGCCCCGGGAAAGCTGCACGTACCGGACCGAGAAACGGCGCATGAGCGGCAGAACGAACCTCTCCATGTGCTCCGCCGTCTCAGAGAACTCATCTCCTGTCATGGACGTCATCACGATCAGATCGTCCAGATCGAAATCACGAGTCTCCGGTTCGAGCAGGAACCGGGTGAGCACACCGACCGAGTCGACACCCATGCCGAGAGAGACGACGACCTTCGCCACCCATGACCTCCTTTCTTCCATCGCTTTCGGAAATGCCGAAGGCCGCGGCCGGTGCTCGGCTGCGGCCTTCGGCAATGGCCAATGATCAGAACGGGGGCGTTGCGGAGTTCGGGCCGACGCCCGCGGGGACGGGCGCACCCGTCCACGGATCCGCAGGCGCCGCCGCCTGGGCATCCCAAGGGCCGGGAGAGGGCTGCGGCAGGCCGGCGGGAGAGTCGGGAACGATGACGCGCTGGGCCTTGGTGACCTTGGCGGTGGCGTTGGCCAGGCAGGGGCCGATGTCCTCGGCGTCCAGTTCCACCACCGTCCGCCGCTCGCCTTCGGGGGTTTCGTAGGAACGCTGTTTGAGGCGCCCCCGTACGATGACCTTGTGGCCGCGCTGGAGGCTTTCGGCGACGTTCTCGCCTTGCCGGCCCCAGATGTTGCAGGTGATGTAGAGGGTTTCGGCGTCCTTCCACTCACCCGTGGATCGATCAAGGAATCGGGGAGTCGAGGCGACGCGGACGCTGGCCACGGCACGGCCCGATATCCCAACTCCCGTGGGTTGCTGCTGGTGAGATCGCCGCTGGCCAGGTGGATGGCCAGGCCAGCCTGGGTTCGTTGAGTCTCTGGCGAATTTTGTCGTTTCGTCGAAATTCCCGACCGTTCGCTGATATCTATCTGTGGTTGCCGGGATTGGTGAGCCTGCTGAGGCTCGGGATGGAACGGAGCGTTCGTGACGCTGGCGGTGGTGCGGTCGTTGGGAACCGCGCGGCGGCTTCGGTCGGCTCAGGAGCTGGAGGACTTCGAGCAGGAGCTGGTCGATCAGTACGCGCTCGCATCGGCGGGGGCGGGGATCACTGACCGGCACATCACCGAGGAACGATCGGTGATCTTCCAGTTCCTGCGGTTCTCCGGTCGTCCGGTGTGGGAGGCGACCCCAGATCTGGCGGACCGGTTCCTGGCGCATCAGCGTAAGGAGTTGGGGCTGGCCGCCACGACGGTGGCGCGCAAGTCGCAGACGCTCGCACAGTTCTACGAGTTCCTGATCTTCCGCTATCAGGGTGACGTCCATGCGCTTACCGGGCATGTGCTGGTGCAGCCGATCGATGAGTACAACCGTCCATCTGATCCCAGCGGACAGACGATCCGGGTGCCGCCGCGCGAGGATGAGATCGAGCGGCTGTTCGCGGCGTGGCGGGAGGCTTTGCCGCAGGCGCGTAAGTTCCTGCCGGCGGCGCGCGACTACATGGCTGCGTCGCTGTGGCGGCGGGTCGGGTTGCGGATCAGCGAGACGGTGTACCTGGACATCCGGGACTGGCGCCCGGACCTGGGTGAGCTCGGCAAACTGCATGTCCGCTTCGGCAAGGGCAGCCGCGGCAAGGGCCCCAAGACCCGGCTGGTCCCGGCCATCGAGTCGGTTGATGCGCTGATGGAGTGGTGGCTGGGTGACATCCGGCACCAGTTCGGCGACGACTGGGACGACCCCGACGCGCCGCTGCTGCCCAGTGAACGCCGCGACCGGATGACCGGCCGCTGCCTGCGGGCCGGAGACGACGCGCTGCGCTCGGGACTGACGGCCATGGTCGCGGAGTGCCTTCCGGCCTGGCGCGGCCGGCTCACCCCGCACGTGCTGCGACATTTCTGTGCCTCCTCTCTGTATTCGCGAGGAATGGATTTGAAAGCGATCCAGGAATTGCTCGGCCATGCTTGGCTTTCGACCACGACCCGTTACATCCACGTCCACGATGACCACATTGAGAACGCGTGGGCGCAGGCCAACGACCGGGTGGCGGCCCGGCTGGCGACACAGGGAAGGTGAAGTGATGCGCTGGAATCTGCGGATGAAAGCGGCTGAGCGAGGTATCTGGAAATCGACTGAGATGCGGCGGCGGTTGGCCGCTGCGGGGCTGGAGATCAGTGCCGGGAAAATGTCGGCGCTGTGGACCGGGGCCCCGACCACGATCCGGCTGGACGACCTGGACGTGATCTGCTTCGTGCTGGAGTGCGCGCCCACCGACCTGCTGATCTGCGAGCCGGAGCAGGTGAAGGCCCGCAAGCCGCGCACGGTGCAGGAGCCCTCGGCGGCCGGAGCCGGGGCGTCCATCACGCCGCGGCTGGGCCGCAACCGGACACTGCCGCCGCTGTGACCGCCGCCCGCATCTGCACGCGGTGTCGCGCCAAGCCGGTGGCGACCGCTCGGCATGCTCACTGCTACGACTGTCTCCCCGACGGCCCGCGTATCGCGCCGCCGTGCCGCAAATGCGGCTCGGACCGCGACTACTACTCCGCCGGGCTGTGCCGCCGCTGCCACCGGTTCGCCCCGCACGTCATCGACTCGTGCGTGGGCTGCCTGGGCTGGGGCACCACCCGCCATACCAGCTGGCTGTGTGAGGCCTGCCGAAGCTGGCGGCGCCGAGTGTCCAAGGGCGAAGGCGCGTGCGTCACCTGCCGGGACTGGTCGGAGTTGAACGGCGAGGGCCTGTGCCGGTTGTGCCGACGTCAGACCGCACTGGTCCGTACCCTGCACCGCGGCGTCACCGCGACCGAGGCGAACCGGCACGGCCAGCAACTGTTCATCGTCGATACCTTCCACCAGCAGCGGCCACGCCCCTCCACCGGCACACTCCGCATCGGCCTGCCGCCCGGCTATCCCGTCCCGCATCGCCAGCTCACGCTGTTCGACGCAGCCCGCGACCTGACCCGGCTGCGCAACGGCGGGCACCTCCAGGTCCCCGAGCCCCGCGATCCCGTCCTGGCCGCCGCGCTCCTGCTCGCCGCCGACGAGCACGCCACCCGCTACGGCTGGAGCCGCACCCGCAAGGTCGACGCCCGCTCGGCGATCCGTATCCTGCTCGCCCTTCAGGACACCCCGGGAGCTGCGATCACGGCCAGTGCGGTCCTGGAGTTGGTCCAGCGCTTCGCAGCCCAGCCGGTGCTGGACATCCTCGCCGAGACCGGCATGCTCAACGACGACCGGGAACCCTCGGTGACCGGCTGGTTCCACAACAAGATCAGCGGGCTTCCCGAGCCGATGGCCGGCGAACTGCGCACCTGGTTTCAGGTGATGCGCGACGGCAGCGCCAGCCCCCCGCGCCGGCTGCCGCGGTCTCACACCACCATCCGCCTCCACCTGCGATTCGCGTTGCCGACCCTGACCTCGTGGGCCACGGCCGGTCACACCTCGCTGCGGGAGATCTCCCGCAGCGACGTCCTGGCCGCACTCCCACACCAGGGACCGGCGCGCGCCACGGTCGGCCAGGGCCTGCGGTCGATCTTCACGGTCCTCAAAGGCCGGAAGGTCATCTTCGCCAACCCCATGACCCGTGTCCGCACCGGCAGAGCCGAGGCCAACGACCCGCTGCCCCTGGCCGAACTCGCCGGGCTGCATCAAGCCCTGGACTCCGACGACTCCGCCCGGGCCGCGATGACGGCCCTGGCCGCCTTCCACGGGCTGCGCAACCATAACCTGCGTGAACTGCTGCTCACCGACCTCGACGGGGTCCGGCTGCGCATCGGCGACCGCAGCATCCTGCTGGCGGCCCTGGCCCGCCGGCGCTTGACCGCCTGGCTCGACCACCGGGCCGCCCGATGGCCGACGACCCTCAACCCCCACCTGTTCATCAACGTCTACACAGCCGTACGCACCGGACAGGTCAGCACCGTCTACGTCAACGAGAAGGTCGGCATGCGGGTCCAGCGCATCCGTGAGGACCGCATCCTGCACGAAGCCCACGCCACCGGCGGCGACACCCGGCGGCTCTGCGATCTGTTCGGGCTGTCCATCGGCGGTGCCGAACGCTACACGGCGACCATCAACCACCCTGACCTGGATTGCACCGACGAGCTCGAGTGAGGTGCGCGCATCCATGACCGAACTCCCGAGCCCGGTCAAAATGGCGGCTCGCTGGACGAACCCCCGCCGAACCCGCCGGTCGCAGCGGGCGCAAAGGCCCACGGATCAGTTTCCCGGGCGAGGCTGTCGGCAGGCTGCGCGGCGCGATCACGCTGAGCCTTGTTGACCTTGGCAGTCGCCCACTTCAACGACGGACCAACATCCTCGGCATCGACCTCGAAGACCGTCCGCTTGATGCCTTCCTTGTCCTCGTAACTACGCTGCCGCAGCCGGCCGGTGACCACGATCCGTGAACCCCTGGCCAGCGACTCCACAACGTTCTCGGCCAGCTGCCGAAACGCCGAACACCGAATGAACAAGGTGTCACCGTCGGTCCACTGACCAGACGCCTGATCGAACACCCGGCGGGAGGCCGCAACGGTGAATCCCGCGACGGCGACGCCCTGCTGACTGAACCTGAGCTCCGG
The DNA here is from genome assembly GCF_043197795.1 of Sphaerisporangium sp. NPDC049003. Lineage (NCBI taxonomy): Bacteria > Bacillati > Actinomycetota > Actinomycetes > Streptosporangiales > Streptosporangiaceae > Sphaerisporangium > Sphaerisporangium sp. NPDC049003. Next base: position 48,482 of record NZ_JBICTU010000040.1, read on the forward strand.
ATCGGCAGTGAGGTTCCCGATCACGGTAATGGTGGTGTCTCCAACGGACATGACGGTGCTACTCCTTCACTTGGAGGGGAAGAGGCTGAACAGGAAGATCGGCCAGCGTCGAGGCGGCCAAGGCCTGGCTTGGTGGGGCAGCGGCGCGACAGTCGGCGCGGTCGGCCCTCGCAGCCACCCCGTCCGCCGTTCCTCGCGGACACCACCGCCCCGACCGAGCCCCACGCCAGTTCCCGAACCGAAGCATCCAGATACGCTCATCCACGGGTGCCCACCCCCGGGTTCGAGTGGACAGACCCTTCAGAAATCACGAACCCGCGGGGGACGGGGACGAACCGGAGGTCGGGGTCGGCCACGAGGTTCCCGACGACGGTAATGGTGGTGTCGTTACTCACTAACATGCCTTTCTGCGGTGTCGGGTGGCTGAGCGGCGGCCGGTCGGCCGCCAATGGGCGATCAATGAGGCGTGGGTGGTAGGTGGGCCGCTGACGTCGCCGAGGAAGGAGTTGACGACCCGAATGCAGGACGTCATGGGCAGTCGCCCTCGGTTGCCGTCGGCGGGCCGGCCTGGGCGTTGCCATCGGCCCCTTCCTGCTTGCGGTCCTGGTGGCAGGAGCGGTGGGCGCGAGGCGCCCACGCCGCGAGCTCGGGGTAGACCCTGCTCAGGGCGGGACCGGAGCCGATGACCAGCAGGTCGGCGCGGCTGACCGGGCCTTGGCAGTACAGGCAGGTGGGCATCGGGACGCGCCCGCTGCTGGTGGGTTCGCTGGGCCACTCGCCCCAGCCGGGCAACGTGCCCTCCAGCATGAACTGGTCGGCACGCTCGAACGGGACGGAGCCGCAGGTACCGCGGGAGTAGGAGGCGTCCAGCCATTCGGCGCCGCTGTCATGGTCGTAGATCCTCAACCGGGCCATGTGCGTCCGGTCGGGGTTCAACCAGACCTCCGCGCGCCAGCGATCGTGCATCTTGACGTGCAGGCTGCCTTCCTGCACGAACCACCATCCGCTGGTCGTGGCGGTGTCCGGCGTCTTGTGCAGAGGGTCGCCGTTGTAGGTGGTCAACCGCACGACTCAGCCCCCTTTCCGGGAGGGCAGGAGTGCGCGGCGGCGGCCTCCAACAACACGTGGAGAAAACGGTGCGCCACGGTCTCGACTCGGCTGCCGCAGCGGACGCACACCAGCTCCAGCCCACGCTTGCGGCGATCGGCGGTCGTGAGGACCTGGAACTGGGCGGGATCGAACCTCAGCAGTCGAGCGGGAGCACCATCGACCAGGACGTGCAGCCGCTGCTCGCCCGCCTCGGTACGCCGGTGCAGGTCCACTACGACCGCGTCGCGCTGGCCACCGGCCCGTGCGCTGGCTTCGGTGGGCCGGCCGGCGTAAACAAAGACGACGATGTCACCGGCGTCGATGTAGATGATCAGCGTTCCGTCGTCACGTTCGAAGCGTTGCACGCAGATCTCCTCGGCGCCGGGCTGGGCCCGCGACACAACCCCGGCCAAGCCACGGGTGGTGAAGATCTCGGCGTCGTCCTCGCTCGGTGGATCACTCAGGCAAGCCGGTCGGGCGGCCCGGACATCGGGAGAGGCGGGAACGGCCCGAAGGTGGCGCGTCATCATTAACCTTTCTGTGAAGGGGTCGGGGAATGCGAAAGCCCCGCCCGGCGGGTGGCCGGGCGGGGCCAGGGTGGTGCCGGGAAGAAGGCGTCAGCCGCGAGCGGCGAGCTGCAGGACCTGCAGGGCGCGCGATTCCATCTCGTGCGCGGCGTCGGCGTCGGCGAGGGTCTGGGCGACCGAGGTGACGGCGTGCATCACGCCGCCGGCGGTGAGGTCGCCGCCCTTGATGAAGTGGCCCATGATCGCGTCCTGCTGCTGGTCGGAGAAGCGCAGGTGCTGGGAGAGGTTCTGGATGGTCTCGGCCGGGCGGACGATCGGGACGCCGGCCTTGGCCTCCATCGTGGTCACGATCTTCTGCACGTAGGCGGGGGTCAGGAAGCGGCGGACGGCGTCGGTGGTCTTGGCGGTGATGAGTTCCAGGTTCTTCTGGTGGGTCGCTCCGCTCCAGTCGATGACCCCTTCGTCGAGCTTGCCGCCCAGGTGCACGGTCCGGTGGGAGTCGGCGGTGATGGTGTGGCCGTTGTCGCAGACCTGGAACACGATCCGCGGGGTGATCGCGGCGGCCCCGCACCCGGTCTCGGAGTTGGTGATCACGAATCCGGCCCAGACGACCGGGTTGTCCGCGCCCCTGGCGCCGGTGAACGGGCTCCGGTAGCCCTCCAGCAGCTTGGGCGCCAGCACCTGGACGGCCGGGGAGTAGACCCGCACGTACATCCGCTGCTCGGTCAGGTCACAGCCCTGGATCGTGATCGGAACCCCGGCCTGCTCCACGCCGTCCAGCGCGGCGGTCAGCACGTCCAGGTGATCGACCCGCTTGTAGGAGTCCGACAGCAGCGCCCGCGCGACCCCGGGTCCGCTACCCGAACCTCGGAAGCCGCGGATCAGGAACTTGTGGTCGCGCGGTACCCGGTCCAGCCAGCCGTTGACGTTGACGTCCCACAACTCGATCGCCTCGTCGCGGCATCTCCGCAGGTAAGACAGGTGGATCTTGAGCTTCTCGGCGATGCCCTTCTCGCACGTGGCGGTCGGCCGGTAGACGCCGTCAGTGGTGGTGACACCAGTCGCGGTCAGGATGGGCTCGGTGCCGGAGATGATCAGGTGACCGCGTTCGGCCCGCAGCGCGGTGGGCGGGGCGACGATGTCGACCTTGCGGCCCTGCTGGTCGCGCAGCAGGGTCACCAGGTCCTTCAGGTCGGCGTGCCGGGTCGTGAACACCTCGGCTGGTGCAGGCGTGGTCATGGATCTGTGTCCCTTCCGGTCCGGGGGAGGACGGAGGGCCCGCCCTCCCGGCGGAAGAACTCCATGCGTCGGCCGCCCGCGGTGGGCAACCCGGCGGTCCGGGGTGGACAAGATGTTTTCCGACGAAGGAGGAAAAGATCTGTGTCCCGGCCGGGACGAGCGCAGCGAGAGCCGGGTTGCCCTCCGCCAGGCCGGCGCAACACCACAACCGCCCGGGAGGGCACGGCCCGACACCCCGGGACGGAGCAATGAACACTCGAGCGCGCCTCTATGCCACCACGCAGTTGTAGGCGACACCAACCAGCGGTCGGCGGCTATGCGGATGGTGTCGACTATCTCGCGCTCAGTCCATCGATCCCATCGCTGTCCACGGGGCTGAGGTGGTCAATATTGCGCCAATGATGTGGCTCAGCCGCAGATCCGCGGAGTGGGCAGAGTCGGCTAAGTAGGGGGCGAGGTAGTCGGTGGTGAGCAGCCTGCCGCTCGGGCGGTCGTGGAGGCTTACGGCGAGTGGACCGGTTTGCGCGGCAATCTCTATCAGCAGGTTGACGAGGTGGTGAGCTTGTACGTCGACGTACAGGAGCCGGTTGTCGTAGGGCGCCAGGTCGGCGAGTTGTCGTCTGGTCAGGGTGGTTTGGAGGTGCCTCTGTCGCAGTGCGCTGTGGTTGAGCACGACGCCGGCGCCCGTGCGGTCGCGTATGGCAGTAGCGGTTCGGGCCAGGACTTCGCCAGGGTCGGGGGAGGTGTTTCGCCACCGCTCACGCAGAGGGCCGATGGACTCATCAAGCTGTTGGTCGATCTTGGCGATCTGTGTGGTGAGAGCATTCAGCTGCGCCGGTGCGGTCGCGGCCTGGGGCATGATGCGTGAGCGCGCCGTCCAGCCCGAGGGTTGGAGTTCGGCGGTGGCGTAACCAGCGCCGTGTTCACGCCCTTTGACCACGATGGTGCCACCGGCGACCCGGGTGGGGCCGTTGCGGCTGCTGTGGCAGTGTCCTGAGAAGACGAGGTCGAGGAAGGGGCACTCCCGAGCGAGGTCGATGTCGTGGGCGAAGCCGCTGTGGCTGAGCAGGATCCAGGAGTCGGCTTCGTGGCGGTGCGCGCGGTGCAGGCGTTGAAGTGCGGAGATGGGACTGATGACGTCATGGTGGGCCCGCAGGTCGGGCGCGATGCTGGCGAAGGCGCCCTCGCCGATGACCGCGGTGATGGCCACGCGACGGCCGCTGATCCGGGCATGGTGGAGGGGACGGAAGAGTGGGGCTGCGGTGGATCGGTCGATGGTGTTCGCGCACACCGTGATCCGGCGCAGGGCGGGGTCGAAGTGGTGGGTCCAGCCGTGGTTGCCGGGTGCGATGACGTCGTAGAGCTCGGTGAGGATGTCTCGTTCCACGCGGCCGCGGGTGAGCTGATAGTGCGGGCCCTCGAAGAAGTCGCCGCTGTCGACGATCAAACTGCGGGGGCGGGTGTGGTGCAGGTGAGTGAGTAGTGGTACGGCGTGATCGAGGGCGGAGTGGACGTCTGTGGTCGCCACCACTCCGGTCAGTGGGCCTCGGGGCAGTGTGTTCGCGAGAGCGGTCATGGGTGTTTCAGGAATGTGGGACCGCGGTGCCGGGCGCGGGTGCCGGCCATGCGCGCAGCGCGTCGCGGAGGGCACGGTGGGCTTCGGCGGCGAATGCTCGGTGGCCGTTTGCGGTTGCGGTGACGACGATGGCGGCGGCGTCGGTGACGCCGCAGGTCCGCATGAGTTCTCTTTCGGCGGCGTCGGGTTCGCGGCCGTACCCGTGGTAGAAGGCGGTGCGCAGATCGGGCCGGTCGCGCAGGATGCGCTGGGTGATGCGGAGGAAGTCGCGTCCGACTGCTTCGTAGCGGCTGGTCTCGAAGTCCAGGACTGCGGATCGCTCGTCGTTCCACAGGATGTTGCGGCTGGTGAAGTCGAGATGGGAGGGCTGGGCTTGTTGCGGGGGCATGGCCTCCAGGAGTTCCAGGGCTTGGTGGGTGAGGTCGATCTCGGCGGGGGTGAGTGGATCCATGCCGTGGGTGAACTGGGCGCGGATGTAGGTGGCGCGGTCACGGCCGAAGGAGGACAGGGTGCGGCGGGGACCAGCCTGGTGCAGCGCGCGCAGGATCTGGCCGGCCTGCCGGTAGGCCTCCCGCTCCTGGTCGGCGGTCAGGATCAGGGTCGACAGCGGCCGGCCGGGGACTGCCGTCATCAGAAGGGTCTGGCGCCGCTCGTCAACGTCGATGAGTTGAGGGGCCTGTGAGGTCAGGACGGGCGTCCAGTGGGCCAGGGCTCGGTACTCGCGTTGGAAGCTGTCGGAGCTGGTGTTGCGTTTGACGATCATCTGGTGCCCGTCGGGCTTGCGCAGCCGCATTACCGTGGTGGACGTGCCGGGCCAGCTGTGGTCGGCGATGATCTCGGCCGGCCAGGGCAGGTCGTCCAGGGCTAGGCCCTGTCTCAAAGCCTGGTGAGCCAGTCGTTGATCGCGGTTATGTGGATGGCGGCTTGGTAGCGGACTGCGAGTTTGTCGTATCTGGTTGCGATGG